>CANBRQ010000129.1 GCA_947371955.1 Paracoccaceae bacterium | reverse complement strand
CAAATTCCCGGACGCGGGTCTGTTCAGCGGGCACGTCCTGCCGCGAGAGACCGGTCTTGGCGTAGAAGATATCCGAGAACGAGCCTTCCGCAGGCACGGGCGCGCCGGCCTGCAGACTGACCTGGCTGACGACAAACACCCCGACATTGGGCAAGCCCCGCGCAGCACAGATCGCCGCCGCCTCGATGAGATACGAGTTCAGGCCCTGCCCGTTGACCTTCGACATGCCCAGACGCCGGGCCAGTTCCGAATAGGTCAGCGCAGGTTCGCCCTGCAGGACCGCCGCTGCCACGATGCGGATCGTGGCCTCTGCCCGCTCCAGCGTCAGGGGGGTGACTTCACGCGGTTCGGGGCGGCTTTCAGGTTCGGGTTCGGTCATGGCGGGTTCTTTCTGACGGCAGGGCTGCGATGGCCTTAGGCCAAGCCGGGCCCCGCGTCCATGGGCGCTGTCAGGCGAAGATCGTGTCGCCCAACTGGTCGATGGCCAGCTTGGCCTTGGCGATGGACGTATCGGTCGCCTCTTCCAGCGTGGTGCAGGTGTCGGCGCGGATCAGCAGATGGGTTTTCGTCGTGCCGCCGAAGTCTTTCTCGATGCGGGCCGAGACGCGGTAGCCACCGGCGGCTTTGACCGGCTGCGGATAAATGCGGCAGGATTTGTGCAGGATGGGGTCGGAGGCTTTGGCTTCGGGCGCAGATTTGCCGAAGAGGCGGGAGAGGAGGTTCATTCGGGGTTCTTTCGGTCAGGGGCCGTGGTGGTAGCGGCAAGTCACAATCTCAAGCGAGTCTTTCGTCACGCTGTATACGAGACGGTGCTCCCGGTCGATACGGCGGGACCAGAGGCCTGCAAGATCACCCTTCAAAGGCACTGGCTTGCCCATACCCTCGAAGGGGTGGCGCAGGCATTCCTTGATCAAGGCATTGATCTTCTTGACCGTCGCCTTGTCGGTATCCTGCCAAAACAGCCAATGTTCCCAAGCCCTTGGTCGGAACAGCAGGTTCACTCTTCTGCCATCGCCTCAAGCTCTTCGATCGTCTTGACGATGCCCCTGCCCGCCTCGGCATCCGCCAGAGAGGCCATCAAATCCGCCCGATTTGCCGGAGAGGCCAGCAGATAGGTCGTCTCATCCATGCTGGCCCAGTCTTCGAGCGAGACCATGACCACAGGCTTGCCCTTGGCGCGGTGGACGATGACCGGTTCATGGTCGTCGTTCACGCGGTCCATGACAGCCGAAAGATTGGCGCGGAGTTCGGTGGAGGAGAGGGTTTTCATAGGGAGGATGGACGGGGTTGCGTACGGGGAGTCAAGGTTGAGCGAGGGTCGGGGTGCACCCCGACCTACGCAGGTTGGCCGAAAGTATCGTCTCGCAAAACGCGCATTTGAAAGCGAACGCCTTGGATTGCTTCTCCACTCATGAAGCCTTCGGCCAACAAATAATCCTCAAACGCAACACTGAACCGATCCGCTGCAGCCATCAAATCAGACAAACTTACTTCAAATTTGTCATGCGAAAACGTAAAGTCCCTTACAAAATGCATTTCGTGCCTATCAAACGGCAACGAAGCAATACTGTAAAGTTGAGACGACGACGACAAGGTAACGCCGACTACCGTGTATTTATCCCTACTGTCTATCCAAGACAGAGCACCAAGAGTTGGCGGCGAATTCTCACTCATTTGGCTGATGCGTGAATGAAGATGTTGCAATCCATTCCGGACGTCTCGAACAGGCTCAAGTGCCGCCTTAAAATCTCCGACCCATGGCCATTTGGTCTTGAGCCCACCAGTGTGCTGAAGAACGTCGTTGGCTCGATCAAGCGCGTCAACTGCGGACCAGCAACCAACGAGAACCGGAAAAACCTCGTGCCAAGGGAGGGGATTTTCCAATCCTTCCAGCCGTCGTGCTGCCTCTACGATCCTTTCGAATTCGAAAAGAGCCGCCCGGATTGCAAACCTAAGCGCCTCGATGCTTAAGGCTTGCCTACGATCAATATCCGGACGGCAGGCGACAACCGCACGATTCTCCAAATCGTTCCCTCACTGATCCAGGAAACTCCGCAGCTTCCGTGACCGGCTCGGATGCTTCAGCTTCCTCAGCGCCTTGGCCTCAATCTGCCGGATGCGTTCGCGGGTGACCGAGAACTGCTGACCGACCTCTTCCAGCGTGTGGTCGGTGTTCATGCCGATGCCGAAGCGCATGCGCAGGACGCGTTCTTCGCGGGGGGTGAGGCTGGCCAGAACGCGGGTGGTGGTTTCCTTCAGGTTCTCCTGAATGGCGGAATCCAAGGGCAGGATCGCGTTCTTGTCTTCGATGAAGTCGCCGAGTTGGCTGTCTTCTTCGTCACCGATGGGCGTTTCCAAGGAGATCGGTTCCTTGGCGATCTTCATCACCTTGCGGACCTTTTCCAGCGGCATTTGCAGCTTTTCGGCCAGTTCTTCCGGCGTAGGCTCGCGGCCGATTTCGTGCAGCATCTGGCGGCCGGTGCGGACCAGTTTGTTGATCGTCTCGATCATGTGGACCGGGATGCGGATCGTGCGGGCCTGGTCGGCGATCGAGCGAGTGATGGCTTGGCGGATCCACCATGTCGCGTAGGTCGAGAATTTATAACCGCGGCGGTATTCAAATTTGTCGACGGCCTTCATCAGGCCGATGTTGCCCTCTTGGATGAGGTCGAGGAATTGCAAGCCGCGGTTGGTGTATTTCTTGGCGATGGAGATGACGAGGCGCAGGTTGGCTTCGACCATTTCCTTCTTGGCTTGGCGGGCTTCTTTCTCACCCTTTTGCACCTGGTTCACGATGCGGCGGAATTCGCTGATATCCACGCCGACGTATTTGCCAACCTCTGCCATATCGGCGCGCAGGTCGTCGATGGCTTTGCGCGACTTCTCGATCAGCACCTGCCAGCCGCGACCGGCTTTGGCGGCCATGCGGTCAACCCATGTGGGGTCGAGTTCATAGCCCTGATATTCGTCGATGAATTCGCGGCGGTTGATGCGGGCGGCGTCGGCCAGCTTCACCATGCCGGAGTTGATCGACATGATCTTGCGGTTGATGCCGTAGAGCTGGTCGATCAGCGCTTCGATCCGGTTGTTGTGCAGGTGCAGTTCGTTGACCAGAACGACGATTTCGGACCGCAGCTTTTGGTAGGCGGCCTCGTCGCCGGCAGTGAAGCGGTTCTTGACGCTGAGGGCGGCATCCATCCGAAGGTTCTGCATCTCCTCCAGCTTGGTATAGTCGCGCGCGATCAGGTCGAGGGTTTCCAGAACCTTCGGCTTCAAAGCGGCTTCCATCGCAGCCAAGGACATGGCGGCGCCGTCTTCGTCGTCTTCGTCATCCTCGACCATGCCCATCAGGGGATTGCCGTCGGCGTCAAGTTCCGGCTCGCCCGGGGCACGGCGCGGGGTGGCGGCGCCGCCGGACATGTCCAGACCGTCGATCTCGGCACCGACGATGCCGTCTTCGCCCTCAAGGCTGCGGCCAAAGGTGGCTTCGAGGTCGATCACGTCACGGAGGAGAATTTCTTCGGACAGAAGTTCGTCGCGCCAGATTATGATGGCCTGAAAGGTCAGCGGGCTTTCGCAGAGACCCGCGATCATCGTATTGCGACCGGCTTCGATCCGCTTGGCGATGGCGATTTCGCCTTCGCGGCTCAGCAGTTCGACCGAGCCCATTTCGCGCAGATACATGCGGACCGGGTCGTCGGTGCGGTCCAAAGCCTCGGTCGTGGTCGAGACAACGGCCACATCACGGGTGCCGGACGCCACCTCGACAAGCTCGCCGCCCTCGGTCTCGCCCTCTTCGGCCTCTTCGTTCTCGATGATGTTGATGCCCATTTCGGACAGCATCGACATCACATCCTCGATCTGCTCGGACGAGACCTGCTCGGGCGGCATGACGGAGTTCAGCTGGTCGTAGGTGAGGTAGCCGCGTTCTTTCGCGTCGGCGATCATTTTCTTGACGGCTGCCTGGCTCATGTCGAGCGAGACATCCTGTTCTTCACCTTCGGGCTTGGCTTCGTCAGTGTCTTTGATGGCCATGGGGGCTCCGGTCTGGAATGCGAATCGGTGGGGCGAATCAGGGGCGAATCGGTCGCAGGTCCCGATGAATACTCCGAATCGCAAGCGAGTTGCAGGGGATTAGCGCGGTTTCTTTTCCCAGACTTTTGAATCAATCAGGGATTGCAGGTGGTTTGACAGGGCGTTGCGGTCTTCGCCAAGGTCGGCGGGGTCGTTGCGATTCGGGTGATCGGCGCGGTGGCGTGCCGATGCAGCTTGGGCCAGACGCCAGGTCAGGCCCTCGTCGGCGATGCCGGTCAGGTCTTCCATGGCGTCGGCCACTTCACGGCGGGCGCCCCTGCGGGCGTCAAGTTTGGCAAATTCCTCGGCGAGGCAAAGCAGGGCGAGCTCGGGGTCCTGTTTGTTGCGCACGGGGGGCGCGATCAGCACATGGGGGCGCGCCATCAGGGCGTCAAGGGCTTGGGAGTGCTGGAGCGCCGCGGGGAGTTGCGGAACCGGGGTGGAGAGCAGGATCTGGCGCAGGGCACGGTGGTCTTCGGTGGTCAGGTCAAGGCGTTCGAGGTCGGATTCGAAGCGGCGGATCAGGCCGGGGTGGGTGATGAGGGTGGCGAGGATCATCGCTTCGCGCAGTTCCTCGTCCATCGCATCGTCTCCGCGCACGAGGGCAGAGGCGCGGGTGGCGGACAGGGGCTGCGGGTTGGTGTCGGGCTTCTGGCCCTTCGCACGCGGCGTCCATGGCCGGAAAGGTTTGACAGCGGGGCCGAAGAGACCCGAGCGCAGGCGGCGGATTTCTTCGGTGTAGTGGCTGCGGATCGAGGGGTCGGCGATGCGGGCGATCAGCGCGCGGAGGGTCTTGTCGAGGGCGGCCTTGCGTTCGGGGCTGTCGAAGACCTTGCCCTCGGTTTCGCGGTTCCACAGCAGGTTGACCATGGGTTGCGCAGAGTCGAGCACGCGCTGCATGGCGGGGGCGCCTTGTGCCTTGATCAGGTCGTCGGGGTCTTGCCCGCCGGGCAGGATGGCAAAGCGCAGGCCCTTGCCGGCCTCCAGCATGGGCAGGGCGAGGTCGACGAGGCGCAGGGCGGCGCGGATGCCGGCGGTGTCGCCATCCAGCGAGATCAGCGGTTCGTCGGCGACGCGCCACATCAGGCGCAACTGGTCTTCGGTGATGGCGGTGCCCAAGGGGGCGACGGCGGCTTTGAAGCCCGCCTCGGACAGGGCGATGACGTCCATGTAGCCTTCGGCCACGATCAGCGGCAGGCCTTTGCCTGCGGCTTCGCGGGCGGGCCCGAGGTTGTAGAGGTTGCGGCCCTTGTCGAAGAGGGGGGTTTCGGGGCCGTTGAGGTATTTGGCGCGAGCGGCGGGGTCCATCGCCCGGCCGCCGAGGGAGATGGCCCTGCCCCGGCCGTCGCGGATCGGGAAAATGATGCGGCCCCGGAAGCGGTCGTAGGGTGGGCCTTCGCGCCCACCTTCCGTGCCGTCGGGCTTGATCGCAAGCCCTGCGTCGATGATCAGTTGCGGCGCGATGCCCTTTTGCGTGAGCGCATTGAACAGGCCTTGCCGCAGGTCTGGGGCGAAGCCGATGTGCCAGCGGTCTTGCGCTTCGGGGCTCAGCCCCCGCTTGGCGAGGTAAGCGCGGGCGTCAGAGGCGGCGGAGGTTTTCAGTTGCAGGCGGAACCATTTGACCGCTTCCTCCATCACGTCAACCAGATGCGTGCGGGCCTCTGAACGCTGCGCCTCGCCGGGGTCGCGGGCGGGCATGACCATGCCAGCCTCGCGGGCGAGGAGTTCGACGGCTTCGATGAAGGACAGGTTCTCGGTTTCCTTGACGAAGGTCAGGGCGTCGCCTTTGGCATGGCAGCCGAAGCAGTAGTAGAACCCCTTGCGGTCATCGACGTGGAAGGAAGGCGACTTTTCTTGATGGAAGGGACACGGCGCCCAAAAGTCGCCCTTGGCCATGTTGGACTTGCGGGCATCCCACGTGACTTTGCGGCCGACGACCTGAGATAGGGTCAGCCTTGTACGGAGCTCGTCAAGGAATCCGGGTGGGAGGGCCATGTCGTGTATATCGGGTGTCGGGCGGCATCTGTCCAGAGGACGCGCAGGCGGCTGGCAGCCGGGAGGGTTTCACACCCTCCCGGACCCACCCGTGGGATATTTATGGACGAATGAAAAAGCGGCGCCTCGGTCAGAGGCCTGCTGCGGCGCGGGCGTTCAGGGCTTGCAGGGCGGCCTCGATCTCGTGCCAGGCGGTGCGGGCCATGGAGCGGAAGACGAGAATGAGAAAGCTGTCGGCCTCGCGGATCAGGATCGACTGCATGTGGCCCAAGGGAGAGCGGGCGCAGGTGCCGGGGGGGAAATGTGCGGCGCGCAGGTCAAGGGGGTAGAGGCGCATCAGGGTGTCGGCCGCTTTGGGGCCGGTAAGGCGCAGGGCAGCCCAGCCGCCGGTCTGATCTGTGGTGGCGGCGAGGCCCGCAAGGTCGGGGGCTTGGCCCATGAGGAAGGCTTGTTCGGGGCCGGTCCAGATCAGATTGCCCTTCACCTCGTTCGGGGCAGGGAAGCTGCCAAGACGGGCATTCACCTCGTCTAGCGCGCCGGGAAAGACGGCGATGGAGGTTATCGGACCCACGTGCGCCTCGTCCAGGGTGGTGCCGGCGAGGGTGACGGGCGCATGGCCTGCGAGGGCGGATTTGGCGATGAGGTTAGGCACGGAGTTTCGCTCCTTCCGGGTCGAGGAAGACCGGGTCGGTCACCTCGCAGATGACATCCGTCTTGCGCATATGGTCAACGAGGCGGATGCGCTGGCCATGCCGTGCACGGCCATCCTTCAGGAAGGCCAGCGCGAGGTTGGTGCCGAGGGTGGGCGAGTAGCAGACCGAGGTAACGTAGCCCTGATCGTTCACCCGCTCGACCTTGTCGCCGGGGGTGAACAGATGGGCGCCAGCACCGATGGCAGCATCGCAGCGCAGTCCCACAAGTTGCTCTCGCTCTGGACCGTTCAGGCCGGGGCGCGTGGCCGAGGCCTTGCCGATGCAGTCTTTCCTGGCTGCGACCATCTTGGCCATGCCGATGTCGAAGGCGGTCACCCTTCCGTGGATCTCGGCATGGGTGATGAAGCCTTTCTCGATGCGCATGACGTTGAGCGCCTCCATCCCGTAGGGCCCGCCATCGAGGGTTTCGGCTTTCGCCAGAAGGTCACGGAACAGCGCCTCGCCATAAGCGGTGGGGACCGCGATTTCATAGCCCTCTTCGCCCGAGAAGGAGATGCGGAACAGACGGGCTTTGACGCCCTCAACCGTAACCTCGCCGCAGGACATGAAGGGGAAATCGGCCAGACGCTCGTCCAGCAGGGAGTTCAGCAGCATCTTGGACAGCGGGCCTGCCACGGCGAACTGCGCCCAGCTTTCAGTGACCGAGATGAAACGGACCTGAAAGTCAGGGCAATAAGCCTGATGGATGAAATCCAGATGCCGCATTACCTGCCCTGCGGCGGCGGTGGTGGTGGTCATCAGGTAGTGGTTTTCCCCCAAACGCGCGGTGGTGCCGTCGTCCATGACGAAGCCATCCTCGCGCAGCATCAGGCCGTAACGGACGCGGCCAACGGGAAGGGTAGAGAAGGTGTTGGTGTAGACGAAATCGAGGAAGCGGGCGGCGTCCTTGCCTTGGATGTCGATCTTGCCCAGCGTCGAGACATCGGCCACGCCCACGGCAGAGCGTACCATCAAGACTTCGCGGTCACAGGATTGCCGCCATGTGGTTTCCCCCGGTTTGGGGAAGTAGCTGGGGCGATACCAAAGGCCCGCCTCAATCATCGGCGCAGCGCGGTCGCGCGAGGCTTGGTCCGAGGTCATGTAGCGTTGCGGGGCGAAGCCTGCGCCCTGCCCGCCCGCGCCAAGTGCGCCGATCGACACCGGGGTGAAGGGCGCACGGAACGTGGTGGTGCCAGTCTCGGCAATGCCGCGACCGGTGGCATCGGCCAGCACGGCCAAGGCGCCCACGTTGGAGTTCTTGCCTTGGTCGGGCGCCATGCCTTGGGTGGTGTAGCGCTTCATATGCTCGACCGAGGTGTAGCCTTCCTGTGCCGACTGCTTCACGTCCTTGACCGTCACGTCATTGGCGAAGTCGATCCAGGCGCGGCCCTTGCCCGGAACCTGCCAGAGAGCTTGCAGGCGGTAGGGTGCATCCTCGGCTTCCGGCAGGGCTTGGGTCTGGGCAGGTTTGCCCATCGCAGTCAGGGCGGCGAGGGCGGTATCGCGGCCCTCTGACAGGGCTGCGTGGGTTGAGAAACGGCCATTGGCCGCACCCGCCGCGTGCAGGCCTGGCACCATGCCGGGATGCGGGACGAAGGCTGCGATATCCTCGCGCCAGGACGGTTTGGCGTTATGGTGGCAGGCGAGGTTCACCAGCGGGTTCCAGCCGCCCGACATCAGCAGGCAGTCCGTCTCGATCTGGAAATCACCGCCCGCGTGGTGGCCGGAGATTTGGCTTAAGGTGCGACGCCCTTGGGTGTCAGTGACGGCGGCGGAAAGGTAGACCGGGCAATCCTCGACCGCGGAGGCATCGGGGCGGCTGTCAAGGATGGCCACAACCTTGACGCCTGCGGCGATCAACTGGCGGGCTACGGTGCGGGCATGGTCGTTGGTGGCGAAGAGGGTAACCTTTTGGCCCGGTGTCACGCCGAAACGGTTGAGGTAGGTTTGTGCCGCCGAGGCCAGCATGATGCCGGGCCGGTCGTTGTTGGAAAACGCGATGGGGCGTTCCAGCGCGCCGGTCGCCATGATCGCCTGACCCGCCACGATGCGCCAGAAACACTCACGCGGCAGATGGAGGGTGTTGGGCAGGTGCAGGCCGACCCGTTCAAGGGCGGCATAGGTGCCCTGGTCGTAGGCGCCCACGACCGTGGTGCGGGGCATCAGGCGGACGTTGGGCAGGTTTTTCAGTTCGGCAAGCGTGGTCGTGAGCCAGCCTGCGCCCAGCGCGTTGTCCTGTGCGACGAGGCGGCCACCCATCACGCTGTCCTGCTCGGCCAGGATCACGTCAGCGCCATTCCGCGCCGCCGTCAAGGCCGCCATCAGTCCCGCAGGGCCGGAGCCGATCACCAAAAGGTCGCAGAAGGCGAAGGCTTTTTCGTAAGATGCCGTCTCGTGCTGGGGCTTCAGCTTGCCAAGGCCGGCGGCGCGGCGGATCAGGGGTTCGTACAGGCCTTCCCAGAAGGCGCGTGGCCACATGAAGGTCTTGTAGTAAAAGCCCGCGCCAAGGATGGGCGCTGCGAGGTCGTTCACGGCCATCACGTCATAGCGCAGGGATGGCCAGCGGTTCTGGCTTTGTGCGGCCATCCCCTCGTAGATTTCCTGTACAGTGGCGCGCGTGTTGGGGGTCTGGCTGCTGTTGTCCAAGACCTCGACCATGGCGTTGGGCTCTTCCGGCCCGGCGGTGAGGATGCCGCGCGGGCGGTGGTATTTGAAGCTGCGGCCGACAAGTCGGACACCATTGGCCATGAGGGCCGAGGCCAGCGTGTCGCCCTTGAAGCCATGATAGCGCGTCCCGTCGAAGGTGAAGGTGACAGGTTCGGTGCGGTCGATCAGACCTTTGCCTGCGATCCTCATTTCGCAACGCCTTTCCGGGCGGCAACCAGTTCGGTCGCCAGCACCGCATGGGTCACCGTGTTGCGCGTGACCACTAGCCACGACCCACAGCCGGTTTCGTGATACCACAGGTCCTTGGTCACCCCCGCCGGGTTCACCCGAAGGTGCAACATGTCATCCCACGCCTCGACGGGCGCATCGGCGGCGGGGCGGTTCAGATAATCGTCCGAGCCGGAGTAATAGAACTCCCGCCGGTCGCGTTCACCACACAGGGGACAGGTCAGGCGCATCAGGAAGCCTCGCAATGGTCGATGGTCACAGTTGGACCTGAGTGGGAAAATAGAACGAGCGAGTAGACGACGACACCGCCCGCTTCCACAAATTTGTGTTCAGACGTTGGGGTCAACCCGTATCCATCCCTGACGCCGCAAACTAGGTTTGCAACATCGGTTGGAAAAGTTCGGGAATATGCCGTCTGGTAAGTTGGCGCGGCAATGGTTGCCGATGACGCCGACAAAACGACGCTGACTTGTGGCCTGCCATCGTTGGCCACACCCAGATTGGCCCACTCATCAACACGAGCATCGGGAACCATTTTCCGGAGATCGGCCTGAACTTCGCCCCGGTAGCAACCGATGCTCGATCTGGCGTTTGTGCAAACCTCAACCTCAGCAACGGCGGGCATCGCCGTTGCACCAAGGACGAGACTGATGAGGAGACGCTGCATCATCCCCTCAATGCAGGTTGTGTTGGCTGCCGGTGCCTTCTTCATCCATGAGGTTTCCGGTGCGGAAACGGTCAAGGCGGAAGCGGGCGGCGACGTCGTGGGTGGCTCCGGTGGCCATCAGGTGGGCCATGCACCAGCCAGAGGCGGGGGCGGCCTTGAAGCCGCCGTAGTTCCAGCCGGCATCGACGAAAAGCCCGTCGATATGGGTCTTGTCGATGATGGGGGAGCCGTCGGGCGTCATGTCCATTATGCCGCCCCAGGACCGCAGCACCCGGGCGCGGGCCAGCATGGGCATCAGTGTCATGCCCGCCTCCATCACGTGTTCGACCATCGGCAGGTTGCCGCGTGAGGCGTAGCTGGAATACATGTCAATGTCGCCGCCGAAGACGAGGCCGCCCTTGTCGGACTGGCTGATGTAGAAGTGGCCCATGCCGTAGCTGACGACATTGTCTATGACGGGCTTGAGGCCCTCGGTCACGAAGGCTTGCAACACGTGGGATTCGATCGGCAGGCGCATGCCGGCCATGGCGGCGACCTGGCTGGATCGGCCGGCGACGACCATGCCGACCTTCTTGGCACGGATCGGGCCCCTTGTGGTTTGCACGCCGGTGACGCGGCCATCGGTTATGTCGATGCCAGTGACTTCGCAATTCTGGATCAGGTCGACGCCCAGCTTGTCAGCGGCGCGGGCATAGCCCCAGGCCACGGCGTCATGGCGGGCGGTGCCGGCACGGCGCTGGATCAGGCCGCCGTAGATCGGGAACCGGGTCTGGTTGTAGTCGAGATAGGGGAGCATTTCCTTCAGCTGCGGCACCGAGAGGAGTTCGGCGTCATCGCCCTGATTGACGATGGCATTGCCGCGCCGCACGGCGGCATCCCTTTGCCCGTCGGAGTGGAACAGGATGATGTGGCCGCGCTGCGAATGCATGACGTTGTAGTTGAGTTCGGTCTCCAGCTTCTCCCACAGTTTCAGGGAGTGCGAATAGAACTCGGAATTGCCCGGCAGGAAGTAGTTGGCCCGCACGATGGTCGTGTTGCGGCCGATGTTGCCAGAGCCGAGGTAGCCCTTCTCCAGCACGGCGATATTGGTCAGGCCGTGGTTTTTCGCCAGATAATAGGCGGTGGCCAGCCCATGTCCGCCGCCGCCGATGATGATGGCGTCATACTCGGCCTTGGGGGCCGGATCGCGCCAGGCGCGGCCCCAGCCCTTGTTGCCCAACAGCCCCTCGGTGATGACGTTCCAGCCCGAATACCGCATGGCGGACTCCTTTTGCCTCGCGTTCAAGTGTCGCGGGTTTTGCAGGGATATTCAACAGGTGGCGGCAAACAACTGGCCTGCCCGCGACAAAAGGTGTCGCAGTCCGGCAGAGGGGCTGTGGTCCGGCAGTCTGCGCCTGACGTTGCGGCAAAGCGAGAGGAGAGGCGGTCGCCTTGCCCCCAGCTTTCAGCGGGACAGGTCACGGCGCCCCGGCGCAAGTCCGGAACCTTTGCCCGTCCCGCCGATGCCGAGGACCCCTTCACACAGAAGGGTGTCGCCAAGATGATAGAGGTCGACGACTGTGAAATAGCCCGCCGCCGCACCGGCGGGTCAGAGGCGGCGGGGCTGAGACGCCGGTTGGGACAAGGTAGGATGGGCAATCTGCCCATGCTGCGCCGCCGAAGAAAGCCTTCCCAGCGGGTCACATTTTGTCCCAGATGATTCGCAATTGACGCGAATTCGGCGGCTTTGCGGCGGGTTGCGCGACTTTGGCCGCAATCCGGTGTTGCCCGTTCCGTGACAATCCCATCAACGTTTCCGCGATTGTTCCGACACCTACCCGAAAGAATAAGTTTCGACACTTTTGCCTTTATTTCTTCGCAACTTTTGGACAAATGGATGGCGGTGGGGCGTCATAGATCAGGCCGGGGTATCGGCCCGATGTGCTGAGTAGGGTGCTTTGCCATGCCGTATTCCGTCTTGCCGGGACTTGACCTGATCCGCCAGCGGGCTCGCCGCTTCCACGGCGCCGAGGACGGCGGCATGATCATCTTTGCCTTGTTCTTCATGATCCTCATGCTGATGATGGGCGGGCTTGCCGTCGATCTGATGCGGTTCGAGCACACCCGCACCCGGCT
>CANBRQ010000128.1 GCA_947371955.1 Paracoccaceae bacterium | reverse complement strand
AACGCCGGCAAATCCGTGTCGTCGTGGGATGGCTTCTCGCTGCAATGGTACGCGGTCGCCTGGGACAATGCGCAGGTCAAGGATGCCACGATCCGCTCGCTGTATCTGGCGCTGTCGGCGGCGGTGATCTCGACCTTCGTGGCCACACTTGCGGCTTTGGGCACCACAAGGCGGAAGGCTTTCACGGGGCAGACGTTCATCTATGTCATGATCAACCAGCCGCTGATGGTGCCGGAGATCGTCTCGGCGGTGTCCTTGCTGATCTTCTTTGCCATGATCAAGCAGGCGACCGGCTATTCCGGCATGGGCTATCTGATCGCGGCGCATGCGGCCTTCTGCATCCCCTTCGCCTATCTGCCGATCCGGGCAAGGCTGGAGGGCATGGACCTGACGCTGGAAACCGCCGCCTCGGATCTTTACGCCTCAAGCTGGCAGACCTTCCGCTATGTGACCCTGCCTTTGTTGTTGCCGGGGATCTTTGCCGGGATGATGCTGGCCTTTGTGACATCGCTGGACGACGTGGTCATCACGGTTTTCGTGAAATCGGCCGGGCAGGATACCTTGCCCACCTATATGCTGGGGCAGTTGAGGCGGCAGATTACGCCCGAGATCAATGCCATTTCGGCCTTGCTTCTGGCCTTGACCGTTCTCTTGCTGACCCTGTTCTTCCTGCTGACACGCAAGAAAGACTGACAAAAACAACAACCGGGAGACTGACATGAAGAAAATCCTCTCTGCCATGGCGCTTTTGCTGGCATCGGCCAGCATCGCGGCGGCTGACGGCGAATTGCAGCTTTACAACTGGGGCAACTACACAAGCCCCGAACTGCTGGCCAAGTTCGAAAAGGAGACCGGCATCAAGGTCACCGTCACCGACTATGACAGCAACGACACCGCCTTGGCCAAGGTCGAGGCCGGTGGTTCGGGCTTTGACCTTGTGGTGCCCTCGGCCAACTTCGTGCAGATCTATGTGGAAAAGGGCCTGATCGTCCCGCTTGACCTGTCCAAGATACCCAACCACAAGAACATCGCGCCGGAGTGGATGGACGTGACCTACGATCCCGGCCGCGCCTATACCATTCCGTGGCAGTGGGGCACCACAGGTATGGCCGTGAACTCTGACACTTATGCTGGTGACATCAACACTTCGGCCATCTTCCTCGATCCCCCACCGGAACTGGTTGGCAAGGTCAACGTAACGCCCGAGATGAACGACGTACTGGCGCTGACCACGATGTACGAAGGCGGCCAGCCCTGCTCGGACGATCCAGCACTGATGAAGAAGGTTCGCGACAAGCTGTTGGAAGCCAAGCCGAAGTGGCTGTCGATGGACTATGGCATGACCGAGAAGATGGCGAGCAACGACGTGCTGGCCTCGGTTTACTGGAACGGGGCGATCTTCCGCGCCCGTCTGGACAATCCGAAAGTGAAGTACGGCTACCCGAAGGAAGGCTTCATCCTGTGGATGGACCAGGTCGCCCTTCTGAAGGACGCCAAGAACGTCGACAATGCCTACAAGTTCCTGAACTTCATCGCAGAACCTGAGAATGCCGCCCTGATCTCGGCTTTCGCACGCTATGCCAACGGGATTGCAGGGTCTGACCAGTACATGCCCGCCGACATGAAGGACGCGCCGGAAATCGTGATTCCGGCCGAACTGAAGGACAAAGGCCACTTCCTGACCGGCTGCACCGGCAAGGCGCAGGACTACATCACGGCGATCTGGACCGAACTGAACAAGTGAACGGAGCGTTGGGGGGAGGGCCTTGCCCTCCCCCCAAGCCCCCCACCGCGTGAGGAGGGCCGTCTGCCCTCCTCACAACCTCCCGAGAGTATTTGGAAAAGAGCAAATGGACGTGTGGCAGCACTCGGCTTCGGATCTGGCGCGGATGATTGCGGCGCGGCAGGTGGCGCCGTCTGAAGTGATGGCAAGCTATCTGGCGCGGATTGCGGCGGTGAACCCGGGGCTGAATGCCATCGTGTCGCTGCGGGGTGCGGATGAGTTGATGGCCGAGGCGCGGGCGGCGGATGATGCAACTCCGGGCGGCTGGCTGCATGGGATGCCGTTTGCGGTGAAGGATCTGTGCGCGACCAAGGGGTTGCGGACGACCTGGGGCTCGACGCTCTTGAAGGATTTCGTGCCGGTGAAGGATGATCTTCTGGCGGCGCGGATGCGCGGGGCCGGAGCGATTTTCATTGGCAAGACCAACTCGCCCGAATGGGGGCATGGCAGCAACACCTTCAACCCGGTCTTCGGGCCGACGCGCAACCCCTATGACCAGACGCGGACGCCCGGCGGATCCTCTGGCGGGGCAGCGGCGGCGCTGGCGGCGCGGCTTTTGCCGGTGGCGGATGGGTCGGACATGATGGGCTCGCTGCGCAACCCGGCGGCGTTTTGCAACATTTACGGGTTTCGGCCATCGTGGGGGCTGGTGCCCGCCGATGCGGATGGCGACACCCATCTGGCCACCCTGTCCACCGAGGGCCCGATGGGCCGAACCATTGAGGATATTGCCAACCTGTTGCAGGTGCAGGCCGGTCCCAACCCTGAGGTGCCGTTCGACCGGCCAGCGGGCGACTATGTCGCCGCCTTGCAGGCCGCCAGTCTGAAGGGCAAGCGCATCGCCTGGGCGGCAGACTGGGGGGGCGCCTATGCGATGGAGCCGGGGATACTGGACCTCTGCCAGGCGGCCCTGCGCCAGATGGAAGAGATGGGCGCCATTGTCGAGCCAATCGCCCCGCCCTTCCCTGCCGAAAAGTTGTGGCAGTCCTGGGTCACCCTGCGCGCCATGCTGAACGCCAACGGGTTCCGCGCGCTGTACAACGACCCCGCGAAGCGGGCACAGATCAAGCCCGAGACAATCTGGGAGATCGAGCAGGGCCTGAACCTGTCGGCGCAGGCGGTCTATGAGGCGAGTGTGATCCGCTCTACCTATTATGCCCATATGGCGCGGCTGTTCAGGACCTATGACGCCTTTGCCTTGCCCACGGCGCAGGTCTGGCCCTTCCCGGGAGAATGGCGCTGGCCGCAAAGCATTGGCGACCGGCAGATGGACACCTATCACCGCTGGATGGAGGTGGTGATTCCGGCGGGCCTGATCGGCTTGCCGACCCTGTCGGTGCCGGTGGGCTTTGGCGCCAACGGCTTGCCGATGGGCATGCAGCTGGCTGGGCCGGTGGGGGCGGATGCGGCGGTGCTGGCGATGGGGCAGGCCTGGCATGAGGCGACCGATTGGCCGGGCCAGCGTCCGCCGCGTCTGTAAGCTTGCCCTGCGCGGGCGCGGGGCCTAAACAGCGCCTGCATCGGCAGGAGGGTTCATGCGCGGTCTGATCCGGTTCTTGCTGCCTGCTGTGCCCTTGGTCATGCTGGCCATCGCCATCTGGCGCCGGATAACCGGCACCGAACCGCCAGAGGGATTGGCCGAGCGGTTGGGCCATCTGCCCCACCCCAAGGGGCCCGCGATCTGGCTGCATGGGGCATCGAATGGCGAGGTCGCCTCGGCCCGCTGGGTGCTGGAGCGGCTTTTGGCCGAAAATCCCGGCCTGTCGGTGCTGGTGACGGCCAATACGACGACGGCGCGGGCGATGGTGCGGGGCTGGGACCTGCCGGGCGTGACGGCGGCCTTTGCGCCGCTGGATCTGTCCGGGTCTTTGGCACGGGTGCTGAAAACCTGGGCGCCGAAGATGCTGCTGACGGTGGAGGGCGAGATCTATCCGCGCCGCTTCGCCTCTTGCGCGCGGGCGGACATTCCGGTGGCGCTGATCGGCGGGCGAATGTCCGAACGCAGCTACCAGGGCTGGAAGGCCTTGCAGCCGGTGATGGCGCGGGCTTTGGCCAGGGTCACGCTGGCCTCACCTCAGGATGCGGCCTCGGGGCAGCGGCTTGTGGACCTTGGGTTGGCCCGGGACAGGCTGCGTGAGGTTTGCGACCTCAAGGCCGTAGGTATCCGACGATTGCCCACCCCCGACCTGCCCGCGCCAGAGACGCGGACGCGCTGGCTGCTGGCCGCCTCGACCCATGAGGGCGAGGAGGCGGCGGTGCTGGACGCTTTCATGGCGGCGCGGGCCTGTTTCGATCATCTGATCCTGGCACCCCGGCATCCGCGCCGGGCTGACGAGGTGGCGGGGCTGATCGCAGCGCGCGGGCTTAAGGTGGCGCGCAGGTCGTCGGGTGCCTTGCCGGGGGCCGAGGATGTGTTTCTGGCGGATACGATGGGCGAGATGGACCTTTGGTATGCCCGCGCAGGAGCCTGCTTTGTCGGCGGCAGTCTGGCGCCGCGTGGCGGGCATTCGCCATGGGAACCGGCCCGCTTTGGCTGCGCCATCCTGCATGGGCCTTGCGTGTTCAACTTCGCGGCCGCTTACGCGACCCTGGCAGAGGCGACGGGAGCGCTGGCCGTGGCGGGGCCCGAGTCGCTGGCCTTGGCTTTGCAGGGCCTTGACGCCGGTCATCAGGCTGCCCTGTCAAAGGCCTGTGCCCAAAGCCTGCGCACAGTGGACGACGGTGACGCCCTTATTCACGAAATACTGACGCTGCAGCGCCGCTAACTTGGCCTTCACCGCTTGTTTTGCTTGGCGAATGTGTCAACATTCGCTTAAGACCAGCCCCGGCATTGGTGCGTAAACATCAAGCAGGATGGGCAATCATACAGGCAAAGGCGGACATGTCCATTTCCACCCCGATCCCCCCTTCCGAGGGCAACTCTCAGGTATCGGCAGCGATTCCGGCGGGTCAGGTTGCAGCACTCTGCTGGCGCATGCACAAAGGGCAGCCACAGGTCTTGCTGGTCACGTCGCGTGACACCCGGCGCTGGGTGCTGCCGAAGGGCTGGCCGATGCCCGGGCGGGGCCCCGAGGGTGCGGCTGCCATTGAGGCCTGGGAAGAGGCCGGGGTCGAGGGCAAGGTCAGCCCGACCTCTATCGGCCACTACAGTTACGACAAGGTTCTGCGCAACCTCGACACGCTGTCCTGCGCGGTCGAAGTGTTTCCTTTGCGCGTGCAAAGCCTGAAAGCCAGCTTTCCCGAACGCAAAGAACGGCGGCGCAAGTGGTTTTCCGCCAGCGAAGCCGCCCGTCTCGTCGCCGAGACCGAGTTGCGCGCCCTGCTGGACCGTCTGGCCGAGGAGCCAGCGTTGCTGGCCCCCGCCGCCCGCGGGAAACGTGCGACGCTGGCGCCCTGACGCCAGATGCCCTCATCCGGTCTGGAAAGTCCTTGGTTACGGCTCTATGTCATGGGTCTGTCATCTGAACGCGTCCGACCTGAACCCGAGCAGCCCCCCACATGATCCGTTACACGCTGAAATGCACGGCCGACCACGGCTTTGACAGTTGGTTCCAGTCGGCAGCGGCCTATGAAAGCCTGGCCTTGGCGGGGCATGTCGCCTGCCCGGTCTGCGGGGTGACTTCGGTGGAGAAGGCCTTGATGGCGCCCCGGGTTGCCACGTCAGAGGCCTTGAGCACGCCCCAGAACGACCGGGAAAAGGCGCTGGCGGACCTGCGCCGCAAGGTCGAGGAAAATTCGGAATATGTCGGCGTGAATTTCGTGGCCGAGGCGCGCAAGATGCATGAGGGCACGGTGCCAGAACGGTCCATCTACGGCGAGGCCAAGCCCGAAGAGGCGATCAAGCTGCTGGAAGAGGGTGTGCCAGTGGCGCCCCTGCCCTTCATGCCGGCGCGCAAGACAAACTAGCCGCGCGCCTTTGGCCGACAGCTGGAGGGTTTCACACCCTCCAGACCTCCCGTGGGATACTTGGGCAGTGTGAATAGGGGGGGCGGGGGGGGATTGTCCCGGCCCCAGGCTTAGTTCGGCCCGTCAGATCTGTTTTTGCGGCATCTGGACGCGCAGGCCTTCCAGCGCGGGCGAGACCTTGAGCTGGCAGGTCAAGCGCGAGCGGGCCGGGTCCGGCTGCCAGGCGAAGTCGAGCATGTCGGCTTCCATCGCGTCCTTCTTCGGCAGCTTGTCGACCCAGGCCGGATCGACATAGACATGGCAGGTCGAGCAGGCGCAGGCGCCGCCGCAATCCGCCTCGATGCCCGGAATGCCATTGTCGCGGGCGCCTTCCATCACGGTCAGGCCATTGGCCACTTCCAACGTGTGTTCCTTGCCGCCAAATTCGACATAAGTGATCTTTGCCATCGAGCATTGCCCCGTGAGTGACGTACGGCAGACTGTCTAGCCCAGCCCGGCACGGGCTGCCACCCCTCTTGTTGCGCGCAAGCCCCGGGCCTGTCAAACTTGATCGGCAAACCTGAGGAAAGCATGACCTTGAGAGTGATTGGAACGGGCTGGGGCCGCACGGGCACGGATTCGAGGCGCGAGGCGCTGACCCTTTTGGGGTTCGGTCCTTGCCATCATATGTTCGAGGTCATCAGCAATCCCGAGCAGAAGCGGTGTGGCGGGCCATGGTCGCCGGCGGTGAGAAGGACTGGGAGAGCCTGTTTCACGGCTATTCGGCCTGTGTGGACTGGCCCTCTGCCGCCTATTGGCGCGAGTTGATCGCGCTTTACCCGGAGGCTCGGGTCATCCTGACCTGGCGGAGCCCCGAAAGCTGGTGGGAGAGTTTTTCCCGCACGATCGGGCCAGGAATATCGGGGGGAACTGACCCGGCGGCTGTCGGCAAGGTCCTGATCGAGGGACAGGTATTCGGCGGTCGCATGGATGACAGGGACCATGCCATCGCGCTTTACCGGGCCAATCTCGATGCCGTCATGGCCGAGGTCCCGCCGGGGCGGCTGTTGGTGCACCGGCTGGGCGACGGCTGGGAGCCCCTTTGCGCGCATCTGGGCGTGCCGGTGCCGGATGTGCCCTGTCCGCATGGCAACTCGGTCGAGGGGTTTCACACCAAACTGGTGACGCAGGGCCGCAGCTGACTTGCCGGGCAGGAGGCTTTGTTCTATCTTCGTTCCCATGTCCGACTGGTTGACCCCCACCCCCGTTCCCAACACCTGGCCGCGCCCGCCCGCAGCCCTGCCGGCGGCGCGGCTGAATGAACCCTCGGCCGGGGCGCGGGTCTGCGTGGCGGGGCTTGTGCTGGTGCGCCAGCGGCCGGGGACTGCCAAGGGCGTCATCTTCCTGACGCTGGAGGATGAGACGGGTGTCGCCAATGTCGTCGTCTGGGCCAATATGTACGAACGCTACCGCCGCGCCGTGATTGCGGGCCGCCTGCTGCGGGTCACAGGCCGGTTGCAGCGCGATGCCGGGGTGGTGCATGTGGTGGCCGAGGTGATCGAGGATATGTCGCCCATGCTCGACCGCCTGCTCTCGCCCGATTTCCGGGCAGATATCGCCCGGGCCGGCGATCAGCCCTGACTCTTCCTGCAAGGCTTTTCCAAAGCCCGCATTGCCCCTATGATGGCGCCAACAAAAGGCGGGGCAGGCAGGATGAAGGTTGGAATTTGGGTCGGTCTGGTGGCAGCCCTGTCTCTTGCGGGCTGCGGCAGCCCGGTTCCCGTGGCCGCCCCCGCCCCCGAGGATCTGACGGGCGAGGCGATCCAGTCCGGCACCGGCGGCCCACCCTCCCGACCACAAGGCGCCTGCTGGGGCCATGACACCATCCCGGCCATGATCGAGACGGTGACGGAAACCGTGCTGGACCAGCCCGAACTGCGCGACAAGGACGGCAAGGTGACGCGGCCCGCCAGCTACTCCAGCACCGCGCGGCAGCGCATGGTGCATGAGCGGGAAGAGGTCTATATCCGCACGCCCTGCTACAACCAATTGACGCCTGACACGATCGTCACCCTGCAACGGGCGCTGAAGGCGCGCGGCTACTACACGCTGCCGCTGACCGGCGACCTCGACCCCGCCACCATGACAGCCATCCGCCGCTATCAGGCCGACCATGGGCTGGACACGCCCGTTCTGTCACTGAAAGCCGCCGAGACTTTGGGACTGGTGGCCGTGGAACAGTCCAAGCTGTGAGGGCCTATGAGGCCGAGGTGCTGCGCCAGTGGGGCGGGCAGACGGATGGCGCACATGATCTGGGCCATCTGCGCCGGGTCTGGGCGAATTGCCAAAGCATTGCCCAAGGTGACGCCGATATGCAGGTGCTGGAGGCGGCAGCCTTCTTCCATGATCTGGTGAACCTGCCCAAATCCTCACCCGACCGGGCCCGCGCCTCGACCCTTTCGGCAGAGGCGGCTTGCGCCTATCTCGCGACCACCGGCTTTCCGGAGCAGAAACTGGCTGCCGTCGCCCATGCCATTGCCACCCACAGCTTTTCCGCCGGGATTGCTCCGTTGACACTGGAGGCGCGGATTCTGCAGGATGCCGACCGGCTGGAGGCCTTGGGCGCCATCGGTATTGCGCGGATGTTCCATGTGGCTGGCAGCATGGGGGCCCTGCTGTTTGATGCCGAAGACCCGATGGCGGAAGCCCGCGCGCTGGATGACCGCCACTTCTCGCTGGATCATCTGGAAACCAAACTGTTCACCCTTCCCGGGCTCATGCAGACCCAGATGGGCCGCAGGCTGGCCGAGGAGCGGGTGGCCTGGATGCGGGCCTTCCGCGACAGGCTTCTGGCCGAGATCACATGAAAAAGGCGGCGGGTTTGATCCCGCCGCCTGTCTTGTCAGCCTAGGTCGTTTATTCCAGCGACAGCGCCACGAAGCGCGGGTCGCCCTGGGTGCGGACAAGCAGCAGCAGCGACTTGCGGCCGGCATCCTTGGCTTCCGACACGCGGTCCTGCAGGTCTTGCAGGGTCGCGACCTTTTGCTGACCGGCATCGGTGATCACGTCACCTTCGCGCAGACCCTTGGTATAGGCCTCGGACGCCACGTCGACCTTCATCACGACCAGCCCCTTGTCGCCAGCCTGCATGCCCAGATCGGCCACCATCTCATCGGTCACGGGTTGCAGGGTCAGACCCAGCACCACGCCCGTTGCGGGCTTCTCCGGAGCGGCGGTGGACTTGTCAGCAGCCGGTTGCGCCTCGGCATCCTCACGACGGCCCAGCTTCACGCTGAGGTCGGTCGACTTGCCGGCGCGCAGCACCACAACCGGAACCGTGTCGCCAATCGGCGCGTCGGCCACGATGCGGACCAACTCCTTGGAGTCCTTCACTTCCTTGCCGTTAAACGTCACGATGACGTCACCCGACAGGATGCCCGCGTCCTTGCCCGGACCATCCGGCACGTCGGTGACCAAGGCACCCACAGCCGCGGGCAAGCCCATCGCATCTGCGACGTCCTGGCTCACGTCCTGAATGCGCACGCCCAGCCAGCCGCGACGGGTTTCACCGTATTGCTTCAGCTGATCGACGACCTTCGAGACCACGTTCGACGCCATCGAGAAGCCGATCCCGATCGACCCGCCCGAGGGCGACAGGATCGCCGTGTTCATCCCGATCACTTCGCCGTTCACGTTGAACAGCGGACCGCCCGAGTTGCCCTTGTTGATGGCCGCATCGGTCTGCAGGAAGTCGTCATAGGTGCCGTTCAACTCGCGCCCACGCGCCGAGACGATGCCCGCGCTGACAGAGAAACCCTGCCCCAAGGGGTTGCCCATCGCCACGACCCAGTCGCCGACGCGCATCTTGTCGCTGTCGCCGAAGGCCACGAAGGGCAGCGCGTCCTTGCTTTCCACCTTCAGCAAAGCCACGTCGGTCTTCAGATCGCGACCCACCAGCTTGGCCTTGAAGGTCTTGTGACCGAAGGTTTCCACTTCGATATCGTCAGCCCCGTCGATGACGTGGTTGTTGGTCACGATATAGCCATCGGCCGAGATGATATAGCCCGAGCCCAAGGCCTCGGACCGCTCCATCGGCTGCTGGTCAGGCGATTGGCCATTCTGGCCGTTGAAATCCTTGAAGAACTTCTCAAACGGCGAGCCGGGCGGCACTTGCATCTGGCCACCGGCCTGCGCTGCCACGATGGAGGAGGTGGTGATGTCCACCACCGCCGGAGAGAATTTTTCCACAAGGTCTGCAAAGCTGGGCGGTACGCCCTGCGCCTGAACGGCCCCGGCCATGGGGCTCAGCGTCAGTGCAAGGCCCATGCCCAGCGCCATCAGCGCGCGGCGCGGCTTGGGCGAGCGCAGGCTTGGAAAACGGATGATCTGATCAGTCGCTTGCACGTTCGAACTCCTCTCGATGTGCCCGGCCCCGCCAATGCGGGGCCGAAGATTGTATGACTGCATATTCGGCTCCGGGCCGCGTTTTGCAATGCAATCCCACTCGCGCAGGCTCAAAGTGGCGTGAGAACCCGGTGGGGGAACTGTAACAATCCCGTCAAAACGTCACGGCGCTGCGGGGGCACTGCCCCCCGCCACCGTCGTGCCATTGCCCGTGGCCGCCGCCTTATCGCCGCTGGTTGCGGCAACAGAAGCCGCCGGAGCCGCCCCTTGCGCGCCCAGGTACTGGAAGAACTCGCCCTGCGGCGACAGCACGAAGGCTGTATTGCCAGACTGGAAGGCCGTGGCATAGGCGCTGAGCGACCGGGTGAAGGCGAAGAACTCCGGGTCCTTGCCATAAGCTGCCGCATAGATCCCTGACCGCTTGGCGTCGGCCTGACCGCGGATGATCTCGGCCTGCTTGCTGGCCTCCGAGGTAATCTCCACCGCCTGACGATCCGCCTCGGCCCGCAAGGTCTGCGCCGCCTCGTTGCCGCGTGCGATCTCGTCCGTCGCGTCGCGCTGGCGTTCGGCCTGCATGCGGCTGTAGGTCGCATCAAGGTTCTGCTGCGGCAGGTCGGTCCGGGTCAGCCGCACGTCGATGACGTCAACGCCCAGCGTGGCGGCCTTCGCCCGCGCATTGTCGCGGATCTTGTTCATCAGCGCCACGCGGTCTTCCGACAGCACGGACTGCAAGGGAACTGACCCCAGTACGTCACGCACTTCCGGGTTCACGATCTTGGACAGGTTGTCGCGCGCCGCATCAATCCCGCCCATGCCCACGGCCCGGCGGAACTTCTGCAAGTCCACAATGCGCCAGCGCGCAAAGGCATCCACCACCAGACGCCGGCTGTCGGCGAAGGTGATTTCCTGCGGGTCGGTCACAAGGCCCAGAATCCGGTCATCATAGCGGAAGACGTCCTGAATGAAGGGCGTCTTGAAATACAGGCCCGGCTCGTCCACCACCTGTTTTACTTCGCCGAACTGCAGAACCAGCACCTTTTCGCGGACATCCACCACGAAGATCGAAGACATCGCCGTGGCCAGCAGAATGGCCAGCACGGGCAGCGTATAGATCATCTTCATCAGTTGCTTCCTCCGGGGGCGGCAGGCGTCTTGGGCAGGAAGAGGTTGTTCAGGGGCAGATAGGGCACGGTGCCCTGACTGGCCCCGCCATCCATGATCACCTTGTTCGCGCCACCCAGAACCTGCTCCATCGTCTCCAGATACATCCGCTTGCGCGTCACTTCCGGGGCCTTCACATACTGGTCATAGACCGAGACGAACCGGCTGGCGTCTCCTTCTGCCTGATTGACCACGCGGGCGGCATAGGCCTGCGCCTCTTGCCCCGTTTGCGAGGCTTGACCGCGCGCCGCAGCTGTCACCTTGTTGGCATAGGCATTTGCCTCTTTCTGCAAGCGGTCACGCTCTTGTTGCGCGGCCTGCACAGCCCGGAAAGCGTCAGCCACTTCGGCCGGCACGTCGGACTTCAGCAAGTTCACCCGCACCACGGAAATCCCGCTGTCATAGGTGTCCAGCGTCGATTGTACTTCCGTCGTCAGGGCGTTTTCCACCTCGCCGCGGTTCTTGTTCAGGATCGGCGCCAGCTGGCTGCGTGCCACGATGTCGCGCACGGCGGATTCCGCCACGGCGCGGATCGTGTCTTCGGGTTCAGCGAGGTTGAACAGGAACTTCGCCGGGTCATTCACGTTCCAGACCACCTGGAATTCAATGTCCACAATGTTTTGATCCCCGGTCAGCATCAGCCCGTTGTCCAGATCGCCGCCAGCACCCGTGCCAATGTCAGTCGTGCGCTGCTGGCTGGTGTTGACGATCTCCGCCGAGACGATCGGCCAAGGTGCCAGGTTCAGACCATCGGCCTTGACCTGGTAGAACTTGCCCAGAAACAACTCGACCGAGCGTTCGTTGGGCTGGACCTGATAGAACGACATATAGGCCCAAGCCAGACCCAGGGCGATTGCCCCCGAAATCAGCCCTTGTCGGGAAAAGAACCAGTTGCCGTCGCCGTTGGACGACCCGCCGCCGCCCGGCCCCCTGCCGCCACCGCCCATGATCACGCGCAAGCGCTCTTGCCCCCTGCGCAGAACCTGGTCGAGTTCGGGAATCTGCGGTCCTTGCCCACGGCGTTCGTCACGCGGTTCCGGTTTGGGTCGCTTCTCGTCCTCGGGGCCGTTTCCGCCGCCCCAGGGGCCATTCCCACCTGCCATCGGTTATCCTTCTCTGATGTTCATGGGTAAACTGGGCATTGTCACCCAGATTTCAAGTCGAAACGCCTCAAACAGGCGGATGGCGGCGCGCGGGCTTGCGCATCGTGACCAGTTCTTCCGCTGCCGTCGGGTGCACGGCCACGGTCCGGTCAAAGTCCTCTTTCGTCGCCCCCATCTTTAC
>CANBRQ010000127.1 GCA_947371955.1 Paracoccaceae bacterium | reverse complement strand
GAACTTGCCTGCGTCGGCCACAATCTGCGCCTCGGCCTCGTGCTGGCGGGCGTTCAGGACGTTGTGGGTGATGCCTTCCTTCTTCAGCATGTCCGAAAGCGCCTCGGACTTTTCGATCGAGGTGGTGCCGACGAGGATCGGTTGGCCCTTTTCATGCGCCGCGCGGATCGACTTGACAATGCCTTCGTACTTCTCACGCGCCGTGCGGAAGACTTGGTCATGGTCGTCGATGCGCGAGACCGGACGGTTGGTCGGCACTTCGACCACGCCCAGCTTGTAGATCTCCATGAATTCGTCGGCTTCGGTTGTGGCCGTACCGGTCATGCCCGACAGACGGGTGTACAGGCGGAAATAGTTCTGGAAGGTCACGGAAGCCAAAGTGACGTTCTCCGGCTGAACCTTGACACGTTCTTTGGCTTCGATGGCTTGGTGCAGGCCTTCCGACAAGCGGCGGCCCCGCATCATGCGGCCGGTGAATTCGTCGATCAGCATGACCTCGCCATCCTTGACGATGTATTGCTGGTCACGGGTGTACAGCTTGTGGGCGCGAAGGGCTTGGGTGACGTGGTGCACGATGGTCGTGCTTTCCGGGTCGTAAAGTGATTGACCATCCGGCAAGACACCGGCGGCACGAAGGCGCAGTTCGATGAACTCGTTGCCCTCTTCGGTATAGGTCGCAGAGCGGGTCTTTTCGTCGAGTTTGAAATGTTCAGCCGTCAGTTCCGGGATCAGCGCATCAACCTTCTGATACAGATCGCTGCGGTCTTGGCTTGGGCCGGAGATGATCAGTGGCGTCCGCGCCTCGTCGATCAGGATCGAGTCGACCTCGTCAACGATCGCGAAGTTGTGGCCGCGCTGGCCCATCTCGGCGATGGAGCCCTTCATGTTGTCACGCAGGTAGTCGAAGCCCAACTCGTTGTTGGTCGCATAGGTGATGTCGGCGCGGTAGGCCTCCATCTTCTCGGCATCCGACTGGAAGGGATAGACGACGCCTGTTGTCAGGCCGAGGGCAGCGTAAACCTTGCCCATCCAGGCCGCGTCGCGCTTGGCGAGGTAATCGTTCACGGTGACGACATGGACACCCTTGCCAGACAGGGCATTCAGATAAGCCGGGAAGGTCGCGACCAGCGTCTTGCCTTCGCCAGTCCGCATCTCGGCGATGTTGCCCTGATGCAGGAAGATGCCGCCCATCAACTGCACGTCAAAGGCCCGCAGACCCAAGGCGCGCTTTGCAGCCTCACGGCAGTTGGCGAAGGCTTCCGGCAGCACGGCATCAAGGCTTTCGCCGCCCTCCTGCACCCGCTTCTTCAACTCGGCCGTCTTGGCAATGATGCCCTCATCGCTGAGCGCGGCAAACTGCGGCTCCAAAGCGCTGATCTTCGCCACCAAGGGGCGTATCGTTTTGACAGCGCGGTCATTGGGCGTGCCAAAGACTTTCCGTGCAAGCGTTCCAAGACCCAGCATCATCACTCCGCCCGACCAAATTCATTCCGCCAGCAAGTGCTGACACGCTCGTGTGAGGCTTGGCCTTGCCCGCACCCATGTCACCCAATAGAAGAGCCGGGCAGGTTGGCCACCCTGTGCCCGGACCGTTCCAAAGGGACGTGTGCGATTTAAGGTCTGGCTGTGCCATAGTCAACGCTGCGCGAGACCGCAGCCACATCAGGAGCGTGTGAGATGTCGAAACTATACGGGTTCTGTGCCGCATTGGCACTTTCGGCGGTGCTTGCCATCCCCGCGCGTGCCGATGCTCCGTCGGCGGCGACGGTTCTGGCCACGGTGAACGGCGTCAACATCACGCTGGGCGATGTCATCGTCACCCGCGATGCGCTGCCCGATCAATACAAGGCCCTGCCGGATGACCAACTGTTCAAAGGCATCCTCGACCAATTGGTGCAGCAGGAAGCCCTGAAGCAATCGATGGGCGAGACGCTGTCCGCCAAGGACACGATCGCGCTGGACGGCCTGAAGCGCAGCTATCTGGCGAACGAGGCGATGATTGCCGGTGTCAAGGATGCCACATCTGACACGGCGATCCAGAAGGCTTATGACGCCAAGTACAAGGACATGGCGCCTGCGCTGGAATACCACGCAGCCCACATCCTGGTGGACTCGGAAGACAAGGCCAAGGCGATCCTGGCCGAGATTGAAGGCGGCAAGTCCTTTGCGGATGAAGCCAAGGCCAATTCGAAAGACGGCTCTGCGGCCAATGGGGGCGACCTCGGTTGGTTCGGTCTGGGCGCCATGGTCAAGCCCTTCGAGGACGCGGTTGTCGCGGCTCCGCTTGGCAAGGTTGTTGGCCCGGTCAAGACCGACTTCGGTTGGCACCTGATTCTCGTCTCTGAAACCCGGAACAAGGCCGCCCCGGCCCTGGCCGACGTGCATGACCAGATCGCGTCCGAGGTGCAGAAGGCTGCCATCGCGGACCTGTTGAAAGCGATCACCGACAAGGCCACGATCACGCGCGCTGATACGGCGGGCATTGACCCGGCCGTGATCAAAGACCTTACTCTGTTGAACAAGTAAGCGAGGACGCCATGGGCAAGACTGACTGGAAAGCCGAAGCAAAGGCTTTGAAGAAAGAGCTGAAGGCGTTGAAGGCGGCTGAGCCGGCAACGGCTGCTCCGGCCAAGAAGGCCAAACCGGTCTCGCCTCTGGCGCCCGAGCATTTCCCCGAGCTTCCCCTGATCCGCGGCGTTGAATTCGCCGCGGTCGAGGCCGGGGTCCGCTATCAGAACCGCAAGGACGTGATGCTCGTCCGTCTGGCCCCGGGCACGGCAATGGCCGGGGTCTTCACGCGGTCGACCACTCGGTCGGCCTGCGTACGCGACTGTCAGGCCAAGATCGCGATGAAGGTGCCGACAGATACAGGGGCGGCCATCATCGTGAACTCTGGTAACTCTAACGCTTTCACCGGCGCAGTGGGCGATACATCGGTTGCCGCCATCACCGAAGGTGTGGCTGCAGCACTTGGCATGCCGGCCTCCCGCGTGTTTTCCTCTTCTACCGGTGTGATTGGCGAGCCTTTGCCGCACGACCGCATCCTGACCGCCATTCCGGCCCTGCAAGCCGCGCTGCGCGAGGATGCCATCGACATGGCGGCGCAGGCCATGATGACCACCGACACCTTCCCCAAGGGCGCTGCGGCGACGATTGAGGGCGAGGGCGGGCAAATCAACATCGCGGGCATCGCGAAAGGCTCGGGCATGATCGCGCCTGATATGGCGACGATGCTGGTCTATATCTTCACCGACGCGAAGATCCCGGCGGCGACGCTGCAAAAGCTTCTGTCGCGCAACACGGACGACACCTTCAACTCCATCACGGTTGACAGCGACACCTCGACCTCTGACACGCTGCTGCTGGCCGCAACCGGACAGTCTGACGCCGCACCGCTGAAAGGCGCCACGCTGCGCGCCTTCGAGGCTGCCCTGTCCGACGTCATGCTAAACCTGGCCCATCAGGTGATCCGCGATGGTGAGGGCGCCACCAAGTTCGTCGAGGTCAATGTGACCGGTGCTGCCTCCGACACGGATGCGCATAAAGTGGCCTTGGCCATCGCCAATTCGCCGTTGGTCAAGACTGCTGTCGCAGGTCAGGACCCGAACTGGGGCCGGATCGTTGCCGCCATCGGCAAATCCGGCGCCGAGGCTGACCGCGACAAGCTTTCGATCCGCTTCGGTACGATCCTTGTCGCCGAGAAGGGGTGGCGCAATCCGAAGTACCGTGAGGAAGACGGTGCCGCCTATATGCAAAGGTCCGAGCTTGTGATTTCGGTCGACATGGGCCTCGGCAGCGGTAAGCGCAAAGTCTGGACCTGTGACCTGACCAACCGCTATATCGAAATCAACGCGGACTACCGCAGCTGATGAAGGTCGTTCTGGTTTCTGCCGTCGCTTTGATCGACTCTGATGGCCGCGTGCTTCTGGCGCAGCGGCCGCCCGGCAAGTCCTTGGCAGGCTTGTGGGAATTCCCCGGCGGCAAGGTGGAACCGAACGAAACTCCGGAAGCCGCCCTGATTCGCGAGTTGCAGGAAGAGCTTGGTATCAACACTTGGAAAAGCTGTCTGGCGCCGCTGACCTTCGCCAGCCATGCCTATGAGACGTTTCATTTGCTGATGCCGCTCTTCGCCTGCCGCCGTTGGGAGGGAATCGCATCCCCGCGCGAGGGTCAGACGCTCGCCTGGGTCAAGCCGGAGCGCCTGCGAGACTACCCGATGCCGCCCGCCGACCTGCCGTTGATTCCAATTTTGCGCGATTGGCTCTGACACGGCGGTCTGTCCCGACCTGTTGCATCGACTTTTGTCGATAGAGTATCCTTCCGGATAGGGTCTTTTTTTCATTTTGCCGGTATCTTAACCACTCCTTTACACATATCGTTCTAAAAAATGACACAATGTCAGGAGTCGGGACATGATCAGAACCATATCCATCGGTAGCAGTGTGTTCATTCAAGGCACTTTCGTGCGTGACCTCAGCGACGGGCAGATCGCTGTCCGGGTGTTCAGCGGTACCTATGTGGGTCGTCCGGTCGAATCCTATAAGGCTCCCGTCCTGGCCAACGCCTGAAGGTCGGGTAAGACTTGGCGCAAGGTTTTCGGCGGGTATCGTTTCCAACAGAAAGGCCGGGCATTTGCCCGGCCTTTCTGTTTTCGTCCGCTGAACGCGCTGATCAGGCCAGCGTGCGCTGGATTTCCTGGCGTTCGAAGATTTCGATGACGTCGCCAGCCCGCATGTCTTCGTAGCGTTCGAAGGCCATCCCGCATTCCTGACCCATCGTGACGTCCTTGACCTCGTCCTTGAAGCGCTTGAGCGTCTTGAGCGTGCCTTCGTGGATGACCACGTTGTCGCGCAGCAACCGCACGCCGGCAGACCGGCGGGCAACGCCTTCGGTAACCAAGCAGCCGGCCACGTTGCCGATGTTGGTGATCTTGAACACCTCTTTGATCGTCGCATAGCCGATAAACGTTTCGCGAATCTCGGCCTTGAGCAAGCCAGAGGCGGCCTTCTTGATGTCATCCACCAGATCATAGATGATCGAGTAATAGCGCAGTTCGACACCCTTCTGGGTTGCCGACGCCCGCGCCATCGCATTGGCCCGCACGTTGAAGCCGATGATCGGCGCCTTGGAGGCTTCTGCCAGGCTGACATCGCTGTCGGTGATGGCGCCGACGCCCGAATGCAGCACGCGAACGCGCACCTCTTCGTTGCCGACTTTCTCCAGCGCCTGAACGATCGCTTCGGCAGAGCCCTGGACGTCTGCCTTGACGATGACCGGCAGTTCCGCAACCGATTGGTCGGCCTTGGCCTTGGCCATAAGCTGTTCCAGCGTGGTCGCAGCGCCAACGGCAGCGCGCTTGTCCTTGGTCGCCTTCTCACGATAATCGGCGATTTCACGGGCTTCCGCTTCGGTGTTGACCACGTTCAGCGTGTCACCCGCATGCGGCGTACCCGACAGGCCCAACACTTCCACCGGAACCGACGGACCGGCTTCGGTGATCGTCTCGCCCTTGTCGTTGATCAGCGCGCGGACCTTACCCCACTGCTCGCCCACGACGAAGATGTCGCCTTTGCGCAGCGTGCCGTTCTGCACCAGAACCGTTGCCACGGGGCCACGACCCGAATCCAGCTTGGCTTCGATCACAGCGCCAGAGGCCTGACGGTTCGGGTTCGACCGCAGTTCCAGAATTTCGGCCTGCAGCGAGATGGCTTCCAGCAGCCGGTCCAGACCCTTGCCAGTCTTGGCCGAAACCTCGACGTCCTGCGTGTCGCCCGACATTTCTTCCACGACGATATCGTGTTGCAGAAGGTCGGTCCGCACTTTCTGCGGATTGGCTTCGTACTTGTCGATCTTGTTGATCGCCACAATGATCGGAACCTTCGCGGCTTTGGCGTGCGCGATGGCTTCGATGGTCTGTGGCATCACGGCGTCATCCGCCGCAACCACGAGGATCACGATGTCCGTTACATGCGCACCACGAGACCGCATCGACGTAAACGCCGCGTGGCCCGGGGTATCGAGGAAAGTCACCAGCTGGCCGTTCGGAGTTTTCACCTGATAGGCGCCGATGTGCTGGGTGATCCCGCCCGCTTCGCCCGAAACCACATTGGCGTGGCGGATGGCGTCCAGGAGCGAGGTCTTGCCGTGGTCGACGTGACCCATGATCGTGACGATCGGCGGGCGCTGGACGAGGTCTTCGGACTTGTCCTTGACCGTATCGATGGCCTGTTCGACGTCAGCATCTGTCACACGCACAGCGCGGTGGCCGAATTCCTCGATCACCAGTTCGGCTGTGTCTGCGTCAATGGCCTGGTTCATCGTGACCATCATGCCCATTTTCATAAGCGACTTCACGACGTCAGCGCCACGTTCGGCCATGCGGTTGGCCAGTTCGGAAACCACGATGGTTTCCGGCAGCTGCACATCACGCACTTGCTTTTCGGGCTTCAGGCCAAGGCCCAAAGCTTTCTGCCGGGCCTTCTCCTGCTTGCGCTTCATCGCGGCGAGGGAGCGCTGACGGCCGCCTTCATCTGCAACGGCGTCAGACAGGGTCAGCTTGCCAGCGCGGCGGCCTTCTTCACCCTTGGCCTTGTTGGCGGCACGTTCGCGGTCTTCCCGCTCACGATCCGTCCGGCGGGGCGGCAGGCCGGGCTTGGCCGAAGCCGGACCACGCGACACTGCGTCATCCTGCGGAGCCGCTGGGGCCGGACGGCCAGCCGGAGCCCGCGAGGCGGGGGCGGAGTTGCTGTCATTGCGCGGCGAAGAGCGCGTCTGTGCGGGGGCTGGAGCCTTCTTGGCTTCCTCGGCAGCCTTGGCTGCGGCTTCGGCAGCGGCCTTGGCGGCAGCTTCCTCGTCTGCTTTGGCCTTGGCGGCAGCTTCGGCGGCGCGGACTTCGCGTTCCTTGGCTTCATTCTCGTCGCGCTTGCGCTGACGCTCCTCTTCGCGGGAGCGTTCGTCTTCGGCGCGCTTGGCAGCATCCTCAGCCTCACGTGCCTTGGCGGCGCGCAGAGCAGAGAGGCGCCGCTCCATCTCGGCATCGGAAATCCCGGCCGGGCGCTTGGACGGATCGCCCAAACGTGGTGAGGTCGCCACGGCGGCCCCCGTTCCGGGTGTCGGCACGGGGCCCTTGTTCGGCACCACCGTCAGCTTGCGCTTGACCTCGACCACGACGCTTTTCGTGCGGCCATGGGAGAAGCTTTGCTTCACCTGACCGGAACGAGGTGCGCCACCCAGACCGAGGGGTTTTTTGCCGTCTGTATCGCTCATGCGTCCTACATATCCTTCAAGGCGGCATCGTCGCCGCCATCATGCCCGGTGGTCTGCTCCCGCATACCCCCCAGCCTTGCCGCTTCCTCTACAACACGAGTCGTAAGGACACCAGTCGCAAGCGCGGCGTGTATCGCACGTTCGCGTCCAAAGGACAAACCCAATTCCCGTGCCGTAAGGCAACCAATGAACCTGCCACCGATTTCCGGCGGCCTCAGTTTCGTTTTGCCACGCTCGGATCCGTCAGAGGCCTGAACCAGAACCCGTGCGCGGCCATCCATCAGCCATTCCTTGACCTTCTCGTACCCGGTCACAGCGGCGTTCGCCTTGCGACAGAGCGAGATGGATTCCTGTACCCGCCTCAGCAGCAGCGCCTCGACCAGATTGGCAAGGCCTTCCGGCACCTTGACGGGCTGTTTGGCGGCGCGGGCAAACAGGCCCTTCGCCGCCGCTTTCTCAATCGCCTTGCGATCCGCCGAGACGTAGAAACCCCGCCCCGGCAGCTTGGCCAGAATGTCCGGCGTAACCACGCCTTCCGGGTCAAGGCAGAACCGGACGAGGCCCGACTTGGGCTGCACTTCCCCGGTCACAATGCACTTGCGTTCGGGTTCGTCCAGATCGGTGGTGCGGCCGCCGCGTGTCAGCTGGGTTCCGGGGCTAAGTTAAGCCCCGGCCTCCTCTTCTTCAACCGGTGCGTCCAGCGCGGTCGGGTCAACCCAGCCGAGCATCACGCGCGCCGTCATCACAAGGGTCTGAGCCTCTTCAAGGCTCATCTCGAACTTCTCAAGGATCCCCTCATCCTTCTTGCGCTGGCCATTTTCGGTGGTCCAGCCGCCCGACAGTTCCCAATCAGCGCAGGTCGCGAAGTCTTCCAGAGTCTTGATGCCCTCTTTGCCAAGCGCTTCCAGCATCTGCGGCGTCAGACCTTCGAAGGACAGCAGTTCTTCCTGAACGCCGAAAGCCTTAGCGTTTTCAAGGGCTTTGTTATTTGCCGCTTCCAGGTAATCCCGCGCACGGGCTTGCAGTTCGCCAGCCGTGCCCTCGTCGAAGCCGTCGATGGACAAAAGCTCGTCCGTCTCGACGTAAGCCACTTCTTCCAGATTGGTGAAGCCTTCCGAGACCAGAAGCTGCGCCATCATCTCGTCGATATCCAGCGTGTCCATGAACAGCTTGGTGCGTTGGGCAAATTCGGCCTGACGGCGGGCCGATTCGTCGGTTTCCGTCATGATGTCGATGTCGAGATTCGTCAGTTGGCTGGCCAGACGGACGTTTTGGCCGCGACGACCGATGGCAAGCGACAGTTGCTCATCCGGCACCACAACGGTGATCTTGCCAACTTCCTCGTCGATCACGACCTTGGACACTTCGGCAGGCTGCAGCGCGTTCACAAGGAAGGTCGCTTGATCCTGATTCCAAGGAATGATGTCGATCTTTTCGCCCTGCAACTCGTTCACGACGGCCTGCACGCGCGAACCGCGCATACCGACGCAAGCGCCGACCGGGTCGATGGAGTTGTCATATGAGATCACGGCGATCTTGGCGCGGCTGCCCGGGTCGCGGGCGACGGCCTTGATCTCGATGATGCCGTCATAGATTTCCGGCACTTCCATCTTGAACAGTTCGGCCATGAACTGCGGGTCGGTCCGGCTCAGGAAGACCTGCGGGCCACGCGCTTCACGGCGGACGTCCTTGATATAGGCGCGGATGCGGTCGTTCGGGCGGTATGATTCGCGGCCGATCTTCTCGTTCCGGCGCAGGATGGCTTCACCGCGACCGATGTCGACGATGATGTTGCCGTATTCCTCGCGCTTGACCTGACCGTTGATGATCGTGCCCTTGCGGTCCTTGAATTCATCGTACTGGCGATCCCGTTCCGCTTCGCGGACCTTTTGCAGAATCACCTGCTTGGCCGATTGCGCAGCGATTCGGCCCAGATCGACCGGCGGCACTTCGTCAATGATCTCGTCACCGATCTGCGGATCAACCTTGAAAGCAGCAGCCTGCTTCTTGGTGATCTGCGCGTGATGGTTATCTTGCAGTTCATCCTCAACCACGGTGCGGATGCGGGCGAAGGTGGCGCGGCCGGTCTTGCGGTCGATCTTCACCCGGATGTCCATCTCGGCGCCATAGCGCGACTTCGCAGCACGGGCGAGGCTGTCTTCCATCGCCTGGATCACCAGATCCGGGTCGATCATCTTTTCCCGCGCCACCGCCTCGGCGGTCTGCAGAAGTTCAAGCTGGTTGGCAGAGGTAATCGCCATCGGTTCTCTCCCGGCTTAGTGTTTGGTTACTTCGTGTTTCGTCAGGTCGGAGGGGTCTTCTTCCTCGCCTTCAGACTGTTCGATCTCGTCAAATTCGGTCTCGTCGATGTCCAGCACTTTGCGCTGGCGCAGCATTTCGGCGATCAGCTCATCGGTCAGGATCAGCTTGGCATCGGCGAGCCATTCAAAGTTGAGGCCGATGGTCACGTCCTGACCACCTTCTTCAATCTCGATCAGCACCTCGTCGCCTTCGACGCCCATCAGCCCACCCTTGAAGCGGCGGCGGCCGTCGACCAGTTCGGTCGTCTCAAGCCGGGCTTCCCAGCCCTTCCAGACCTCGAAATCCTTCAGACGTGTCAGCGGGCGGTCGATGCCGGGCGAGGAAACCTCCAGCACGTAGTTTTCTTCGATCGGGTCTTCGACGTCCAGAATGGCCGAGACCGCAGTCGAGATCGCGCCGCATTCATCGACGCCAATTCCGCCGTCGGGCCGGTCGGCCATGATCTGCAGGATACGAGTGGCGCCACCCATGAGACGCACGCGCACCAGTTCAAAGCCCAAGCCTTCGATCACCGGAGTGATGATGTCGGCCAGACGGCGGTCCATGGCGGTTTTGGCGATAAGGTCAGACATGAGGGTGGTCCCAAAAACAAAAAACGGGCCGACAGGCCCGCTGCGAGGTTCGGTAGCTTCAGGTTTGGACCCTGAAACCGCTGTTGACGGGGATATAGGCCGATCACGCCTTGGTTGCAAGCCCTCACCGAAGTCAGGCGGCGATCGGGTAGGGCACGTCATCCGTCTTGACAGATGTGACTTTAGCGCAAAACGTTGCATCAAAAGATTGTTTACTGCGCAACATTGAAAAGCGGCTGGAAGCGCTGATTTCGGCCCAAAAACGGGGGATTTTGCGATGTCTTTGATTACCAACACCGTGAACCTGAACGGGTCGAGCGACTTCACGATTTTTGGCCAAACGTTCCAGTGGGGCAGTTTTGGAGGCGTTGGGGTCCAAACAGGCGGTTTGCCGGATACCTACAAGTTGAACATGACGCTTTCCGGACCGGCGTGGGGCGTTCCGATCATGTCTTTCGACTCCGCCGGCGCGATGGCGGTCAACATCACGGACACCAACGACGGTGTCCGGCGCACCATCCAGTTCCTGAACCTCGGCGACGGTTTGACCAACGTGAACGTAACACTGTTCAACACAAGGGTCCGATTTATCGAGGGCGGCACCGGTGATACGACCCTTACCCTCGGCGATCAGCGCACCCGCCACATCGCACTTGGCAGCGGTACGAATACGGTGACGCAGGGCAGCGGGGCGATCAATGAGGCGATCCTAACGGGCACGACGAATATCTTCAACGGCTCGTCCGGCTCGATCGATGCCTTGCGGTTCGGCAATGGTATCAACACCTTCAACGGTGGCAGCGGCGCCTTCGGGTCGATCCGGGCGGACGGCACCAACACCTTCACCCTGCAAAACGGCGGCGATTCGATCACGTTCGGTGCGGGCAACAACACTCTGGTGATGAACGCAGGCTTCCTCGGCTCCATCACGGCCTATTCGGTCGCATCCAGCGCGAACGCGTTGACCATCGGGGCGAATGCCAATGTCCGCAGCATAGCGCTTTCTGACGGCAACGACACGGTCACGGTGAACGGTTTTACCAGTCAGGTTCAGCTTGGCGACGGCAACAACACGGTCACGCTGGCGAATGGCGCTGATTCTCTGGTCCTTGGTCATGGAAACAACATCGTCAACCTGACCGGCGGGTTCCTCGGGTCGTTGATAGCCTACTCTGATGCCGGCACCACGACGTCGGTGAACGTTGGAGCAGACGCCACCGTACGCAGCATCGCGCTGTCTGATGGCAACGACACCGTGACGATCAACGGATTGGTCAATCAGGTTGTGCTTGGGGCTGGCAACAACACGTTTGTCTCCGGATCTGATTTCATCGGCTCTATCCAGTCCGACGAAGGGAACGATTCGATCACTCTGACCGGCGGAAAAGTTGGATACATCCTGACGTCGGCGGGCAATGACACCATCAATCTGGTCAAGGGCCGCGCCGATTTTGTCGACGCAGGCGATGGCAACGATACCGTGACCCTTGGCCAGCAGGGCCCCGGAGCGGTCGCGCTGGGAGAAGGCAACGACAGCCTGTCCCTTATCGAACTACCTCCGGGCTTGCGCGTGGTTGTCGAGGGCGATCTGGGGACGGACACACTCGTCCTCAGTCGCTTTGTCAAAGGGGTGACCCTGTCCTTGGACTTGGATTATGTGTGGCAGGATTTTGGGCTTGTCGGCGCGGGCTCTGTCTCGATCTTCGACGTCGAAAACCTGACCGGCACGGCCAAGGCTGACAAGCTGACGGGCAGTGCTACGGACAATCGGCTGGTGGGTGGGGCCGGGGCAGATACCTTGTCGGGCCTTGAGGGCAATGACACGTTGAACGGCGGCAAGGGCAATGACCGTCTGAGCGGCGGGGACGGGGCGGATACCTTTGTCTTCCTGCGCGGGGACGGCTCGGACCGCATCGGTGATTTCACCGTCGGATCGGATCACATCCAGATTGGCGGGGTTAGTCAGCTTTCGGCCATCGGCTTCGTGCAGTCCGGCTTGGATGTGCAGATGAACATCGGACCCAATCTGCATATCCTCGTTCTGAATGAGACCGTTGCAGACATGCAGAACGCGGCCAACTTCCTGTTCTGACGTTTGCCCTCTTTGCGCAAGAAACGGGTCGCGACAGGCGGCCCGCTGACCGATGTTGGCGCAAAGAGGAGATGACCATGCGCTTTACCCCAATCCCCACCGATCTCGTCCGTGCCTATCAATCAGGCGCCCCCGACGCCAATGGCCAGAAGCCTGAACGGCAGATCAGCGATGGGGATAGCAACCCTTGCCGGCAGTGTCTGCAGAACATCCCCGAAGGTGCCGCCATGCTGGTTCTGGCCCACCGCCCCTTCCCGGCCCCGCAGCCCTATGCCGAAGTCGGGCCGATCTT
>CANBRQ010000126.1 GCA_947371955.1 Paracoccaceae bacterium | reverse complement strand
CCGGGGCAACCCCGGCGACCGTGACTTCGCCTATCCCGGCCCGGAGGTGAAACCGACCGTGGTGATGTTCACCCAATCCAAACCCGGTCTGGCCGAGAACCCTGCGGCCAAGACCGGCTGGAAGGTGATCTCGATCCCCGACATCCGCTGGGGCCGGCGCGACATCAAGACGGTGCAGCTGCTGTACCCCTCGATGGCCAAGATGGCGGCCAAGAAGGCCGGGGTCGATGACAGCTGGTTTGTCGAAGAGGGTGTGGTGACGGAGGGAACCAGCAACAACGCCTATATCGTCAAGGGCAACCGGATCATCACGCGGCAACTGTCGTCGGATATCCTGCACGGCATCACCCGGTCAGCGGTGCTGCACTTTGCCGCCGAAGCGCAGATGGAGGTGGAAGAGCGCCCCTTCACGATCGCCGAGGCGCAAGGCGCGGATGAGGCCTTCATCACCTCGGCCTCGGCCTTCGTCATGCCGGTGGTCGAGATTGACGGGGCTTCTGTCGGCACCGGCAAGCCGGGCAGCATCGTGGCGCGTCTTCGGGAAATCTATCTGGAGGAAATGCGAAAGGCCGCCGTTTAAGGCGGCCTTGGCGGGGTCTTTACACTTTGGCTCAGGCGCGACGGAAGCCGCGCTTGGTCTTAACGGTGCACAGGACAAGGTCTTCCAGATGCGCGTTCGGATCGTCGAGATGAGAGCGGTCAGCCGGCTTGCCGGTTGGGCCCGTGAAGCAGGTTTCCATCACGATGGTCGAAAACGCCAACATGAGGATCGGTACCATCGGCAGCATTGCGGTCATTCCGGGCTCTCCCTTGCTTTAAGGCACAAAGAAGGCTTTTTCCGGCGATGTCAAATTGTTGCCTCAATTGCTGTGGATTTCTGAAACAATCCCCGGTTGAACGCCCCAGACTGTCAACCAGCGGGGTTGAGTGCCGCAAAAACGCCTTCGTAATGGCCAGATGATTCGGCCTCGCGCAGGCGCTTGACACGTTCCACCAGGATTTCCGGGGTCCCTTTCGCCAGCAGGTCCATCACTTCCGCGATATAGTCATCCAACTGCTGCGCCATCGGATTGCTGCGGCTGCGCGGCATCAGGTCGGTGGCGACGGCGGGCGGGGCGATCTCGATCACCTCGATAGACGTCGCGCGCAACTGATGGCGCAGCGACTGGCTCCAGGAATGCAGCGCTGCCTTGGTGGCCGAATAGGTCGGCGTCATGGCCAAGGGCACGAACGCCAGACCGGATGACACGTTCAGAACCGCCGTTTTCGGTTGCGCCTTCAGATGCGGCAGCAGGGCGGCGGTCAGGCGGATGGGCCCGAGGAAGTTGATGGCCACGGTGGCCTCGGCATCGGTCAGATCATAGGGCTCCGCCAGAACATTCTCGGCCCGCATGATGCCCGCGTTGTTGATCAGGACGTTGAGCGAGGGATGCGCCCGGGTCACCGTCTCGGCAAAGCCGGGCAATGAGGCTGCGTCTTCGATATCCAACACGACCGAATCGATGCCCGGATTGGCGGCAACCACCTCGGCCAATACATCCGCGCGGCGGCCAGCGATGATCACCTTGTTGCCCAGTTTGTGAAACGCCTCGGCCAGACCGCGGCCAATGCCGGAACCGCCGCCGGTGATGAGAATGGTGTTTTCGGTCAAATCCATGATGGAGTCCTTTCGGGAAGGGGAAGTCTTGCCGTGATATAGCCGTCTGCTTACCCTTGGTAAGAAGGCACCCGAAATATCCGTACTTACCGAAAGGAAAGTGACCCATGACCGCCACCGATCCGCAAGGCGCTCCGATCGATCCAAGGGTCGAGGCGCTGGTCAACGATCTGATCAGCCGGGTCGCAGACAAATGGACGATGATCGTGCTGGAGGTGCTGGCGGCGCAGGGCGAGATGCGCTTTACAGTGCTCGGCCAGCATATCCCCGGCATCAGCCAAAAAATGCTGACCCAGACCCTGCGCGCGATGGAACGGGATGGCCTCCTGATCCGAACAATCCATCCAGTGATCCCACCACGGGTCGACTATCGGCTCACAGACCTCGGCCTTGGCCTTGGTGACGCCTTCTGCGGCGTCTGGCGTTGGGCGGAACGGAACCTCACCCAGATCGAAGCCGCGCGCCACCGGTTCGACTCTCGGCCCTGACTTGCCCCTTTCATACTTGCAGAAGGATCCTCGGGGTGGTCCGCGAGGGGCAGATAGCCCCTTCGGCTCGGGGGGACTGGTCCCCCCGAGCTGCGCCAATTCAGGACTGAGGTGGCTCTCCACCAACATTCTCGCGAAACGCCACCTCGAACGCCGCCTTCTTGGCAGCATCAGCAGCCGTCTGGTTCTGCGCCACCCAATCGGCATATGGCATGCCATAGACGATCTCGCGCGCTTCTTCTTTGGTCATGGCGATGCCTTCCGCCGTGGCCGCTTCGTTGTACCAGCGGCTCAGGCAGTTGCGGCAGAAGCCGGCGAGGTTCATCAGGTCGATGTTCTGCACATCGGGACGCTTTTCCAAGAGGTGATGCATCAGCGCCCGGAAGGCTGCCGCCTCCAGCTTTTCGGTCGTGGCAGGATCAAGCTTTTCCATCAACAGCCTCCAGAACTTCGGACAGAATCGGCGCAAGGCGCAGGGCCCATGCCCTTTGCCCCGCAGCGTCAGAGATGAGGTCGTGGCGCAGTTCTATCAAGGTGTTCTGGCGGCATTTCTGCAAAGCGTGCAGGTCAATGGCATCGCCGGGCAGGTGGCCGGCATAGGGTTCATTGTCGCCAATGCACAGGTCCGCTTCCTGCGACAGGCGCGCGATCAGCGGTACCGAAAGACGGTCATCCAGATGGGAATAAAGCACACCCACATGCCACGGGCGCGGCGAACGGCCTCGCAGGGCGGGTGTGAAAGAGTGGATGGCCAGAATGACCGTATCCGCCTGTCTTGCCGCCAGCCGCGCCAAGGCCGCGTGATAGGGCCGGTGCAGGGTGGCAAGGCGGCGCTCGACCTCGGCGGGGGTGACATGGGCGTTGCCCGGGATGATCGTGCCATCATAAAGCCGCATGACCAGCGTCGGGTCTTCCTCGCCCCGGTTGGCGTCAATCACCAGCCGGCTGAAGTCCGAACAAATGACCGGGCTGTCCAGCGCCTCACCAAGGGCCTCGGCCACGCCGCGTGCGCCCAGGTCCCAGGCGATGTGGCGCTGCATGTCCTCGGCGGAAATCCCCAGGTCGCCGCCGCAGACATCCTGCGGCACGTGGTTGGAGGCATGGTCGCAGGTTACAAGCCAGCGACCGGGGCGGGTTTCGCCTATGATGTGATAAGGGGGCATGTGTTCAGTACCTCGCGCCCCGTCATAGCGAAGGCCAGCGGAAAAGGGAATCGCCTGCGCAGCGTGCGGGGTTCAAATGCGGGTTGCCTGCGGCTTGGGCAGTCTGTCATCACTTCTTCGCTGAATTTTCATGGCCGGGCCTTAGGCTGATCACGGCCCAGTTGCTCCCTTGGGCCATTTGGGCCATAAGGCCAGCGGCCCACCGTAACCTCGGAATACGACGAAAAGGATCAAGGCATGAGACGCCTTCGGAATGTGAAGATCGTGGCCACTTTGGGCCCCGCCTCCAGCGACTACGCGACCATCCGCGCTTTGTTCGAGGCGGGAGCAGATGTGTTCCGCCTGAATATGAGCCACGGCACCCATGAGGACATCCGCGCCCGTCATGTGATTATCCGCAAGGTCGAGGCCGACATCGGTCGCCCGATCTGCATTCTGGCCGACCTTCAGGGCCCGAAACTGCGCGTCGGCACCTTCGCAAATGGTTCGGAAGATCTGATCGAGGGCGCAAAGTTCCGCATGGACCTGTCTTCGGTTCCCGGCGACGTGAACCGCGTGCAACTGCCCCACCCCGAAATCTTCGCGGCTCTGGAACCTGGGGCTTCGCTTCTGGTCAACGACGGCAAGATCCGGGTCATCGTCGACGACTGCGGCAAGGATTTCGCCAATTGCACCGTGTCCGTGGGCGGCACGATCTCCAACCGCAAGGGCGTGAACGTGCCCGACGTGGTGTTGCCGGTGGCCGCGCTGTCGGAAAAGGACCGCGTCGATCTGGAATTCGCTTGCGAGTTGGGCGTGGACTGGCTGGCCTTGTCCTTCGTCCAGCGTCCCGAGGATGTGATTGAAGCGCGCGGCATGGCCCGTGGCCGTGCCGCCATCATGGCCAAGATCGAAAAGCCGGCCGCCGTAAAGGCCTATGACGCGATTCTGCAGGTGTCGGATGGCATCATGGTGGCCCGCGGCGACCTTGGCGTCGAACTGCCGGTCTACACCGTGCCGCCGATCCAGAAGCGCCTGATCCGTGGCGCGCGCGCGGCTGCCAAGCCGGTGATCGTGGCGACCCAGATGCTGGAATCGATGATCGAAGCGCCGGTTCCAACCCGCGCCGAAGTCTCTGACGTGGCCACCGCCATCTACGAAGGTGCGGATGCCATCATGCTCTCGGCCGAATCGGCAGCTGGCAAGTATCCGATCGAGGCGGTGACGACGATGAACAACGTCGCCATCGCGGTCGAGAAGGACCCGACCTACCGTCAGGTCATCGAAGCCAGCCGCAACATCCAGCGAGAGTCGATTGCCGATGGTATCGTTGCTGCGGCGCGCGAGATCGCGGAAGCGACCAACATCAAGGCCATTTGCTCGTTCAGCCAGACCGGCAACACGGCGGCACTGGTGTCGCGCGAACGTCCGCGCGTGCCGATCATCGCGCTGACGCCCCTGATGTCCTCGGCCCGCCGTTTGTCGCTGACCTGGGGCACCCATTGCGTCATCTGTGAACCGCAGATCCGCCTCAAGGGTGCCGTGCTGGCAGCCGTGAAAGCGGCGCGGGCAGATGGCTTTGCCGGTATCGAAGACATGATCGTTCTGACCGCAGGGGTTCCCTTCAACGTGAAAGGCACAACCAACGTCCTTCGCGTTGCACCTTGCGATGAACGGTTGATTTCGCAGGTTGATCCTGAATAATCGCTGAAAGGCGATTGCCGGCTTAACCCCGGAGTATTCATGGATACGGATCTGATCATCGTCGTGGGCATCGTCGCCATCTTGATGGCGGTGCCCGCTATGCTTTCCGCTTGGGTGGACGGCACAGTGCCGCGCGCCGCCGCTATCTTGGTGCTGATCGGCGGCGTACTGATCGTGGTGGCTCTGACCCAGCATGGGCGCGGCTATACCTTTGCCGAGATGCCCGATGTGTTCATGCGGGTAATCAGCCGCTTCACCAAGTAGCAAAGCCGCCAAAACACAGAAGCTTTGCCCCTTGCGTCCCGTCAGACCTGCTCCTATACGCCTGACTTCGACTACCCCGCACGGCCGGCCCACGTGGCATGCCGAGTCGTGCCTGAAACCACGGAGATGGAAATGCCCAAGATGAAGACCAAATCGGCGGCCAAGAAGCGTTTCAGCTTCACCGCCAACGGCCACGTGAAGGCCGGCCCGGCGGGCAAGCGTCACGGCATGATCAAACGCTCGGCGAAATTCGTCCGGAACTCGGCAGGGACCATGATCCTGTCGGCCCCCGATGAGAAGATCGTCAAGAAATACATGCCGTACAACCGCTAAGGAGAGCCAGATATGTCCCGCGTCAAATCCGGCGTTGTAACACACGCCCGCCACCGCAAGGTGATTGCCAAGGCGGCTGGCTACTATGCCGCCCGCTCGACCAACTTCAAGACCGCCACGCAGGCCGTCGACAAGGCCCAGCAATACGCCACGCGTGACCGCAAGGCCCGCAAGCGTCAGTTCCGCGTGCTGTGGATCGCCCGTATCAACGCTGCCGTCCGTCTGTTCGACCCGGTCTTCACCTACTCGCGTCTGATCGACGGCCTGAACAAGGCTGGCATCGTGGTCGACCGGAAGGTTCTGGCTGATTTGGCCGTGCACGAGCCCGAGGCGTTCAACGCCATCGCAGCCCAAGCCAAGGCCGCTCTGCCCGCCGCGGCCTGAGCCCTTTGATTGAACATGAAGCCCCGTGCAGGTCAGACCTGCACGGGGCTTTCTGATTAAAAAGCCGCGCTTGCAAATGTTCGGCCTGAAAGCGGGCAAGAGGTTGCGATCGCCAAGCTTGCGGAAGCAGTGCCGCATTGGTCAGCCTTTGGGCTGCTAACCTGAGGCCACCTTGCCAGACCTTGGGCCCGGCGGGACCTGCGGCTTGGTCAGACCTAGTACCCTCGTCCAAAGCCCTGAACCGGACGAAACTGGCAGCAGTTCAGGACAATCAGGGTGCGACATGACGCATTATTCCGGCCAGATCCTTCAGGTGGCGCACGCCAGCGGCAACGCGTCCGCAACCTCGATCACGATCAACGACAGCAATACCACCGGGGCTTCGGGTGACATCGGCACAATCTGGGCGATTGGTGGCGTCAATCTCGCTGGGCCTCCGGCGCTGGACAGGCAGCTTGTGACCGGAACCCTGTTGAATGGTGCGACCTTCAGCCTGCGGGCAGAGCATTTCACGGCGAATGGTTTCGATTTCTACCTGCTGCCCGCCGACCGTTCTGCGGATGCCGTGGCGCATGTCACCAGTGCCGTCAGCGCGGGCGATGCCCGCCCCTTCGAGTACCTCGACCGCAGCCTGTCGCCGGATGCCGAGGCTTTGCGGACCGGTCAGGCCCTGACCGTACGCTTCGATGCGCAGGGCCATGCGCTTGGACGGGGCACCGGGCAGGTTGTCGTCTCGGACGACGACGGGGTGATCGAGTTCGCATCGGAAACCGGGCGCGAAGCGCAGGTCTTGCTGGGGCCGAACCATGGGACCCATGCCTTCAGTGCCACCGGTCCCGGGCAGATGACCCTCGTCGATGTCAGCTACCACGCCGCCATTGGGGATTCGTCCTTCGAGGCGCTGCGTTACACCCTGCCCTCCAGCGGCGGCGGCAGCCTGGTCTACTACATCCCTCTGGCGGGCAGCGTGAACCTGCACAAGGTGCAAATCTATCTGGGCGAGACCGCGCTTTCGACCAGCGCCGAGGGAATGCACTATTCCGACTTCGGGCTTGGCGCGCGACTTTTCAGCCGGGCCGGTACGGCGGGGGCAGATTTTCTGCAAGGATCGATCCTGCCGGACGACATCAATGCGGGCACCGGCAATGACACTCTGATTGGCGGCATGGCGGCGGACAAGCTATCAGGCGGCAGTGGCGACGATCTGGCCAAGGGCGGCACTCAGGACGACACCCTGCTGGGCGGCGAGGGCAATGACCAATTGCAGGGCGGCAACGATGCCGATGTCCTGCAGGGTGATGCGGGCAATGACCGTCTTTTCGGCGATGCTGGCAATGACACGGGCTATGGCGGCCTTGGCAATGACACTCTGAATGGCGGCGCGGGTCAGGATCTGCTGTTCGGCAATGATGGCAATGACAACCTGAACGGCGATGCTGGCAACGACGAAATCCACGATGGTCAAGGCCAGGATGCCTTGACCGGTGGGTTGGGGGCCGATCATTTCGTGCTGGAGGCCGATGGCACAAAGGACCGCATCATCGACTTTCAGGATGGCATCGACACGATCTCGCTGGGTGTGGCGTTTGCCGATCTGACCCTGACCACGCTGAAGAATGGCCGGGTGCAGATCGAATACGGCACGGACCTGCTGTGGGTGCAGGATGCTGACCGACATCTGACCGCAGCCGACCTGACCGCGGTCGATTTCATCTGACCTCGGATGAAAACAAAACCCCGCCAAGGCGGGGTTTTCGGCCTTGGGCCGGCGTCAAGCGACAGGCTTCACATCGGCGTCGCGCCAGATCACAGAATGAAATCGGCAGCCTGCATGTCATAGACGCCCGAGATCAGGATGCGGAAATCGACCACCCCGTCGCCGTTCACATCCCCCTCGACCACCGATCCGGCCAGTGTGGTGCGGAAGAACAGGTCGCCCTCACTGCCGAACATCGGCTGGGCGCCGGCCCAGTGGAAGGCCTGATTGCCCGACGCAGTTGTCTCGGCATCGATCCCCGAAAGGTCGATCTTGTCGCTGCCATGGGTGAAATCCATGATGCGGTCATAGGACGAGGTGGTGGAGTCGGCCAGTTTGGTGAAGATGAACTTGTCCGCCCCCGCCTCGCCCCACAGCACATCGGCACCGATGTCGCCGCGGATCTGGTCGTCGCCGGCCCCGGCGAACACCCGGTTGGTGCCGCTGCCGCCGTAGATGCGGTCATTGCCCGCATCGCCGATCAGCGTGTCATTGCCGTTGCCAGCATAGAGGAAGTCGTCGCCGTTGCCGCCACGCTCCATGTCGTTGCCATTGCCGCCATACAGGAAGTCGACCCCATCGCCACCTTCCACGGCATCATCGCCCTCGTCGCCATAGACAAGGTCGGACCCCTCATCGCCCGAGACGAAATCGTTGCCGTTGCCTCCATGCACGGTGTCATTGCCGAAGCTGCCCCGGACCCAGTCATAGCTGTCGCCGCCGTCCAGGAAGTTGTTCCAGACGCTGCCGGTGATCTCGTTGGTCAGGGCGTTGCCATAGCCTTCAGATGTGCCTGCGAAGAACAGCTTCAGGTTGTCGACATTGGCCGCCAGCGTGGTCGAGGCCAGCAGACTTTCCACGGTGTCGGTGCCATCGTCCACCGCCTCCGAGATCGTGTCGACGGTATCGTCCAGCACATAGGTGTCCTGACCCGCACCGCCCGCCAGCATGTCGGCCCCTGCGCCGCCGTCCAGCCGGTCGTCGCCTGCGTCGCCGTAGAGTCTGTCGTCGCCCGCGCCGCCGTACAGGCTGTCGCCTTCGGTGCCCCCATAGATCCAGTCATTGCCACCCTGCCCGTTGAGCACATCCGCCCCGGCCCCGCCTTTGAGGTTGTCAGCGCCCTGCGCCCCGGTCAGGGTGTTGTCCAGCGCGTTGCCGGTCACCGCGACGGTCGAGATGATGTTGGCATCGACAATCACGTTTTCGACGTTTGCCACCAGCGTGTAGCTGGACCGGGCCAGATAGACTGTGTCGGTGCCCTCGTTTGCGGCTTCCTTGATCGTGTCGTTTGAACTGCTGTCAATGCGGAACATGTCATTGCCCAGACCACCGGCCAGCACGTCATCCCCGGCGCCGCCGTTCATCCAGTCGTCACCGCTTCCGCCGTTCATGTTGTCGTTGCCGCTGTCCCCATAAAGCTTGTCATTGCCAGAGCCACCGTAGAGCCAGTCCGCATCGTCGCCACCGTAAAGGTCGTCGTTGCCCTCATCGCCTTCCAGAAAATCGCGACCACCAAGACCTTTCAAACGGTCATCACCAGTCCCTCCGGCGATCCAGTCCGCCAGAGTATAGCCGTCGAGGGTATCGTTCTCGCCCCCACCATGCACCGCCCAACCGGTGTCCAAATAGTGGATGTATCCGGTGGGGTTATAGAACTTGACCTCAGGACCAGCCCAGTTGTTTGTCTGGCGCACATCGTTGGCAAACGAGTCGTTGAAGAAGTGATCAATCACATAGTAGAAAGTCTGGCCATCTATGGTCTTCGTTCCGAACGTCTTGCCGGTTTCGGCGTGGAACATCGTGGTAAATCCCGGAAACTCGCTCATGTCTTTTGCTCCTGGTTGATGTATCGGCGGACCCTTTCCGCTTGATGAAGCCTTTCTGAACCTCGGCTGTTTCAGACTGTCGCCGTTTCCGGCATGATCGCGTTTCAATTGTTTCGCAGCGGCCCCGGCCCCGCCGCCACTTGCATCCGGACCGTCATCCGGCTAGCACCGCCCTGAATCTGAGGGAGGCTCCTATGGACGGGCTCGACACGCTGAAGGCCAAATTCCTGACCGCCGTGGCTACGGCATCGGACGAATCCGCTCTGGAAGAGGTGCGCCTGTCGGCCCTTGGCAAGAAGGGCGAGATTTCGGCGCTGATGGCTTCGTTGGGCAAGATGGCCCCCGAGGATCGTAAGGCCGCCGGGGCCAATCTGAATGTGCTGAAGGACGAGATTGACGCCGCCCTGCGCGCCAAGAAGGCCGGGCTGGCCGACGCGGCGCTGGACGAACGCCTGCGCAGCGAGTGGCTGGACGTAACGCTGCCGGGCCGCCCGCGCCCGCATGGCACGATCCATCCGGTGTCTCAGGTCATGGAGGAACTGACTGCCATCTTCGGCGACATGGGCTTTGCCGTGGCCGAAGGTCCGCAGGTGGAATCGGACTGGTACAATTTCGACGCCCTGAATATCCCGCCGGAACACCCCGCCCGGCAAGAGCATGACACCTTCTTCATGGCCCGTGCGCCGGGCGACAACCGCCCGCCCCACGTCCTGCGCACTCACACTTCCCCCGTGCAGATCCGCGCCATGGCCGCCCAAGGCGCCCCGATCCGCGTGATTGCCCCCGGCCGTGTCTACCGGATGGACATGGACCAGACGCATGCGCCGATGTTCCATCAGGTCGAGGGCCTCGCGATTGACCGCAATATCTCGATGGCCAACCTGAAATGGACGCTGGAGGAATTCTGCCGCGCCTTCTTTGAAGTGCCTTCGGTGGAACTGCGGTTCCGCGCGAGCCATTTCCCTTTCACCGAACCTTCGGCAGAGGTCGATATCCGCTGTTCATGGGAAGGTGGCCAGTTGAAGATCGGTCAGGGCGACTCTTGGCTGGAAATCCTCGGCTCCGGCATGGTGCATCCCAAGGTCCTGTCGGCGGCCGGCGTCGACCCGACACAATGGCAAGGCTTCGCCTTCGGCATGGGCATCGACCGCATTGCCATGCTGAAGTATGGCATCCCCGACCTGCGCGCCTTCTTCGAATCCGACCTGCGCTGGCTGCGCCATTATGGCTTCTCAGCACTCGACATGCCTGACCTGCCGGGCGGTCTTAGCCGATGATCGCGGCAGCGGACGAGGTCACCTATGTCGTGACGGATGTCGAATGCGACGGACCTAACCCCAACCGCAACTCCATGCTGGCCTTTGCCTCGGTGGCCGTGTCCACGAGCGGAGACGTCGTGGGGGAGTTTGAGGCCGTTCTGGAACCACGCCCGGACCGCGTTCAGGACCTGGGCACGATGGAGTGGTGGCAGACGCAGCCCGAGGTCTGGGCAGCCGCAACCACCAACCCCGAGCCGCCCGCTGTGGTGATGGAGCGTTTCGCACAATGGGTGGAAAGCCTGCCCGGCCTGCGCGTTTTCACCGCCCGTCCACTGATATTCGACGGCCCCTGGATCGATCATTACCTTGACCGCTATCTGGGATCTCGCGCCAGTGTCGGCATCCGGTTGCAGCGCAAGGTGTTCAACGGCTTTGCGGCGCTTGACCTCGACAGCCTGATTGCGGGTTTGATGAGCCAACCGCACCGCGTGGCCTACGAGCCTGATGTGCCGGCCGATTGGCTGGGCGATCATCCCCACACGCACCGGGCGATCGACGATGCGCGGGGCTATGCCAGCATCCTGCAGAACCTGCTGGCCGTGGCCCGGTCACGCGGCTGAGGTCAGCCGCTTTGCTGACACAGCGACAGGACGATCAGCACAGTCACAGCCATAAGACAGCACAGCCGGAAACCGGTGACAGGTCTGCGCCGTTTGGGGATCTCAAGCATGGGGTCCATGTCATCGCTTTACCCCGTGGCGCACAAGAAAGTGTAAAAACGTCCTGCGTGATTGCAGGACAATCCGTTTCCACTCCGGCAACCCACGCTTTCCCCTGCTTTTCCTTTCCCGCACTTTGCGCTAAGCCCCTCAAGCCTAGACAGACCCCGCCGAAACCCCAAGCTCACGAAGGCCCGCGATGAAATTCACCCTCTCCTGGCTCAAGGACCATCTCGATACCTCCGCTTCGGTGGACGAGATCACCGAGGCGCTGACCGATCTGGGTCTGGAAGTGGAAGAGGTGGTGAACCCCGCTGCCCGTCTGGCGCCCTTCACGCTGGCCAAGATCATCCACGCCGAAAAGCACCCCGATGCCGACAAGCTAAGGGTTTGCCGGGTGCTGACGGATGAGGGTGAAAAGCAGATCGTCTGCGGCGCGCCCAATGCACGTGAGGGAATCACGGTCGTGCTGTGCAAACCCGGCGATTATGTGCCCGGCATCGACGTGACCCTTGGCGTGGGCAAGATTCGCGGCGTGGAAAGCCAGGGCATGATGGCCTCGGAACGCGAACTGGAATTGTCGGATGAACACAACGGCATCATCGAACTCCCCTCCGGTGAGGTCGGCCAGAGATTTGTCGATTGGCTAGCGCTGAACCGCCCCGGCACCGTCGACCCGATGGTCGAGATCAAGATCACCCCGAACCGTCCCGACGCCCTGGGCGTGCGTGGCATCGCACGCGACCTTGCGGCCCGCGGTCTGGGCGTTCTGCGGCCCATGCCGGTGGCGGCGGTGACGGGTGGCTTTGCTTCGCCCATCGGCGTGGCGATTGACCCTGAACTGATTGCCAAAGGCTGCCCGCATTTCGCAGGCAGGACGATCCGGGGTGTGACGAACGGCTCCTCGCCCGACTGGATGCAGCAGCGGCTGAAGGCCATCGGCCTGCGCCCGATCTCGGCGCTGGTCGATGTCACCAACTATTTCACCTACGGCTTGAACCGGCCCCTGCACGTCTTCGATGCGGCCAAGGTGAAGGGCGACCTGCGCATTCACCCGGCGGCCGGCGGCGAGGAGTTCCTGGCACTTGATGGGAAGACCTACACCCTGCGCGCCGGGATGATGGCAATTTCCGATGATGCGGGCGTTGAGTCGCTGGCGGGCATCATGGGCGGCGAAGTGTCGG
>CANBRQ010000125.1 GCA_947371955.1 Paracoccaceae bacterium | reverse complement strand
CAGGACGTCAAGCTGGCCGTGAACAGGCTCAAGGCCGAGAAGGCCCCACAGGCGGAGACCTTCCCGAAAGACCACCGGCCGTGGGGTTGGTTTGAAAGCCTCGTCATAGGCAACCGCTTCCAGGTCAAGCGCATCGTCGTGCATCCGGGTGCCGCGCTCAGCCTGCAAAGCCACCATCACCGGGCCGAGCATTGGATCGTCGTCGAAGGCACCGCCAAGGTCACGGTCGACAAGGAGGTGCGTTTGGTCACCGAAAACCAGTCGGTCTATATCCCACTCGGTGCCGTGCACCGGATGGAAAACCCGGGCAAGGTCAACATGGTGCTGATCGAGGTGCAGACCGGCATATACCTCGGCGAGGATGACATCGTTCGCTATGAAGACGTCTACGCACGCGGCGCCGGTGCCAAAGGCTGACAAGCGGGGGCTGGAAATCCGGCCCCCATATCAATTCAAAGACAGACCGCTCAAGGATTTCGGGCCATGACACTGACCTGCTTTAAGACTTATGACATTCGTGGCCGCCTTGGAGTCGATCTGGATGAGGCGATCGCCTACCGCGTGGGCAGGGGTTTTGCCCGCGCTTTGTTGGCCAAGAAGGTCGTAGTCGGCCGCGATTGCAGGGCCTCGTCGCAGGAATTGGCGGCTGCCGTGGTACAGGCGCTGCTTGCCGAAGATGTCGAGGTTCTGGACCTTGGCCTTGCCGGAACGGAAGAGATGTACCACGCCACGACGCATTTCGCCGCGGATGGCGGGATCGAGATCACCGCCTCGCATAACCCGATTGATTACAACGGCTTGAAGATGGTCCGCAAAGGCTCGGCCCCATTGGATGCCGCCACTGGCCTGTCAGCGATCAAGGCTTTGGCCGAGGCGGATGACTTCGGCCCCGCGCAATCCGGCGGCACCCTCCGCGATGTCAGCGTTGAGGCGCGGGCGGCCTATGTCGAAACCGTGTTGTCCTTCGTGGATGTCAAAGCTCTGCGTCCCTTGAAGATTCTGGTTAATGCGGGCAACGGCACCGCTGGTCCGACCTTCGATGCGATTGCCGAGGGCCTCGCGAAACTCGGTTCTCCGCTGCAGTACGTTCTGCTGCACCACAACCCGGATGGCACCTTCCCCAACGGTATCCCTAACCCGCTGCTGGTGGAAAACCGCCCGCAGACGGCGGATGCCGTTATTGCCGCTGGAGCGGATTTGGGCGTGGCTTGGGATGGCGACTTCGACCGCTGTTTCTTCTTCGACCACACCGGGGCGTTCATTGACGGCGAGTATATCGTGGGCCTTCTGGCAGAGGTCTTCCTCGCCAAGGAGCATGGCGCCAAAATCGTCCATGACCCCCGCGTGGTCTGGAACACCAAAGATGTCGTGGCCGTCGCCGGTGGCATCGCGGTTCAGGCCCGCACCGGTCACGCCTTCGTCAAGCAGGCGATGCGCGACACAGGCGCGGTCTACGGCGGCGAGATGTCGGCCCACCACTACTTCCGCGACTTCGTCTGGTGCGACAGTGGCATGATCCCCTTCGTCCTCATCGCCGAACTGGTCAGCCGCAAGGGCGCTTTGGCCGATCTCGTCGCGGGCCGCCGCGCGACCTTCCCGTCGTCCGGAGAGATCAACTACCACCTGACCGACCCGAAGGGCGCGATTGCCCGGGTCCGGGCGCAGTTCCAGCCCTTGGCCGAGACGGTGGACGAAACCGACGGCCTCAGCCTGGAATTCGTCGACTGGCGCTTCAACCTGCGGTCATCAAACACCGAGCCAGTCGTCCGACTGAACGTGGAATCGCGCGGGCATGCGGAGCTTTTGGCTGGTCGAGTGGCGCAGGTACAGGATCTTCTGCTGGCGGACTAAGCCTAGACAACGGGCGAAAAGACTGGCCGCGCGGGCACGCGGACTGATCTGAAGGGACTTTGGCACCGTAAAGAGCCCATTGGCTTTCGGATCAAAGCCCGCCCCGGTACAGGACCCTGCATTTGACCCTTTCCCGCACGAATATCGCCACTGGACTGACGGCCATTCTGGTGATCCTGCTCTCGGTCTTCATGTTGGAGCATGAGCGGGCGGGGCTTCAAATCACCTCCTACAGCGTCGGGACAACTCCGGTGACGCAGTATCAATTGCCGGACGCAACGGGTCCGGTCGTTGTCATCGCACATGGCTTTGCTGGGTCGCGCCAGATCATGCAGGCCTATTCGCTGCATCTGGCGCAGGCGGGCTATCGGGTTCTTGCCTTCGACTTCGAAGGCCATGGCCGCAATCCGGTGCCGATGTCGGGCGACGTCACATCGGTCGATGGCACGACGCAGCTTTTGGTGGCAGAGACCCGGCAGGTGATCGCCGCTGCTCGCACCTTGCCGGGGGCCTCGCAGATCGCCCTGCTGGGTCATTCGATGGCCACCGATATCATCGTGCGCGCCAGCAATGCTGAAGCAGCGGCGGGGACGCCAGTCGATGCGGTGGTAGCGATCTCGATGTTTTCGCAGGCGGTGACGGCTTCTCAGCCCAAGCACATGCTGGTCATCACCGGCCAGTGGGAAAGCTTCCTGCGCCAATCCGCTCTCGACGCGGTGCATCTGGTCGACCCAAAGGCCGCCGAGGGTGATCTGGCCGTGGCGGGCGATGTCACGCGACGCGCTTTCGTGGCCCCGCGGGTCGAGCATGTCGGCGTGCTGTTCAGCCCCAACGCCGTTGCTGCAGCGGAAGATTGGCTGGATACGACCTTCGATCGGCACGGCAACAGAACGCCGGGCCATCTGGGCTGGTGGATTATGGCACTGCTGGCGGGGATCGTGATGGGTTTCCGCCCACTGGTGGCCGCCCTTCCAAAGGGACCAAAGGCGCCCGAGGTGCCGCTGCGTCAGTTTCTTCTGGCGACCCTGCTGCCGACCATGGCGGTGCCGCTGGCGATCACGCCCTTCTATCACAACTTTATGCCTGTGCTGGTGGCAGACTATCTGATGCTGCACCTGGCGCTGTTCGGGATACTTCAACTGATGCTTCTGGGTGGCTGGCGCGCTTTGCGCGGTACCTTCCCCGTGCTGGCCGTACTGGCGCTGGCCTTCTGGGGCATTGTCGTCTTCGGTCTGGCTTTGGACCGCTATGCGGCAAGCTTCTGGCCCTCGGCCCAGCGTCTGCCGATCATTGCGGCGCTGTGTCTGGGGACCATCCCCTTCATGGTGGCCGACGCTTTGGTAACGCAGGCCGGGCGCGCGGCGGTCTGGAGGCGGTTCGCCGCGCGGATCCTGCTATTCGTCTCGCTGGGGATTGCGGCCGTGATTGACCCGGATCAACTGACCTTCGTGGTGATCGTGCTGCCGGTCTTTGTGCTGTTCTTCCTTGTCCACGGACTGATGGGCCGTTGGATTGGTCGCCGGTCGGGCGCCCTTGCGGCAGGCCTTGGCCTTGGCCTTTGTCTCGCCTGGGCGCTTGGCGTCAGTTTCCCCTTGTTCGCCCATGCCTGAGCGGGCCAAGACTGGACGCAAAGGGAGAGCCACATGGACAACCGCACTGCACTGATCGCCGGAGGAGCAGGCGGCATGGGCTTTGCCATCGCAGAGCGGCTGGGCAAGGATGGCTTTGCGGTCGTGATCGCCGATCTGCCAGGACCAAGGCTGAACGACATCGCGTCCCGGCTTCAGGCGGAGGGGTATCGGGCCTTGGCCCTGCCCCTCGACATCCGTCAGCCCGCCGCCTGCCGTGAAGTGGTCAAAGCCGCCGTCGACTGGTCCGGCGGCCTGCATGCCTTGATCAACGCCGCAGGGGTCTGGGCCGAGGGTGCCCCCGAAGCGATGACCGAGGCGGACTGGGACCTGACGCTGGACATTAACCTCAAGGGGCCGTTCTTCCTGATCCAAGCCGCGCTGCCGCACTTGGGCGAGGGCGCCTCGATCGTCAACATCGCCAGTGATGCCGGGCTGGTGGGCAACACGGGGGCGGCGATCTATTGCGCCTCCAAGGGCGGGTTGGTGCTGCTGACCAAGGCCTTGGCGTTGGACCTGGCGCCTAGAGGCATAAGGGTCAACGCCATCTGCCCCGGCGAGGTGGCGACCCCGATGATCGAAGGTCAGGCCAACCGCTACGGCAACGGCGACCCTGAGGGCTACAAGGCAGCCCTGCTTGCGCATTACCCGCAGGGCCACAAGGCGCGGTTCATCCAGCCCGAGGAGATTGCCCGGCTGGTGTCATACCTCTGCGAAGACGCCGCCACCCCGATCACCGGCGCGGCTTTGAGCATCGATTTTGGCGTGACGGCGGGGTACTAGCCCAAGTCTGGCGTGCGGGGCGGGGCTTGGCGATAGGTGCCTGTCGCCTCGAAGGCGGCAGCAAGCTGCAACAAGGCACTGTCATCATAGGCCCGGCCCGCGAAGGTCAGGCCAGCGGGCATTCCTGTGTCAGACATCACCCCCATCGGAACAGTTACAGTCGGAATGCCCAGATGCCGGATCGCCAGATTGCCGTTGGCGACCCAGACGCCGTTGCGCCACGCCAGATCGGCAGAGGCGGGGTTCACGTCGGCATCCGCGGGCCCGACATCGGCCAGCGTCGGGAAGACGACGGCATCCAGACCCAGACGGTCCATCCAGTCCTCCAAATCCACACGCCGTGTTTCCTCAAGGCCCTTGAACCCCGCCTCGAGGTGAGGAATATCGCGGAAATCGGCGGAAAGGCGGGCACGCGCATGGGCGGGATAGTCCGCGATATCGTCGTCAAAGCCGGTGAACCGGTCAGGCAGGCTGCCGGGCGGGGCGGGGAAGATCCGGGCGCCATCGACCTCTGCCAGGCGGTTCAGCCTGGGGTCACCATTGGCCTGCAAGAAATCATCCCAGGCCCAGACGGAAAGGTCGACGATCTCGGCCTTGAGGTACTCGGGTGAAACCAGACCGCGCGTCTTGATCGTGGGGCACCCAAGCCGGTCGCCTTCATAGTTCGTCACCACCGGGAAATCGACCACCACCACTTCGGCCCCATCCGTCTCCATTGTCTCCCGCGCGGCCTGCCACAGGGCAAGAACCGAGGGGCGCGTGATCACCCTTTGCCCGGTCGGCCCGCCAATGCCGCTGTCCGTATTGGTGCCCGCCAGGGGATCGGCGTTGATATACATCGAAGGCACACCAAGCCTTTTGCCCCGCAGAGAGGCCCCCTGCCTTAGCGCCGGATAACAGGCAGGCCGCACCTCGGACGCCTTGGGGATAGCCACCCATTCCTGCCTGCGCCACAGATCGCCGCGCGTTTCGGGATCGTCGGCCACGATCACGTCCAGCACCTCCAGCAGATCGGCCATCGTGCGGGTGTGGGGCACCACCACGTCCATCGTCGGCACCAGTGGCCAATTGCCCCGGACGGAAATCACTCCGCGCGAAGGCGTATAAGCGCAAAGCCCGTTGTTGGCGGCAGGCGCGCGGCCCGAGGACCAAGTCTCCTCTCCCAACCCGAAGGCCGCAAAGCTGGCCGCCGTCGCGGTGCCTGACCCGTTTGACGAGCCCGAGGCGAAGGCTGCCGTCAGCCAATCGGCATTGTAGGGGCTTTCCGCCCTGCCATAGACGCCGCGCTGCATGCCACCGTTGGCCATCGGCGGCATATTGGTCAGCCCGATCAGCACCGCCCCAGCCGCCCGCAGGCGGGCGATGGCAAAGGCGTCGTCCTGCGCCACCAGATCGGCGAAGGCCGGGGACCCGGCGGCCACCGTCAGCCCCATCACCTTGTAACTGTCCTTGGCCGTATAGGGGATACCCTCCAGCGGCCCAAGACTTTCACCCCTTGCCCGGCGGTGGTCCGAGGCGCGGGCTTCCTCCAGAGCCGCCGGGTTTAGAACCGGCACCGCGTTCAGGCAAATCCCACCCGTATCGTAGGCTGCGATCCGGGCGAGATAACCTGCAACCAGCGCCTCGCTGCTGACGCGCCCGGCCTGCAACGTGTCACGCAGGTCCTGAATCGAGGCTTCGACGAGGTTCATGGCAAGCTCCGGAGCTTCTGGTGCTAGGGGCATGCTAAGCACAGGGCTGCGGCCGTTTGAAGCCCGCTTCGAAGCGGTCTCGACGCAGCAAACCCGTCGGTCGCCTGAGACTGCAGCGCCCTGCGTCGCCGAAGCGCTTCTCTTACGATAATTCATTGGACGCGGGCTTCAACCTGACACTAGGATCACGCAAAGCGCCGCAATCAAACAAAATTGGCGTACGCGGGGAACTGAGGGAACAAGGCCATGGAACGCAGCTTCGGCTGGAAAAGCCTCAATCAAGAGCGGATCGTTCTGGCTATCGCGATCGGCCTTTTTGCCGTGGCAAGCGTGGGGCTCCCGGGGTTTCTGACGGCGGGCAATCTGGTGGCGATCCTGCGGTCGGTGTCGGTGCTGGGTATCCTGTCGCTGGGAATGGCCGTGGTAATCATCGGGCGGGGGATCGATCTTTCCATCGTCGCCGTGATGGCCATGTCGGTGGCGTGGTATCTGCAGATGCTGGGCAATGGCGTTGCGGACCTGACGGCCTTCGCACTGGCGCTGGCGGGCGTGCTGGCGATCGGGCTGGTGAACGGCTTTCTGGTCGCCTATGCCGAAGTTCCGGCGATCTTCGTCACGCTCGCGTCAGGGTCTTTCGTCTTCGGCTATGTCCGCTCGCAACTGATCGCGCAGGATGCCGTGCCGGTGCCGCATGGCCATTGGGTCGAGGCTTTGGGCCAGATGCGCCTCGCCTCGATCCCGCCAGAGGTGTTTCTGTTTGCCGGTCTGGCCTTCGTGGCCTTCCTGTTCCTGCGCTTCACCCGCTGGGGTCGGTTTGTCTATTATGCCGGCGACAACCCGGTGGCCGCCCGCAACATCGGCATTCCGGTCCGGCCCATGCTGGTGCTGCGCTATGTGATCTCGGCTTTGGCGGCCTTTGTCTCGGGTTTGCTGACTGCGGCCAGCCTGCAAAGCATCAACAGCCGCGTGGTCAACTCGACCCTGCTCTATGACATCGTGCTGGTCGCCGTGATCGGCGGCATCGGTCTGTCGGGCGGCAAGGGCGGCGTGCGAAATGTGCTTTACGGCGCCGCGCTCATCGGCATCATGCTAAACACGATGACAATCATCGACATTCCGCTGCTCTACCAGAACCTGATCAAATCGACGATCCTGCTGGCCGCCATCATCTTCGACGGGGTGATCAACCCGCGCGATGAACAGACGGCCCAGCAGGGCGACATCTAACCGCAAGCAAAGGACATGACATGAAGTTTGCCAAGCTGATTCTCGGGGCCGTAGCCATTGCGGCCTCGCTTCTGACCGCCCCGGCGGCCATGGCCGATGACCCCGGCCCCGCCGCCTATTCCGCCGCGTTGTCCGGCAAGCGCGTGCTTCTGGTGCCGCTGGCGATGGGCTTTGATCTGGCCCAGGGCTGGTCCGCCATCCTGAAACGCGAGGTCGAGGCCTTTGGCGGCACATTTGAGACCCGCGACCCGAACTGGTCCACCGAAGCCGGCGCGCAGGCCCTGACTGAGGCGATTTCCTCTGACCCGCATCCGGATGTGCTGGTGGTGATGTCGCCTGACCTGAACTCTTACGCCAAGATCCTGAAGAAGGCGCAAGACTCGGGTATCTATGTGATTCTGATCGACAACCCGGCCAACTTCCCGGCGGACGCCTATGTGGGCTCCGACTGGAACAAGCTGGGCCAGTTGGAAGCCGAAGCCGTGATCAAGGGCTGCGGCGATGGCTCATCGAAAAAGATCGCGCTCATTCAGGGCGATGAGGTCAATGCCACCAGCCTTTACCAATATGCCGGTATCGCCAAGATCCTGGAATCGCACCCCGATTTCACCGTGGTCGCCAAGCCTGACAGCAACTGGGACGCCACCAACGCCCGCAACGCCGCAACCACAGTGCTGCAACAGAATCCGGACATCTGCGGAATAATCGACTTCTGGGATGGCGATGCGACCGGCACTTCCGCCGCGATCCGCGACGCCGGTCTGGCCGGGAAGGTCTTCCTTGTTACCACCGGCGGTGGAGAAAAAACCGCCGACTGTGCCACGCTGGAGGACGGCACCTATGGCGCGGTCGTGATGACCGATCTGGCCCGCGAGTCGGGCGATATGGTGGCCATGATCAAGTACCTGCTGCAAAGTGGCCAAAAACCCGGCACCGCCTCGCCCTATATCTACACGCTTCTCAAGGCTACGACCAAGGCCGACCTGAAACCTGATACCTGCTGGGACCTGAAAGCCCTGCAAGCCGCTGCGGGCAACTGAGGCGCGTTCCAAAACTCTGCCGGGCGCCGCCCTCGCGGCGCCCCTTCCTTAGATCGAGCATACCCAATGCAACTCCGCGAGCGGCTGCAAGCCTGGCGCTATAACCTGATCCCCGACCACCTGATCGGCGAGATCCTGACGAAGCGCTGGACTGACAACGCCATCCCCTTTCTGGCGCTTGTCATCACGGTCGCCACCTTTGGCACCCTGATCCCCGGCTTCTTCAAGCCAACCTCGCTGCAGGCCAGCACCCGTCAGCTTGGCGAGTTCTCATTGGTGGTCACCGGCCTGACGGTCGTGATGCTGGGTGGCGGCATTGACCTTGCCGTGGGGTCGATCTTCGCCCTGTCGGCCTTCGCGGCAGTGGCGTGTTTCTTCATCTTCGACCTGCCGGTCTGGGTGGCATTTCTAGCCTCGTTAAGTGTCGGCGTGGTGTTCGGGGCGATCAACGGCTACCTGATCGGCTATCTGCGGCTGCGGGCTTTCCTGACCACGCTGGTGACCTTCATCATCGGGCGCGCGGTGTATGACATTCTGGTGGTGACCTTCGCGTCACTGGTCCAGATGTCCTCGGCCCAGTCCAATGACTGGGACTTCATCGGGGATGGCACGGCTTTGGGGCTTTCAGTGCCCGTCTGGGCCGCGCTGATCCTGGGAATCATTACCCATATTGCCCTGACCCGCTCTCGTCCCGGCTGGCATGTGCTGGCGGTCGGGGGATCCCGCCGCTCGGCCTATAACGCCGGCATCAAGGTGCGACGGACGGTGTTTCTGACCTACGTGTTCTCGGGCCTCTGCGCCTCGGCTGCTGGCTTCCTGATCGCCACGCGGCTGTCGGGCGCGGGTCCGGGCACCGGACAAGGGCTGGAGATTGCAGCTCTGACCGCCGCCGTTGTGGGCGGCAATTCGCTGGGCGGCGGGCGCGGGTCCGTGGCCAAGGGCATGATGGGGGCCATCATCGTGCTGGTGATGACGAACGGCTTGATCCGCATGGGCTATGGCACCGGCACCAACCAGATGGTGCTGGGCCTGCTTCTGGCCGCAGCCGTCACCATCGACATCCGCTGGCTGAAGAACCGCCACAAGGTGCTGAACGAGGTCTATGTGGCCCCCGTCTACTTAGCCATGGGACCTACGCAATCGGCAGAGCCCAATTCGGGCACGCCCTACGCCCTGAACAACCGCCTTTCCCAAGCCGACGCCATCGGACTTGGCGCACTGGAAGGGCCGGAGGACGTGATCCTCGACGCCAATGACCACCTTTACTGCGGCACGCGGCATGGCGAGATTGTCCGCTTCTTCGCCCCCGACTACACGCGATCCGAGGTCTTTGCCCATGTCGGCGGCTTCCCCTTGGGTCTGGCGTTCGATGCCAAGGGCAACCTGATTTCCTGCGTGGGGGCGATGGGGCTTTATTCCATCTCACCCGACCGGGTGGTCACAAAGCTGTCCGCAGAAACCGCGCGATCTTTGACCTCAATCGTCGATGACGCCCGGCTGCGCGACCCCAACGACCTCGACATTGCACCTGATGGCAAGATCTACTTCACCGACAGCACAAAGCGCTATGATGCCCACGAATGGACGCTGGACTCGATTGAAAACCGCGCCACCGGGCGGCTTTTGGTCTATGATCCCAAGGTTGGCCGCACGCGGACCCTGCTTGACGGCTACCGTTACACCAACGGCGTCTGCATGGCGCATGACAACAAGTCGCTGTTCTTCGCCGAAAGCTGGGCCTGCCGGATCCACCGCTATTGGCTGGAGGGGCCGAAGGCCGGCACCGCCGAATGTGTGATCCGCGACATGCCGGGCTATCCGGACAACATCAACCGCGCCTCGGACGGTACCTACTGGATGGCGTGGCTTGGGATGCGGACACCGTCTTTCGACCTCTCGCTGCGCCACCCCGGCATGCGCAAACGCATGGCGCGCAGGTTGCCGCAGGATGACTGGTTGTTCCCCAACATCAACACGGGCGGCGTGGTGAAGTTCGATGAAACGGGCCGGATCATCCAGACCATGGGCGACCTGACCGGCGCGTCGCATGCCATGGTGACCTCGATGCGCGAGCATAAGGGGCAGTTGTTCATCGGCGGCATCTTCAACAACCGCATCGGCCGCTTCACCATCGAGGGCGCTGATGCGGGCTGGAGCGGGACGCTCTCCTACTGGGGGGCTGCGAAATGATCTTCGACCCCATTCTGGATATCTTCCGCGGCAAGGCGGTGACGATCCCTCCACTGGACGGCGCGTTCCGCCCGAATACGGCATTGGACGATGCACCGGTGGTCGCGCATATGCCGCAACCTGACAATCTGGTGGTGTGGCGCGGGCGGGTCGTGGCCAGTTCGGGCACCACTCTGCAAGAGCCGAATGGAGAAGTGCTTCAAAACTATTCTTGTGATGTGACGGCACTGGCCGCCTCTTCCAGGGGAGACTTGGCGGTGGGGCTGGAAGACGGCAGCCTGATCGTCGCAGGCCAAGCCCTGACCCGGCCCGCCGAGGTACGCTGCATCACGGCGCTGGCCTTTGGCGCGGATGGACGGCTGTGGTTGGCCAATGGCTCGGCCACCTTGCGGCCATCGCAATGGGCGACCGATCTGATGATGAAGAACGCCTCAGGCTCGGTCTGGGTCTATGACGGAGCTTGGCGGAGGGTGGCGGGCAGTCTGGCTTGGCCTTACGGCCTGCTGCCCGATGGCGCGGGGGTGATCGTGAGCGAAAGCTGGCGGCATCGGTTGTTGCACCTTGGGGGTACCCGCCCGCAACCGGTGCTGGAAAGCCTACCGGGTTATCCAGCCCGCCTTTCGCCTGCCGAGGGCGGTGGCGCTTGGCTGGCCCTGTTCGCCCCGCGCAACCGGTTGATCGAATTTGTCCTGCAGGAAACCTACTACCGCCTTGCCATGATGGCCGAAGTGCCGCCGGAGTTCTGGATTGCCCCCGCCCTCTCCTCGGGCCGCAGCTTTCTGGAGCCGTTGCAATGCGGCGGCATCAGGATGCTTGGCGTGCACAAGGCATGGTCGCCCACGCGATCTTTTGGCTTGGTGGTACGTCTTGGGGCCGACATGGCACCGAATTTCAGCCTGCACAGCCGCGCCAATGGCACAAGGCACGGCGTAACCTCGGTGCTGGAGCATCAGGGGCAACTGCTTATCGCCTCCAAGGGCGGCGATTGCATCGTCACCGGCGGTCATACCGAAACGGAGGGCGACTGAATGGAACCGATCCTGAAACTGGAAGGGATTTCCAAGTCCTACCGCAGCGTGCCCGCCGTCAATGGCGTGGATTTCACGCTGATGAAGGGGGAAATCCATGCGCTGCTGGGTGAGAATGGCGCGGGCAAATCAACCCTGACGAAGATCATGGCAGGCGTGGTGCAAGCCTCCTCCGGCAAGATGTTCCACAAGGGCCGCGAAACCACCTTCGCTACGCCGAATGACGCGCTTGAGGCGGGCATCGCGATGGTGTTTCAGGAAACCTCGCTGGTGCCTTCGATGACTGTGGCGCAGAACCTGTACCTTGGGTCAGAGAAGTTCGTCAACCGTCTGCGTGGGATCACAATTGCGACCCAGCAGTTCATGCAATCCCTGAACTTCAGCGTCGATCCGACAGCCATGGTAGAAACCCTTGGCGCGGCCAAACGCCAGATGGTCGAGATCGCCCGCGCTGTCCATCACAACGCCGAGGTCATCATCTTCGACGAACCCACGGCAACGCTGACCCCGGAAGAAAAGCGCCACTTCTTTGCCCTGTTGCGGAGGCTTAAGGCATCAGGCGTCTCGGTCATCTTCATCAGCCACGCTCTGGAAGAGGCGCTTGCCATCTCCGACCGCATCACCATCCTGCGCGATGGAGAACTGGTTGTGACCTCAGATACATGCACCTTCACCCGCGACACGATCATTGCGGCGATGGTCGGGCGCAGCCTGTCCGCCTCGATCTACAAGGCACGGGACGATGCTTCCCTGCGCAAGCCGGGGCGCAAGGTCTTGTCGGTGCAGGATATCTCGATGGGGGCGATGGTGCGCAACACCTCCTTCTCGGTCTTCGAGGGCCAGATCACCGGCGTCTTCGGCCTGATCGGTTCGGGCCGGACCGAAACCTTCAAGATCATAGCCGGCATAGCCAAGCGCGATTTCCTGCGAGGCGGCACCATCCTGCTGGACGACAAGCCGGTGCGCTACGTCACCCCGGCCCCGGCGGTGCGGGACGGCATCATCTACGTGACCGAGGACCGCAAGTCCGAAGGCATCTTCGAGACGATGTCGATCGGCGAGAACCTGTTCGGCGGCCTCCTCGCTTCAGCCAAATCGGCGCAGATTGTGCGGATCGCTGATATCAAGGCCCTGGCGGCGGAATGGACCGCCCGCCTCAACATCCGCGCCATCAACGACAACGCCCGTGTGGTGGAACTTTCGGGCGGCAACCAGCAGAAGGTGGTGATTGGCAAGGGGCTGGTGCAGACCCCCCGCGTGGTGATCTTTGACGAACCCACACGCGGCGTCGATGTGGCGGCGATTTCCGAGATTCACCAGATCATCAATGGCCTGGCCGACGCAGGCCTCGCCGTTGTTGTGATCTCCAGCTACCTGCCCGAGGTCCTGAACCTGTCCGACCGCA
>CANBRQ010000124.1 GCA_947371955.1 Paracoccaceae bacterium | reverse complement strand
CGCTGTTGTTCGAACTGGAGCCTGCGACCGGTCGGCTGCAGAATGCGCAGAAGCCGGGGGCGGCCGTGGATGATCTGGCCGATCTGCTCGCCCTTTTGCATCCCGATGACCGGGCCCGTCTGGCCGAAACCGTCGAGGCGGCGGAGGCGCAGGGTCTGGCCCGCTTCAAGGTCGAGGCGCGGCTGGCGCGGCGCACCGGGCTGACGGTGCCGGTCTCGATCTTCGGCACGGTGATCACCCCCGATCCAGCGCCGCCGCCGGACCAACCGCGACGCTATCTGGTGGCCATCACCGACAATTCGCCGCTGGCAACCGTGGTCGAGCGGTTCAACATGGCCACCGCCGCCTCCAGCGACGTGATCTTCCTGCTGGACTTCGACACGCACGAGCATTGGTGGTCGGACGCCTTCACCCGCACCTTCGGGCATCAGCCCTTGGCCACGCCCGACGCGGTGGAGCGCTGGTTCGATCTGGTCCATCCGGCCGATCAGCCGCGCATCAAGCTGAGCCATGGCGCGGCGCGGGCTGGCGGGGCCGAGCAGTGGCAGGACGAATACCGCCTGCGCAAGGCCGATGGCAGCTATGCCCGCGTCATCGACCGGGCGCGGTTTTTTCGCAGGCCGGATGGCAGCGTGGCGCGCTCGATCTCCTCACTCACCGATGTCACCGAACTGCGCGAGGTGGCCGAGTTGTTCCGCCAGACGGCGGAGGCGGCGCAGGATGTGATTTACAGCCATGATCTGGCGGCGGGGACGCTTTGGCTCAACGACGCATTCAAAAGCCGCTATGGCCATGACCCGGCCGACTATGCGGCGGATGGGGCGCGCTGGATTGATCTGGTGGCCCCCGCCGACCGGCCCGGTTTCGTTCTGGTCCGGGAAGAGGGTCTGCGCGGCACCGGCACGCGGATCGAACTGCGCCACCGCTTGCGGCGGGCGGATGGCACCTTCGCCTCGGTGATCGACCGGTCCCAGATCATCCGCGACGAGGCGGGGCGGGCGGTGCGCATCGTGGGGTCGATCATCGACGTGACGGCCCTGCATGACGAGGCCGAGCGGTTGCGCGCCGTGGTCGAGGTCGCGGCCAATGCGGTCTATGAATATGACGTGGCGGCGGGCACCTTCTTTTACTCGGACGGGATGGAGAAGACCTTCGGTCATGACTGGATGGGCCCGCAGCCCGCGATGGTGAACTGGGTCGAACTGCTGCATCCCGACGAGCGCGACAGGATCGCGGCCGAGTTTCTGGCCTTCCTGATCTCGACCCACCGCTATGCCCGTCTGGACTACCGGTTCCGCCGCGCCAATGGCACTTGGGCGCGGGTGCGCGAGCGGATGATTGCGTTGCGCGATGATGACGGCAAGGCGGTCCGGGTCATTGGCGGCATCGAGGATGTGACCGCGGAACACGATGCCGAGGAACGCCTGCGCCAAAGTCAGAAGCTGGAGGCGATAGGCTCGCTGACCGGCGGGGTGGCGCATGATTTCAACAACCTGCTGACCGTGATCATCGCCAGTGCCGACCTGATGGAGAGCGATCCCGCGCTGGCCGCCGATCACCGCGATCTTGCCCGCAATGTGGCTTTTGCGGCGCGGCGGGGGGCCGAACTGACCTCGGGCCTTTTGTCCTTTGCGCGCCAACAGCCCTTGGCCCCCCATGCGCTGGACATGGTGGCGGTCTTTGCCGAGATGGAGGGTCTGCTGCGCCGCACCCTGCCGGCCTTCATCGCGCTGGAGACGGTGCTGACACCGGATCTGTGGCTGGTCGAGGCGGACCCTACACAGTTGAATGCGGCCCTGCTGAACCTGTGCGTCAATGCCGCCGATGCCATGCCCTCAGGCGGGCGCATCACGATGGAAAGCCGGAACTGGGTGATCGACGAGGGCTATTCCCGTGCCGACCCCGAGGCGCGGCCGGGCGATTTCCTGCGGATCGATATCACGGACACCGGGCAAGGCATGGGGGCCGATGTGCTGGCCCGGGCGTTTGATCCGTTCTTCACCACCAAGCCCTTGGGCAAAGGCTCGGGCCTTGGCCTGTCGATGGTCTGGGGCTTTGCCAAGCAATCGGGGGGCCATGCGAAGATCTATTCCGAGCCGGGCATCGGCACCACCGTCTCGATGTTCCTGCCGCGCAGCCGCAGGGGGGCAAGTCCGCCCGCCGCAGTTCCGTTAAGCCGCCTGCCGCAGGGTCAGGGTCAGCATGTTCTGGTGGTCGAGGATGATCCGATGCTGCGCCGCTTTGTCGTAGCGTTGGTCCAGCGGCTTGGCTACCGCGTCAGTCAGGCGGAAAACGGCGATCAGGCCCTGCTCATATTGCGGCAGACGGCGGGTATTGACCTGTTGTTCTCGGACGTGGTGATGCCGGGCAGCATGAGCGGCAAGGAACTGGCAGAGCGCGCCTTGCGAGAGTTTCCGGGGCTGTTGCTGCTGTTCACCTCGGGCTATTCGGAAAACGCGATCATCCATAATGGCAGGCTGGACGAGGGCGTGCAGTTTCTGGCCAAACCCTATCAGTTGCGCGATCTTGGCGAAAAGCTGCGATCGGTCTTTGCCGCAAGGGATGGGCACGTTTCCGGCCAGCCACTGGCGCAGCCGGCGGTCTAGGCCCATTTGCTACCGTTTCAGGCGCTATTTAGGCCCTTCAACGCTGACGACGCTTTTGCCGCCGCCCTGGCGGCGCACGCGGATCTGGACCGGGATGCGGTCCTTCATCGCCTCGACATGGCTGATGACGCCGATCATCCGGCCTTGGGATTGCAAGGTTTCCAAGGCGTCAATGGCCACGTCAAGGCTTTCGGCATCCAGCGAGCCAAACCCTTCGTCGATGAACAGCGTGGCCGCCAGCCCGCCCTTGTCGCCCATCCGCGACAGGGCCAGCGCCAGCGCCAGTGAGACGAGGAAGCGTTCACCGCCCGACAGGCTGCGGGTGGCGCGGGGTTCAGCACCCATGTCAAGGTCCTCGACCTGAAGCGCCAGTCCTGCCGCCCGGCGCAGGCGGTAGCGGGGTTTGAGGTCGGCGAGGTGGTGATTGGCGTGGTCGACCAACTGGTCCAGCGTGATGGACTGGGCGATGCGGGCGAAGGCGTCGCCGGTGCGGGAGCCTATGGCATCGTTGACAGCCGACCAGATGTCATGGGTGGCCTTGGCGGCCTCGATCCGGGTTTGCAGGCCGGTCAGGCTCGCCCGCGTCGCGGCATCGGTGGCAAGCTGGGTGTTGATGGCGCCGATCTCTTCCTGCCGTCCGGCTTGGGCGGCTTCAAGTGCCGCCAGCGCCGCGGTCAGGTCGGCCGCTGTTGCTTCGGGCAGGCCTGCGGCTTCGGCTGCGGTCAGATCGGCCTTGCGAGCATCATGGGCGGATTGGGCGGCGGTGACGGCATCTTCCAGAGCGCGCAGCGACTGGCGCAGGGTTTCCACCTCGGACCTTGGCAGGGCGAAGAGGGCGGGCAGGGATTCCGGCGGAATGTCGGTGGCGGACAGGGCCAGAAGCAGGCGGTCATGCGCCTCTTCGACGGCGGTGGCGGCCTGCGACAGGGAAAAGGCGGCGCTGTCGCGGGTCCCTTTGATGCGGCTTTCGGCGGAAAAGGCAAGGGACATGGCAGCATCCGCCTCGGCCTTGGCGGTCTGGGCGGCAAGGCGGGCGTCGTTGTGGCGGGTGCGGTGCGTGTCGGTGGGTTCGCCGTCCAAGAGTTCAGCGCGGGAGAGGGTGAGGGCGTGCAATGCCTCGCGGCGGGCGGTTTCGGACTGGCGGGCATTTTCAGCAAGACGGGCGGCGTCGATGGCTTGCGCTTGGGTGGTGGCGAGGAGGGGCCTCAAGTCAGTGAGACGCCGTTCCAGCGCTTCTTCCGCCTGAAGCGCTGCCGTGAAGGCCTGAACCTTGGCGTGCAACCTTGTGCGCAGGGCGGTGGGCGCATCGGTCAGGGCGGACAAGGGTTCGCCTGCGGCGGCCAGATGGGGGGCGAGTTGGGCGGCAAGATCGGTGCAGCGTTGGTCGGCCACCTCGGCCGTCTGGCGGGCGAGGGCGGCCTGTTGCGCCTGTTCGGCTTCGGTGCCGGTCAGGGTCTGGCGCTGCAGGGCGCGGGAGTCGATTGCGGTTGACAGGGCGGCATGTTGGCGGTCGGCCGTGTCTTTCCCGGTCCGCAGGGTGGACAGGCTTTGCAGGGCGGCTGTTGCGGATTGCCGGGCCGTTTCGGTGTCAAGGCGGGCTTGGTGCAGGGTTTCGGCGTCTGTCGGCAGATCAGGCAAGGCAGGGCAGTGTGAGAAGGCGCGGGCGGTTTGCAAGCCTTCGGCCCAAAGGGTCAGGGCGGCTTGGGCGCGGGCGGCCTCGGCGGTCAGGGTCTGGCGGGCTTGCGTGCCGCGGGCCTCGGCGGCGGCGGCCTGGCCTTTGGCTTGGGTCAGGCTCGCGCCCGCCGTTTGGGCTGCGGCCTTGGCCCCCGCCAGATCGGCGCGGAGGGAGGTGGCGAGGGCCGTCAGCGCGTCATCGGCATGGGTCTGGTGTTCGGTGGCACCGCAAACCGGGCAGGCCTCGCCGGACACCAGCCGCAGGCGCAGTTGGCGGGCGGCTTCGGAGGCGGCGAGGTTGGCCCGTTCGGCGGGCGCAGTCAGGGCGGCGATGGCGGCCTCGGCCCGGGCCAAGGCGGTTTCCGCCTCGGCCTTGGCCAGAAGGGCGGCGCTGCGCGCTTCGGTCTCGGTTGCCAGAAGCAGGCTGGCGTCGGACTGGCGGGACAGGGCTGCGGCGTGGTCTTGTGCTGCGCGGTCAAGGGTGGAGAGGGTGGTCGCAAGGTCGGTAAGCCGGGTCAGTTGGTCTTGCGGGTGGGTGGCGTCAAGCGCTGCGATGCGGATGGTCAGGGCGGCGATGCGTTGGGCCACCGTCAGGCGCGCCTCGCGATCAATCGCATCGGCGCTTTCAAGCTGCGCTTGGGAAAGGGCGGTTTGCTGGGTGGCTTTGGTGAGGGCGTCTGATTGGGCCAACGCCGTGGCGCGGGTTTGGGCGGCGCCGGCGTGGTCGGTCAGGTCGCGGGCGATCTGCTCCCACCGCTCTGCGAGCGGGGAGAGTGGGGCGATGGCATCAAGGCGGGCTGCGGCCTCGGTCCGTTCGGATTGCAGGTTTTGCGACGTCAGCAGCAGGGCCTTGGCCTTGGCATCGAGGGTCTGGGCTGAGGTCGTCGCGGCGCGGGCGGCCTCGGCTGCGGCTTGCGCCTCGGCGGTGGCGGTCGTGATCTGGCTGTCCTGACGGGTGGCCTCGCTCCAGATCGGGCCGAAGCGTTTGTAGGCGGCTTCGGTGGCGTCCAGCGCATCGGTGGCGGCTGCGGCGAGGTGGTTTTGGGTTTGCGCTTTGGCACTCGTCTGGGCAAGGGCCATGTCGGCGGCGGTCAGGGCGGCGGCGGCCTTGATCTGGGCAGCCTCGGCGCTGCGGGCGGATTCGTAGGGCAGGCGCAGGGGTTCGGCGCGGTCTATGGTGGCCAGGCGGGCACGGGAGGGTTCGGCGGTGTCTCGGGTGGATTGGGCTTGGGCGAGGGCGTCAAGGGCCTCGGACAGGCGGGCTGCCGCTTGTGCGTGGCGGGTGTGGCGGGCGAGGTCAGCGTCCAGCGTGAGGCGGGAGGTTTTGGCGGTGTCGATCTCGGCCAGCAGAGTCTGGCGATTGGTCTGCAGGCTGGCTGTGGCCTCATCCGACAGAAGGTGGTGGGCATCCAGTTGCAGGGTCAGGGTGGTCAGCGCCTGTTGCGCCGCAGTGGTGCGGTCAAACACGCGGGCCGAGATGGCGCGGTAGAGGCCGGTGCCGGTGACCTTCTCGAGCAGGGCCGCGCGGTCATTGGTGTCGGCGCGCAGGAAGGCGTCGAAATCGCCTTGAGCCAGCAGAACCGTGCGGCGGAATTCGTCGTAGGACAGGCCGGTGAGGGTCTGGACCTGTTCGGTCACCGCCGTCAACTGGCTGGCCAGAACCTGGCCATCCGACAGCCGGGCGATCTGGCGGGCCACGCCTTGCAAGCGGCCGTCGACCTTGTCGCGGGAACGGCGGGCCGACCATGCGGCCTCGTAAGCCTGACCGTCGATCCCCAAGAAACGGACCTTGGCCCAGCCTTGCGCGGCCCCCCGGCGCAGGATGGCGCGGGGGTCGCGGGCCTTGATGGCCTCGCCTGCGGCATCGGGGATTTCGTCTTGCGAGGAGCCGGAAGAGAGGCGGGGGGCGTCGCCGTAAAGGGCAAGGCACATGGCGTCGAGGATCGAGGATTTGCCGGCCCCGGTTTCGCCCGTGATGGCGAAAAGGCCGGCGGAGCGGAGGGGTTCCTCGGCCAAGTCGATCAGGAAGGGCTCGGCGAGGCTGGCGATGTTCTGGCCCGCGATGGAAAGGATGCGCATGTCAGACCTCGGCCAAGGCGTCGCGAAAGGCGGCAAGGTGGGCGGGGCCGGGGTCCTGGCTATGGGTCTGGCGAAAGGCAGCGGCGAACAGCGCCTCGGGTGTGGTTTCGGACAGCGAGGGCGGCGGAGTGTCGGGCAGGGGGGCTATGGCGCGGTCAATGATCAGCGAGGCAACGCGGATCGGGTGTTTGTCAAGAAGCGCCTCGGCCTCGGCTTTGAGTTGGCTGGCCGGGCGGTCGGCGGTGAGGGTGACATGGACGAAGGGTTGCAGATCGCGCGGGGTGTCGGGGTTGAGCGACAGGGCCGTCAGATGCGTGGGAAGGTCGGAGAGCAGCATGGCCCCCTTGGCGGGCAGGCGGAGGTTCGGCACGAGGCGCGGCAGGGGGATATGGCGATGGGTCAGGCGTGCACCTTGGGCCGCTTGACGCGGGGATATCGTGGGTTGGCCCGTGCCGCCTTGGTCCGTGTCAGCGTCGCTTTGGCCTGTGCGGCCTTGGTCCGTGTCGCGTCGGCCCGTGTCGCCTGGGTCCGAGCCGCCTTGGTGTATACCTCCCTGGCCCGTGCCGACGGACGTGTGGTGGCTTTGTTCGGAGTCCCCCGGGGAGGGGGTGGCAACCGGCAGGTCGGGCTCGTGCGGTTCAGGGTCATGCAGGTCGATCAGCGTCACACCGTGGTCATAGGGGATTTCGGCTGCCGACAGCGGGAAGGGCGAGCCGGAGTAGCGCACGCGGCCACCGTCAAGGCTTTGCGGTTTGTGCAGGTGGCCCAAGGCGACATAGCAGAGGGCTGCGGGGTAGATGCTGGGGGGGACGGCATCTTCGCCCCCGATGCGGATCGGGCGTTCCGCGCCTTGTGATTCCTCGGCACCAAGGCAAGTCAGGTGGCCCATGGCAAGGAGAGGCAGGCCTTTGGCGGCCGCGATGGCGGCCTCGGTCAAGGAAGCGTGCAGGGCGCGGACGGCGGTGACGACGGCGCCTTCGGGGCCTTGCGTGGCCTCCAGCGTCAGGCCGGGCAGGTCGGCGGCGCGCAGGAAGGGGATGGCGAGGACATGGGCCTTGATGCCGGTGGCATCGGACAAAGGGATCAGGTGGCGTGAAAGGTCGGATGACATGGTGCCCACGACATGGACGCCCAAGGCGCGCAGGACGGCCTCGGGCGCTTCGAGCCGGGCGGCGGGGTCGTGGTTGCCGGCGATCATCACGATGGTCAGGCCGGGGCGCAGGCGCAGATACGAGGCCAAGGCGGTATACAGCATCCGCTGCGCCTCGCCCGAGGGGTTGATGCCGTCGAAGACATCCCCAGCGACAAGGAGGGCGTCGACATCATGGGCCACGATCAGGGTGCCGAGGTGGTCGAGGAAGGCGCGGTGTTCGGCCTCGCGGCTGAAGCCCGAGAGGGTCTGGCCGATGTGCCAGTCAGCGGTGTGGAGGATGCGCATGGCGGACTTTCGGGGCTTGGGTTGCCCTTGTGTATCGGGTTTGGGCTTGGCGGAAAGGGTCAGCAAAGGCGCTGGGTTGGTGAGTGGGACTTGGTCTTGCGCCGAGCCCAAGGGCTGGTCGGGTTTTGGCGGAGCGTGAGAAGGCCAATCCAGTCGGGTGATGGGGGGCATCCTGGCCGTCATCCGGCCAAGGTCCTGATGCAATGGGTTTCGTGTGTGCGGTCGGGGACATGCGCGCTCCATCGCAAGACATGGGCTGACCATGTCATGGCGGCGCGGGCTTGGCGATGGGGCGTTGGGTGCGCCGGTCGGGGGAACATGGGCCGATGGCCCATCCTACCAACGGCCGGCGCGGCTTTGGTCAATTCGGGGCGGTGCCAGCGGCGTCGAAGTTGCCCTCGAACAGGACGGAGGAGAGGTAACGCTCGCCCGAATCCGGCAGGATGACGACGATGGTCTTGCCGGCATTTTCGGGCCGGTGCGCCAGACGCAGCGCAACGGCTGTGGCAGCCCCGCAAGAGATGCCGGCGAGGATGCCCTCTTCCCGCGCCAGGCGCAGGGCGGTGGCGATGGCCTCGGCGTTCGTCACAGTCTCCACCGCGTCGATCAGCGACAGATCAAGGACGCCGGGTACGAAGCCTGCGCCGATGCCTTGGATCTTGTGGGGGCCGGGTTGCAGGGGCAGGCCGGCAAGGGTCTGGGTCAGGACGGGGCTGTCGGCGGGTTCCACCGCGACGGTGAACAGGTTGTGGCTCATGGTGTGCTTCAGGTAGCGCGACACGCCGGTGATCGTGCCCCCGGTGCCCACACCCGAGACGAAGATATCGACGACGCCGTCGGTATCCTGCCAGATTTCCGGGCCCGTGGTCTTTTCATGGATCGCCGGGTTGGCGGGGTTCTGGAACTGCTGCAACAGGATGTATTTCGGGTCCGAGGCCGCGATGTCCTCGGCCTTGGCTATGGCGCCCTTCATGCCCTTGGCGCCCTCGGTCAGGACCAGTTTGGCACCGTAAGCCAGCAGGATCTTGCGGCGTTCAATCGACATGGTTTCGGGCATGGTCAGGGTGATGGGGATGCCGCGCGCGGCAGCAACGAAGGCCAGCGCGATGCCGGTGTTGCCCGACGTCGGCTCCACCAGTTCGTGGCCGGGGCCGAGGAGGCCGCGCGCCTCCGCGTCCCAGATCATCGCGGCGCCGATGCGGCATTTGACGGAATAGGCCGGATTGCGCCCCTCGATCTTGGCCAGAACCGTAGCCGCAGCGCCGTCGCGGATGCGGTTCAGACGGATCAGGGGCGTGTGGCCGATGGACAGGGAATTGTCGTCGTAAATTCGGGTCATCCCGCGTCTCCTGTGATGGGTGGGACTTATGGAAGAAGCAATATGCACCCATGTCGCGCCAGATTCTTGCCAATAGTCAGCCCCGTGTGAGGTTCGCGTCATCACGGGACAAGGAAGCGGGCGCTGGGGAAAGCCTTGCCGGGGCAAGGCTTTGGCAGGAAAACAGGATTCTGGCTGATCCGAGGCCGGTGGCAGGTGCGCCGCTTGTCCGGGCTGGCCACACGCGGGATGGGCTATCGACGCAGCTGCCGCAGAGAGATTCGCGGCGTTGGCAAAGCCCGGACTTCACCGGGTGTCGCGGGCACGTTGCAGCGTCTCGCGCCTTGCTGCCGTCCGGATTTGGTGAGTGGAACCACCCGGGCGATGGCCCTAAAACCAAGAAGGGGTGCCACTTGCGTGGCACCCCATCCTTTTCAAATCCTTGAAGGATTTGGCTCGGGCGGTAGGGATCGAACCTACGGCCAGCTGATTAACAGTCAGCTGCTCTACCGCTGAGCTACGCCCGAACATGAGGGGTCTATACCGTGGGTGTTTGGGGGCGGCAAGGGGGGATGGATGGAAAAATGCGGGCTTTGGCAAGGATTTGGGGCGGCGCGGTTTCTGGGCGGAGGGGCCGGGTTCAAAGAGGGTGGAAGCGGGTGCGGGCGAGGGGGCCGGGTTCAGGCTGGACCCTGGCCCGGGCTTGCAAGTCGATCAGATGGGCCAGAACATTGCGGGTGGCAGCGGACAGAAGCGCAGGCGGTGTCGTGGTATAAATATGGCGGGCGAGGGTTTCGGCGGTTGCTGGGCCAAGGGTGGCGAGGGCGGTGCGGATCTGCGCCTCGCGGGTTTGGCGGTGGGTGATCAGGTCGGACAGGCGGGTCATGGGGGCCTCGACCGGGTCACCATGGCCGGGCAGGAAGCGTTGCCATGTCCGGCCCTGCAGCTTGGCGAGCGAGGCCATGTAGGCCCCCATATCGCCCTCGGGCGGTGAGACGATCGAGGTCGACCAGCCCATGACATGGTCGCCGGACAAGAGCGTATCCTCCAGTGCCAGGCTGATGTGGCTGGCCATGTGGCCGGGGGTGTGGATCACCCTCAGGGACAGGTCGGTGAAGGTGAGGGTCTGGCCATCGGTCAGGGTCTGGTCCGGGGCAAAGGTCAGGTCGCTGCCTTCGCCGCCGGTCAGGCCCTCTGTTGCAAGGGTCTGCATCAAGGGGCTGAAACCGGATGTGGCCGCGCCGTAAGCCAGCACCGGAGCTTTGGTCAGGCGCGCGAGGCGGGGGACGAGGGCGGAATGGTCAAGGTGGGCATGGGTGACAATGATCGCCTCCAGCGGTCGTCCGGCCACGGCTGTCAGGATGGCTTGCAGATGCTGGGGCAGGTCAGGGCCGGGGTCGACGATGACAAGGCGGCTTTGGCCGAGGAGATAGGTGTTGGTGCCGGTCCCTGTGAAGGGGCCAGTATTGGGCGCGCGAAGGGTCTGGATCGGGGGCATGGCGGCGAAGTCCTGTCAGGTCAGGGCATGATTGCCTGTTGGCAGGGCTGCCTCAAGCCTGTTCTTTTTGGGGGTGGGCGTGCCGTCCGGGTGCCTTGACCCCGGATTTCCGCCTGCGCCATGGCCGGGGCTTTGCAACGGCGGGCCATGGCGGCTAGGGTCGCTCCATGACGTTCCGCCTCAAATCCTATCTGCCGCGCAGCCTGTACGGGCGGGCGGCGCTTATTCTGGTGGCGCCGGTGGTGGCGATCCAGCTGGTCGTCTCGGTCATCTTCATCCAGCGGCATTTCGACGGGGTGACCCGGCAGATGTCGCGGGGTGTGTCGATCGAGGTGCAATATCTGCTGGAAGAGGTGCAGGCGGCGGGGGATCTGGCCACGGCGCAGGCGCGGGCGGGCAACATCGGGTCGGGTCTGGGCATGGCGGTGGATCTGCCCGCGGCCGGCCCGCCGCCTGAGGGCGATCGCCGCGATTCCTGGGATCTGTCGGGGCGCGAGGTCGGTTCGACCATGCACGAGGTGCTGCCCACGCTGAACGCGGTCGATCTGCAGGCCAACCCGAGGGCGGTCGATCTGTGGTTGACCACGCGTTTCGGCCCGATGCTGGTGCAGGTGCCGCGCCTTCAGGTCTCGGCCAGCAATCCGCATCAGCTGCTGGTGGTGATGCTTCTGGCCTCGGTTCTGATGACGGCGGTGGCTTTTGCCTTTTTGCGCAACCAGTTGGTGCCGATCACACGGATGGCTGCGGCGGCCGAGGCCTTCGGGCGCGGGCAGAACCTGCCCTACAAGACAAGGGGGGCGATAGAGGTCAGGGCAGCGGGCATGGCCTTTCTGGACATGCGGGCCCGGATCGAACGGCAGATCGAACAGCGCACGCTGATGTTGTCGGGGGTCAGCCACGACCTGCGCTCCCCCCTCACGCGGTTAAAGCTGGGGCTGTCGATGCTGCCCGAGGATGAGGAGACGGCGGCCCTGCTGGGCGATGTCGAGGATATGGAGCGGCTGGTGAATGAATTCCTGGCCTTCGCCAGGGGTGATGCGATGGAGGAGACGGCACTGGTCGACCCTGCGGCATTGGTGGCCCAGGTGGTTGACAAGGCGCGGCGCGGTGGGCTGGCGGTGACCTTGGGGCCGGGGGCGGGCGCGGGGCAGGTGCGCCTGCGCCCACAGGCGGTGACGCGGGCGCTGGACAATCTGATCGGCAACGCCGTGCGCTATGGCAAGCGGGGCGTTGTCAGCTGCCACATGACCGAGCGCAGCCTGCGGCTGGTGGTCGAGGATGACGGGCCGGGCATCCCCGAGGCGCGCCGCGAAGAGGCGCTGTTGCCCTTCACCCGGCTTGATTCTGCGCGTGACCCGAACCTTGGTGGCGGCGTGGGACTTGGCCTGTCGATTGCCGCCGACATCGCCCGCACCCACGGCGGCACGCTGCGGCTGGGGACCAGCGAGGCTTTGGGCGGGCTGAAGGCGGAACTGGTGCTGGCGCGGTGAGGGAGACTCAAAGAATTTTTGCCAAAAATTCTTGGGCACGGCGATGTCTTGCGGGGTGCGGCGCGGGCTGATAGGGGTTTTCCGATGAAAACTCTAGGGAATTGGGTTTGACCTTGCCGCCCTCCTTGCGCCCCACGCCGCCGCGCCTTGTCGTGCACTCCTTGTCGAGGGCCTATGGCGGGCGGCGGGTGGTGGATGAGTTGTCGCTGGTGGTTGAGGCGGGGCAGGTGACCTGCCTTTTGGGGCCCTCGGGCTGCGGCAAATCGACGACATTGCGGATGATTGCCGGGGTGGAAAATCCCGATCAGGGTCGCATCCTGATCGATGGAGTCGAGGTTTTTGGCCAAGGCCGCACCGTGCCGCCCGAGGCGCGGGGCGTGGGGCTGATGTTTCAGGATTTCGCCCTGTTTCCACATCTGACGGTGGCGGGCAACATCGCCTTTGGCTTGCGCCGGGATGCGCCGGACCGGCTGCGCCGGGTCGAGGAACTGCTGGAAAAGGTGAACCTGACCGGCTTTGGCCCCAAGCATCCGCATGAATTGTCGGGCGGTGAACAGCAGCGCGTGGCCCTGGCGCGGGCTTTGGCGCCGCGCCCGAAGGTGATGCTGATGGACGAGCCGTTTTCCGGCCTCGACAACCGGCTGCGCGATGGCATCCGGGATGCGACGCTGGATCTGTTGAAAGAAGAAGGGGCGGCGGTTCTTCTTGTCACGCATGAGCCCAACGAGGCGATGCGGATG
>CANBRQ010000123.1 GCA_947371955.1 Paracoccaceae bacterium | reverse complement strand
GCAGACGCTGGCCTCCGAACGGGTCAAGAAGATGCTGGGCGATTACGTGCAGCCGGTTCTGGACGACGGCAAGCAAGAGGAACTGGAGGCCTATGTCGCCACCAAGAAAGCCTCGATGCCCGACGCCTTCATGTAGGATGATGGCAGGACGGCCCCGGTCGGGGCCGTCAGTCGGACCGTTAGAGGGTGAAATCTTCCGCCGTCAGCATGCGCAGGCCGACGAGGACGATCGAGAAATCGGTGATCTCATCGCCTGCCAGACGGGCTTCGATCACGGTGGTGTGGTTGGCTGTGTTCTGAAACGCCCGGACCTGCGCGCCGGTGCCGCTGAAACTGTCGACAAAGGTGAAGGCGTCCAAGGGTGTGCTGCCCGGATTGTCGGTGATCTGCTTGAGCGAGATCGTATCGACGCCGGTGGCAAACCCCCTGATCCGGTCCGCCTCTGCGCCAAAGCCCGAGTCGGCGGTGGTAAGGTAGACAAAGACATCGGCGCCGGTGCTGCCTGTCAAGATGTCCGCCCCGGTCCCGCCGATCAGGGTGTCATTGCCGCCGCCGCCGGTCAGACTGTCGCGCCCCGCTCCGCCCAGCAGCGAATCAGATCCGCTGCCGCCGTTCAGCGTGTCGTTGCCGGCCTGACCGTTCAGATAATCGGCACTTCCGCCGCCGGTCAGGCTGTCATCTCCGTCACCGCTGACGAAATGGTCGACAAATCCGCCTCCCGTCAGCGAATCATTCTCTGCCCCGGTGGTGATAACGAACCGTTCCACTGTGCTGCCGAATATGGTCAGTCCGGTGCTGACCAACTGCCCGCCAATACCGGTCGATTCCAGTATGGTCTGGCCGGATGACGACAGGTCGGCCTGGAGCACATCGACGCCGTTCTGCCCGTTGAAGGTCAGCGTGCCCCGCGTGACGCTGTCGACGATCAGGATGTCGCGGCCGACACCGCCCTGAAAACTCGATCCATCCGCCCGGTTGGCGCCCGACAGATCGGCAATGTCATTGCCCGCGCCGGCGGTAATGGCGAATTTCTCGAACCCGCCGATCCACGACCCGTTTGACAGTTGCGTGGCATGTCCCAACTGGTTGGCATAGCTCAGTTCCAGACTGGCCAGCGAACTTTCGGTGTTGAGGAACAGCATATCAATGCCCGATCCGCCATACATCTCGTCCTTGCCATCGCCCGAAATGAAATCATTGCCACGCCCGCCGGTCATGACATCCCGGTAGGCATTGCCGTTGATCGTGTCATTCCCGTCGCCACCGTCGAGCCGTGAGGAAAAGTGGTAAAGCTTGCCATTCACGCTGACTGGCAGGATCATCGACTGGATGCTGTCATTGCCGCCGCGCCCGAGTATCACGTTTTCAAGCGTGTAGTGGTTGAGCACCTCGTCAAACAGCACCCGGCCGCCCAAGGTTTCATCGGCGTCTGTTCCAAGGTTCGTGCCAAATCCGACCGTTGCCATGCCATCATTCCTTGCTGAAACGTGAAGTGCCGACGCTGGGAAAACACCACCGCGATCTTGCGCAAACCGCAAAGGATTTGGTCTGGGACGCCGGCGGGAAGGCCAATGAATTCGGATTTACGATACAGTTCGGTCCGCTGGCTGGCAACCAATAGTTAACGGGCTGTGGACACGGTCTCCCCCCTAAAAGGGCGTGCCGTCCGGGCCGCAGAGCCTCAGCCCGGACGGTGTTTCAAGGCGCCCTAGCGTTTCAGAGTTTGACCCCCGCGCGCGGCAAAAGGCGCACTTCGGCCATCAGGGCAATCAGCACCTCGATATGGCGGGCGATGGAATAGGCGGCGTCGCCCGACAGGCGGGTTTCCTCCAACCGCTCTTCCTCCGACAAAAGGCGGGGCACCGAACGGTCGGGCGAGGGCTGCTGGCCATTCAAGAGGCGCTTCAGGTCCCGCTCCCGGCGGTATTCCGACAGACCAAAGCGGGCGGCGCGGATCATCATCTGCGGGCGGCGCAGGTCGGCGAGAAGGGCGCGGAAATCGGTCATGGCAGCAACTCCGGTGTATTGTTTCGACAATCGCAACATGCACCGATTCAACCGGGCGTTGCAGAATGACTGTTTCCACCGTGCGATGGTTACCAAGTTGTTTAAGAATTCGAAACAATTATAGGGAACGCCTCAGAAATTAAGGATTGAGTAATCAATGCCACTCAGGGTTGCAGAAGTGGACTATTCGAACATGCGGGTTTGTGGCCCGCCGACGGACAACATCATGCAATCCAATCTGAGCGCCCAACTGACCCTGCCTGCCTGGATACCGGACGCGGTGCGGCTTTATCTTGACCACACCGAAACCGGCCTGTCGCTGCGTGCCATTGCCCGGCGTGACGGACGACATGCCTCGACCATCCTGCGCCAGGTCCGCCGCTATGAAGGCCGCCGCGACGATCCTTTGCTGGACGAAGCGCTGGATGCCCTGGTGCGGCGGCAGGGGACTTCATCGCATGACCCTGACACAAAGGATGCACCCATGTCCGCACCGCTTCGCCACCCCGCCGCCCAACCGAAGGCCGCAGCACCCGAACCGCTCGACGAGGCCGCCATCCGGCGCGAGGGTCGCCGCATCCTGCGCCGTCTGGCCGAACCGGGTTCGGTTCTGGCGATAGCGCCGGATCTGGAAAAAGCCGTGGTGATGCGCGAATTCCCCGATGGTCGCACGGCGCGGACCGGGGTGGTCGAGCGCGCCTATGCGCAGGCCTTCGCGCTGAAGGACTGGATTTCGGTGCGCAAGGCCGGACGGGTGACGAGCTATGAACTCTCTGCCACCGGACGGTTGGCGCTGAAGCGTCTGGTTGAGGAGGAGGAGGGTTGCCGCATGGGTCTGGCCGAGGCGCCGCAGTCGTTTGCCGGACAACCCTTCGCGAGCCAGCATCGCGACTGGGCCGAGAAGGAGATCGCCACCGAAGAGGGCCTGCGCCGGATGCGCTACAACCTTGCCGAAAGCCCGGTCGCGGTGCTGGGGCGGCGGCGTGACAAGGACGGTCGCGTGTTCCTTACGCCAGATCTGATCGATGCGGCCGAGCGGCTGCGCGAGGATTTCGAACTGGCGCAGATGGGGGCAAGGGTGGCGCAAAACTGGGAGCGGTTCCTGACCATGGGCGACCGCGGCAGCTTTCGCGCCGACAGCGGCCAAGCCGAGGGGCCAAGGGCGGCGCGCGAGCGCGTCTCGGCCGCGCTGCGCGATCTGGGGCCGGGGCTTGGGGATGTGGCGCTGCGGGTCTGCTGCTTTCTGGAGGGCATCGAGGCGGCAGAGCGGCGGATGGGCTGGGCGGCGCGGTCCGGCAAGATCGTGCTGCGCATCGCCCTGCAACGGCTGCTGCGGCACTATGACGAGACCTATGGCCGCTCGGGTCCGCTGATCGGTTAAGCTGCGGCACGCATGGGCCAATGGCCCATCCTACCTGAAACCCGGCGTGGGCATGGGTAGGATGGGCCGTCGGCCCATGTTGTGCCTTGGGGTCAGACGGCCTTGCCGATCTTGGCATCCGCCTTCGTCAGGGCCGCATGCGCCTCGTCGAACAGCTTGGCGATGGCCTTGACCTTGTCTTCAACGTCACCCTTCGGGTCCGCCGCAGCCAATTCCTTCTTGAACTTCCGGACCAGCCCTTCGTATTCCGTGGTCAGATCGCGCAAGGCATCATGGGCATCCCAGGCCTTGGCGCCCAGCAATTCCAGCTTCGGATCGGGCGGGGTCAGCGCCTTCATCTTCTCGACGCAGGTCAACACCGCCTTGTGCAGGCCCTGCGCCTCCTTCAGGGCGGGAGCCAGCTTCTTCTCCGCCAAAGGCTGCGGGATCTCTGCTGCAGCCTCCGGGTCCTTGCCCTTCTTGAAGGCCTCGGCAATCAGATGTTCGATGATCTTGTCGAAGTTCTTGTCGAACTCGGTCAGGTACTTTTCCGGCAGCACGCTCATGTTGCTGGCCGCGTTCATGTCGTCCAGCCGCTCATGCAGCGCGTCGCGCACCTTCTTGGCCGCCGTCCGTTCCGCGCTTTTGTCCTTGCCCTTCGAGGCGGTCAGCGCCTTGTCCGTATCGGCGATCAGGTCCTTGACCACCTTGGTGGCATCGCTGCACTTGTCGCAATAGGTGTCGAGTTGCTTCAACTCGGGCTTCAGAAGCTTGCCATCTGCTTCCAAAAGCTTGAAGGCCGCGGCAAAGCCCTTGTCCTTCATGAACTCCGCCACCTTTTTCGAGCCGACGCCCGCCTCATAGGCCGCAATCGCTGCCTTCTGCAGGGCCTTCTCATGCGCCTCCATCGACTTGTCGCGGTCCTGCAGCACCTTCCACAGCGCCTTGGCATCCTCAAGGGTCAGGTCCTTGAACCTGCTCTCGAGCTTCTTTGCCTCTGCAATCAGCTTTGCCCAATCCTCGGCCATGGTCCCCCGCTTGCGGCGCAAAACCGCGATGGACGTTCAATCAGCCTTTACGAGAACAGCTTTTTGGCGCTTTCGTCAAAGGATATGTCAGACCTACCGATGACGAGAGCTGCGGAAGAAGGCCGGGCTTGCAAACCCGGCCTTTCCACATCAGGCGCGGGTCAGGTCGGCACGGTAGACGATCCCGGCCAAAGCGCCGCCCACCAGCGGGGCGAGGATGAAGAGCCAAAGCTGCTCCACCGCTTTGCCGCCGACAAACAGCGCCGGCCCGATCGAGCGGGCCGGGTTGACCGACACACCGGTGACATTGATGCCCACCAGATGGATCGCGGCCAGCGTCAGGCCGATGGCAAGCCCGGCCATGGCGCCCGGCGCGCCCTTCTCGGTTGCCCCAAGAATGACGGTGACGAACAGGAAGGTCATCACCGTTTCGAACACCAAAGCCGCAAAGGCCGAATAGCCGCCCAGATAGCCCGCTCCGAAACCGTTCTGGCCCAGACCATTGGCGGCCACCGTGTAGTCGGCCTTGCCCGTCGCAATCAGCATCAGGATGAAGGCCCCGACAATGGCCCCCACGATCTGCGCCACGGCATAGCCTGCGAAGTCCGTCACACTCATCCGCCCCGCCGTCACCATGCCAAGGCTGACGGCCGGGTTCAGATGCGCCCCGGAAATCGCCCCCAAGCCATAGGCCGCCGCCACAATCGCCAGACCGAAGGCCAGCGCAATCCCCAGCATCCCGATCTGCGCGCCCATCAGCACGGCCGCACCACAGCCAAACAGCACCAGAATCAAGGTGCCCAAAGCTTCCGCAATCAATTTCTTTCCCATCATATCCCTTCCCCCGGGTCATTGCCCGTTTCAAGCTGACTGCCCGCAGCTCTCCTGCCGGGCGCGAAAAAGGGTAGCGAGGGCTTGTAACAGAGTTAAGGGGAAAACCCGGCCGAGTTTGACCTTGAACCCGCACCCTTGCATGTCAGCCATGTCTGCCGCAGAACTTTCCAAGCCGACCGACACAGGCTATGTCCGACGAACGCCCGCATCCTTGTGGCAAGAGGCCCCGATGACCGACCGCGACCTGAAACTGCCTGAAGAGCGTCACCCCGAAAAGGCGCACCGCGCCGACAATCCGCAGCCGAAAAAGCCCTCGTGGATCCGCGTGAAGGCCCCCACCTCGGAAGGCTACAAGCAGACCCGCGATATCCTGCGTGAGAAAAAGCTGGTCACCGTCTGCGAAGAGGCCGGCTGCCCCAACGTGGGCGAGTGCTGGAGCCAAGGCCACGCCACCATGATGATCATGGGCGAGATCTGCACGCGCGGCTGTTCCTTCTGCAACATCGCCACCGGAAAGCCCAAAGCGCTGGACACGTTCGAGCCGGGCCGTGTCGCCCATGCCGTAGCCGAACTGGGCCTGAAGCATGTCGTCGTCACCTCGGTCGACCGTGATGACCTTGACGATGGCGGGGCCGAGCATTTTGCCATGACGATCCGCGCCATCCGCCACCGCGCGCCGGGCACCACGATCGAGGTGCTGACCCCCGATTTCCTGAAATGCGATGCTTCAGCCCTGGAAACCGTGGTCGCCGCCCGCCCGGATGTCTTCAACCACAACCTTGAAACCGTCCCCGGCCTTTACCCCGAGGTGCGCCCCGGCGCGCGCTACTTCGCCAGCCTGCGCCTGTTGCAACGTGTCAAGGAACTCGACCCAACGCTCTTCACCAAATCCGGCATCATGGTGGGGCTAGGGGAGGACCGCCAAGCCGTCCTGCAGGTCATGGATGACATGCGCGCCGCCGATGTTGATTTCCTGACCGTGGGCCAATACCTGCAACCCACGCCCAAACACCACCGCGTTGACCGTTTCGTCACCCCGGACGAGTTCAAATCCTATGAGACTGCCGCTTGGGGCAAGGGCTTCAGCATGGTCTCGGCCACGCCACTCACACGGTCAAGCTACCACGCCGGTGACGACTTCGCCCGCCTGCGCGAGAACCGTCTGGCGAAGCTGGGCCGGGTCTGACCCGCCACAAATGCTACGAGAGCCCATGAAGAAGTCCGCCCCGTTCCGGGCGGACTTCTTCATTCGATTTGCCGATGATCAGAACTTGATACCGAAGCCTACGTTGATCAGCGTGCCTCGCAGCGGGTTCCCAGCCTTCGCGTTCGTATGCGCAACGCCTGCCTGAACGAAGAAACCTGACGGCAAGGTGTAGGAAGCATCCAGCCCCACGCCAAGGGTCGCATCGGAATTGACCACCACGTCAAACACTTGCGCCTCGACCCAAAGCCGGTCCGTCACATCATAGCCGCCAAAAACCTCGACCGTGTTATCGCGACCCGAGCCGACGAACTGGCGCGTCGCCACGATACCGCCGCTGAACTTGCCATGTTTGCCGCGCAGGGCCAGTTTGGTGGAATGTTCCTTGAACTGGCCGGCGTCGATGCCCTGACTGCCCAAAGACACGCTCCAATCACCACCATCATACGTGACGGCAATCTGGCGCAGCGGGTTGTTGATCTTCCCGTATTCATGCAAGGCCACGTTGACCGTCACAGGACCGAAGGTGCCATCATAGCGCACACCGCGCAGCACCGGCGCGTTCTTGAACATGTTGGCATCGGTCAAGACGTCGCCCGTGAAGATGTCTGCAACCAGTTGCGCAACCTCTGACCCGCCGATCGCGGGCGTGTCGAACACCTGCGGCATCACCAGACGCGGCATGCCAACCGACAGCTTGCCATAGGGGCTGTCCAGCACCGCCGCAGCAAACACGGCTCTGCCATTGTCACTGCCGCGTCTTACCACATCCATGCCCACGTCGGCGCCAAGCTTGAAGCCGTCCGCCAGAGGAAGGCGATAGGCCAGATCAAATTGCGAGTAGATGAAGGTGCTGGGGTGGTGCTTGGCCGAAAGACTTTCAACCTTGGTGATGCCACTAAAGGTTATGGGCGACTCCGCGTCCTGCGCCGTCGCCATCAAAGGCGTAAGGCAGAGGGCGATCGCCGCCGGGATAAGACACTTCATGAGTATTCCTTTTCAATGCTCGTCAATCCAACGTTGCAAGGAAACCCTTAGCCCGGCAGCTTCTGGTTGAGTCGCACGCCTTCGGACTCAATCCGTGTCTTTGGGTTGCTGCCTGGATGGCATGTCTCTCTATCGTCGCAGTGCAGACGCGAAGGGTAGGATTGCAACGAAATGGGAGGGCAAATTGCCCTCCCATGATCGTCAGAATCTGGTGTGTGCCTTGGCCTGCCATTCGGCCTTGCGCGGCGCGATAGGCCGAATGGCAGGCGCCGCAGGCTTTGCCAAGCGCGGTGACGCCGGTCTTGAGGCTGTGGGGATTGGTTCAGCGGCGGTGTTCTGATCACGCAGCTTTGCCAGAAGATCAGCCGGCGGGGCCCAAAGATGGGGCGTGGCGGAGGTTTGGGCAGACTTGCCCTGTCGCGAAAGGTCGGGAAACTGATCGAAGCTGATGGCTTATTGCCAAGCAAGAAGTCCGCCCGTTTCCGGGCGAACTGTTCCATGCGATGTGCCGAGGGTCAGAACTTGTAGCCCAATCCAACGTTGATCAGGGTGCTGTTGAGCAGCTTGACGCTCTTCGCATCTGTTTCCGCGAGGCCAGCCTGAACGAACACGCCCGACGGCATTGTGTAGGTTGCGTCGATGCCGAAACCAAGGGTTGCATCGTTGTTAACCACCACGTCGAACACTTGCGCCTCAACCCGGACGCCGTCCGCCACATCGTAGCCGCCGAACACCTCAAGCGTGTTTTCACGACCGGGGCCCATGAATTGGCGTGTCGCCACCAGGCCGCCGCTGAACTTGTCATGTTTGGCGCGCAGGGCCAGTTTGATCTGATGTTCCGTGAACTGGCCCAAGTTGATTCCCTGACCGCCAAGGGTCGCGCTCCAATCGCCACCATCATAGGTGACGGCAATCTGGCGCAGCGGGTTCTTGGAGTTGTCGTATTCATGCAGGGCGGCCGCAATGGTCACCTGACCGAAGGTGCCATCATATCGAACACCGCGCAGAGTTGGCGTGTTCTTGAACAGGTTCGCATCGGTCAGGATCTCGCCCGTGAAGATGCCCGCAACCAACTGCGCCACCTCTGACCCGCCGATCGCGGGCGTGTCAAACACTTGCGGGATCACCAGTCGCGGCATGCCGACCGACAGCTTGCCATAGGGGCTGTCCAGCACCGCCGCAGCAAACACGGCATCAGCGCGACTGCCGCTTTGTTTGACCGCATCAACGCCCACATCGGCACCAAGTGTGAACCCAGTCGAAACAGGGAACCGATACCCCAGATCAAACTGCGCGAAAGCGAAGGTCTTCGGATGGTTCGTGACCGAAAGAGTCTCAATCTTGACGACGCCAGAGTAGGTCAAGGGTGATACCGGTTCCTGCGCCAATGCCGCCACAGGGCTCAGGCACAAAGAGATCATTGCCGGTCAAAGGCACTTCATGGTCATTCCTTCCAAGGTTCGTCCATCGGACGCTGCAAGGAAAACCAGTATCTTGAGTCGCTTGCGCCCGAATTACCTCTTTCGGACCTGCGCGGTATCCTTAGAATACGCTGCCTTCGGAAGTGACTGTCGATGGTTCAGATTCATGGTCGTAAGGGGTAATGATGGCATTGGTTGAGAGGGCAAACTGCCCTCTCATGGTTGCTCAAGGCAGCGCTTTGCCATGGCTTGCGTGTCAGCCTTGCGAGGCGCGGTAGGCCGAATGGCAGGCGCCGCAGGCTTTGCCCAGCGCTGTGATGCCGGTCTTGAGGCTGTCGGGATTGGTGGCGGCGGCGGTCTTCAGCGCCTCGGCGGCCGTGTTCAGGTCGCCCAGCTTGGCCAGAAAATCATCCGGCGTGGCCCAAAGGTCCGCCTTGGCGGAACTGTCGGCCGACTTGCCCGCTTCCGAACCGGCAGGAAACTGATCAAGGCTGATGACCGAGGCGATGGCCGCCACATTGGCCGCAGCCTTTTCGGCCACAGCGGCGTCATAGGGCGCGTCGCCCTTGACCATGGCGCCCATCTTGCCCACATCCGCCGCCATCTGCATCATCAACCCGTGACGGGTTTCGACGATGTCCGCGAAGGGATCTGCGGTTTCCGCCCAGACCATCACGCCGGTCAGAACGAGGGCGCTGGTCAGCCCGAAAAGTTTCAGTTTGCTCATGTGGTTCTCCATGTGTCGCTCGGTGGTTCGCGCACGGCTCCGCTTTGGGTCCGCTGACAATGCTGCACCCGCACATGAAGCGCGAAAATGTGAACATTCCATGAGCAACGGGCAGTAAATCCTTGATCTACAACCCGAGTTTACCCAGTTGCAGGCGCCTTGATGCCGAAGGCACGCGTCCCTTGCGCGGGCTATGGCCGATCAGGCCGGCGGCACGAAGGGCGTCAGGGTCGCTACGAAGGCCGGAAGCGATTCGCAGGCTTTGGCATGCTGGTGCAACGCCGCATGGGGCGTCAGATCCACCACTGCGCCATGCGCATCCGCCACGAATCGCAAGGCGCAGGCCACGGCGATATCGGCATGACCCATCCTGTCACCAAACCACCATGGGCCGGCGCGGGCGGTACGGTCCGCCTCCAGCGCCACCAGAACTGACCCGATCTGACCGGCGCACCGCGCCTCCCATGTGGCCGAGGTTTCCCTGTGCATGACCCGTTCGTAAAACAGGCTCACCGCCTTCTCCGCAAGTCCGGTGGCAAGGGTCGCAACGTTCAGCGCGCGGTGGCGGGCCGGTTCCACACGGGGGAACATCGGCGCTTCGACCAGACTATCAAGATAATCCAGAATCATATGGCTATCGGTCAGCACGAAGCCATCGTCGAGGATGAAGGTCGGCACCCGCATCAACGGGTTCAGCGCGCGAATGTCCTCGGCCTGACCAAAGACCGACCATGTGCGATGCTCGAACGGTAAGCCGTACAGCCGCAGGGCAATCGCCACGCGGCGGACGAAGGGGCTGTCACATTGGCCAATCAGGATCATGGGGCTGCTCGCGCAAAGAAAAACCGGTGTCCGCCCAACTCTGGCAGATCACCGGTCCAATTTCCACGCAGGCGTCATTTAACGGCAGGGACAGCCTTCAGGTAAGCCACAACGGCCTGCACATCGCTTTCGGGCAGATGGCCCATGTTGTCGACCACATGGGCCATGGCTCCGCCGGCAAAGTCGAAATCGGGCGTGGCGCCGGTGGTCAGGTAAGTGAAGATATCCTTGTCCGACCAGTCCAGCTTGCCCGAGGTGATGTTGGGCACCTTGGCCTTGCCATCATCGATGACCGACCCGGACAGCCAGGCCGCACGGTTCAGTCCGCCCAGCGCATTGCGCGGCGTGTGGCATTCGCCGCAATGGGCCAAAGCCTCGGCGATGTAACGGCCACGCTTGACCTGATCGGTCATCTCGCCGGTCAGCACATAGCCGGAGCCGCCGAACAACAGCTTCCAACCACCGAGAGAGCGGCGGATGTTGAACGGAAAGTGGACATCATGGTCCTTGTTCACCGTGGCCGAGGCGGGCAGGCTGTCGAGGAAGGCTTTCAGGTCGACCAGATCCTGAGAGTCCATCTTGGAATAGGCGACATAGGGCATCGCGGGATATTCATGCTCGCCCTCGGGTGTCACACCATCCCGGATCGCATGCGAGAAAGTGTCAATCGACCAGCCGCCGATGCCCTGAGCGGGATCGGGCGAGATGTTCGGCGCATAGAAAGTGCCAAAGGCGGTTGGGAAGGCTTGGCCGCCTGCAAGAACCAATTGATCCGCACCCTTGGCCCCCGCCGCCATGTGGCAAGAGGCACAGCCCGAGGCCCAGAAGATCGTCTCGCCATGGGTCTTGTCGCCGGTCAACGCAGCCAGATCGGCCGTGGGCCGCGTCACCGGTGCCGTCAGATACCAGCCCGCCGCACCGGCGATGATCGCCAAGGCGACGAGAACGCGAAGAATACGGCCCATAGGATGCTCCTGCAGCAATTCAGGGTCTGATTGCATGAAAGCCCAAGCCTCACAAGGACATCGGCACCAAAGATATCCCGAACCTGCGAAGGATTGCCGACACCCTAACCCGAGTTATAGAGCCAGATCAGCCCGCCTAGGGCTTGGGCAGCCGCATCCGGCTGCCGTTGACGCGCAACCAGTCGGGCCAGCCCCAGAAATGCTCCACGCCCACCAGAAGAAGCGCCAGCGCCACGGCCCCCAGCATGATCCGCAACTGCAGACCCGAGGGCGGATGCCGCAGCCACTGAGTCATCCGGAGAAGCCAGTTCAGGTCCATTTATTCCGAGAACCTGACCTTGCCGATATAGGGCAGGTTGCGGTTGCGCTGCGCAAAATCGATCCCGTAGCCCACGACGAACTCGTCGGGGATCTCGAAGCCGGTCCAGGTCGCCTTGATGTCCACCTCGCGCCGGCTGGGCTTGTCCAGCAGGGCACAGACCGCCAGCTTGCGCGGCTCGCGCGCCTCCAGCAACTTGCGGACATGGGTCAGGGTGTAGCCCGTGTCGACGATGTCTTCGACGACCAGCACATCCTTGCCGGCAATCTCGCCCCGGATGTCTTTCAGGATGCGCACCTCTCGGCTGGAATGGGTGCTGTCGCCGTAGGAGGAGGCTTCGAGGAAGTCGACCTCGACCGGCAGGCCGATCTCGCGCACCAGATCGGCGATGAAGACGAAAGACCCGCGCAAGAGGCCCACCACGACCAGCTTGTCGGTGCCCTTGAAATGCTCGGTGATCTCGGTCGCCAGTTCCTCGACCCGGGCGGCGATGGCCTTGGCGCTGATCATCTGGTCGATGACATAGGGACGTTCGGGCATGGGGCCTCCGTTCGGGCTGCAGCACTTGGGGACGTGGCGGGGGCAGATCCGGATTCCGCTTTTCCACGTAACACTCTCACGCTACTTCAAAAGCAGGGGCAGGCGGCTTGCAAGGCCCAAAGCACGGCGATGGCAACGGTGAGACGACGGAAGATCGGGATGACACGGCACCACGAAGAGAAAATCCTGCCCCATTCGGCGGCCCAGATGTTCGATCTGGTGGCCGATGTGGCGCGCTACCCCGAATTCCTACCCTGGACCGCCGCCGCCCGCATCCGTTCCCACACGCCCGTCGCGGGGGGCGAGGTGATGGAGGCCGATCTGGTGATCTCGTTCAAGCTGTTCCGCGAAAGGTTCGGCTCCCGCGTGACGCTGCTGCCGGATGAGGGCCGGATCCTGACGGAATACATCGACGGCCCGTTCCGGCACCTGAAATCGGTCTGGAGCTTTGCTGATCTGCCGGGACCGGGCGGGCATCCGTCCTGCAAAGTGGTGTTCGACGTCGACTTCGAATTCCGCAATGCGATCCTGTCGGGTGTGATCGGCCTTGTGTTCAACGAGGCGATGACCCGCGTCGTGCGCGCCTTCGAAGCCCGGGCCAAGGTGCTCTACGGCGGGTAGTTCCACGGGAAGCATGGGCCAATGGCCCATCCTACC
>CANBRQ010000122.1 GCA_947371955.1 Paracoccaceae bacterium | reverse complement strand
AAGTCAAAGCCCATCTCGGTGCCCGGCACGGCGGTGTTTCTGACGCAGGACCCGGAAACCGCACCCTCGGCCCTTCTGCACAACATCAAGCACAACCGCGTGCTGCACAGCCAGAATTTCATCGTGACAGTGATGGTAGCCAACACGCCCACCGTCTCGGATGAGAAGAAGATCACGATCGAGCGGCTGTCGGACCGCTTCATCCGGATCATCATGACCTTCGGCTACATGGAAACACCCAACGTGCCCAAGGCGCTATCACTGGCACGCAAACGCGGCGAGAAGTTCGACATCATGACGACCTCGTTCTTCCTGAACCGCCGCACCTTCCGCTCCGCCCGCAATCAGGGGCTGCCCTTCTGGCAGGAGCGGCTGTTCATCGGCCTGTCAAAATCAGCGGCGGATGCGACGGCCTTCTATTGCCTGCCGTCGAACCGGGTGGTCGAGATGGGCCAGCAGATGGCGATCTGAACCGAAGGACGCGCGGCGGCCCCGAAAGCGGGGGGCTGCCGCCCCCCGCACCCCCTGCCTCAAGGGGAGGCACGCCTCCCCTTGAGAAACCCCAGTGGATACTTGTGCCCATGTGAAAGGGGAAGGGCGCGGCTTTTATCCTCGCGCCCTTGTCTCATGCGGTGGGGTTGTCGCGTTTGTAGATCCAGTCATGATCCGGGTCGTTGGCAAAACGCCATTTGCGGATCGGGCCGGCCATGACGTTGAGGTAGTACAGGTCATACCCATAGGGCGTGCCGCAGGGGTGGTGGCCTTTGGGCACCAGAACGACATCGTGGTTCTTGACAGCCATGGTTTCGTCCAGAGCGCCGTCCTCGGTATAGACGCGCTGGACTGCGAAGCCCTGCGCGGGGTTGAGGCGGTGATAGTAGGTTTCCTCCAGATAGGTCATGCGAGGGAAATCGTCCTCGTCATGCCGGTGGCTGGGATAGGACGACCAGTTGCCCTGCGGCGTGAAAACCTCGGTGACCAGCAGGGACCCGGCCACATCACGCCCCTCCATCGCGATGTTGTTGATGAAGCGAGTGTTGGCCCCGGTGCCGCGCGGCAGCATGGAAATGCCTTCTGGACCCAATTTCCGCGCCGGGTAACTGCCTTGCGCCGGTGCGGTGCAAACGGCGAGCGTGCAAGCGGTGGTGGCCTCGGCCCGCCACTCCACGCCGCCGGGCAGGTAGAGGCAATGCGGCGGTGTCTTCTCGAAGACATTCATCCGCTCTCCCATCTCGCCAAAATCCTGGCCGGCGCCGAAGATCTTGGCCTTGCCTTCGACGAGCACAAGGATGACCTCTCGGTCGCCTGTGGCCTCAGATGCGCTTTCGCCAGGCTCAAGTCGATACAGGCCAAAGCCGACATAGCCCCAGCCCGCGCTCTCGGCGGTGATGTCATGGACCTTGCCATGCGTGCCGTTCGGTTTCCGCAAGAGATCGGCCATCTCGGCCTCCTTCATTTGTTCATAAATATCCCGGGGGGTCCGGGGTGCTGGCCCCCCGGCTTTGGTGCTGCCTCAGTTGACCAGTGCCTGCTTCTTGACCGCCGCCTCATAGCCGTCGCGCGCCATGCGCACTTCGGCGCGGACCGAAACCTCGGGCACGGCCACCTCCCACCAGCTGCCGCCCGCGCCGGTCCCCGGCATCGGATCCGTGTCGATCACGATCACCGTCGGGATGGTCGCAGATTTCGCATCCTGCATCGCGGCTTCCAGATCGGCGATCGAACCTGCCTTGACGACATTGGCGCCCATCGAGCCCGCATGTGCCGCGAAGTCGATATTGGCAGTGTTCACATGATAGCTGTCGCGCAGCAGGTTGTTGAACGGAGCGCCTCCCGTCGCCTTCTGCAGCCGGTTGATGCAGCCAAAGCCGCGGTTATCGGTCAGCACGACGGTGAAGGGCACCCCCATCATCACCGCCGTCGCGAGTTCCGAGTTGGCCATCATGTAAGACCCATCGCCCAGCATGCAGACCACATCCGCCTCTGGCCGCGCCATCTTGACCCCCAGGGCACCGGCAATCTCGTAGCCCATGCACGAGAAGCCGTATTCCATGTGATAACCGCCCTTGGCATTGCGCAGGATCGTGTGCAAGGCACCCGGCATCGTCCCCGCAGCGCTCATCACGATGGAGCTCTTGCCGGTGTTGCGCTGTACGGCGCCGATCACCTGCACATCGCTGGGCAGTTCGTTGCCCGTAGGAGGGGCGATCAGCCCATCGACCGCTGCATACCACGCATCGCGTGCGGCAAAGTCGGGATCGGCAAAGCGCTGGCCGCCCAAAGCGGCGCTGATCTTCTCAAGCGCCACCTTGGCGTCTGACACCAGTGCCATGGCACCGCGCTTGGATGCATCATAGCCATGCACGTTGATCGACAGGATCTTGCGACCGGGGGCGGAAAACACCGTCCACGACCCGGTGGTGAAATCGGCAAAGCGGGTGCCGATGCCAATCACCAGATCAGCCTCTGCCGCCAGCTTGTTGCCACAGGCGGTACCGGTGACGCCCGGTGTGCCGAAGTGCAACGGCTCCTCCCAATCCACCGCTCCTTTGCCGGCCTGTGTCTCGACCAGCGGGATATTGTGCTGGTGGGCAAAGGCCAGAAGCGAGTCCTCGGCGCCGGAATAGATCACCCCGCCGCCCGCCACGATCAGCGGTTTCTTCGCTGCCTTGATCGCGGCCACGGCGGCGGCAAGTTCGCGGGCATCAGGCTCGGGCCGGGCGATGTACCAGACCTTCGGCTCAAAGAATTCCACCGGGTAATCATAGGCTTCGGCTTGGGTGTCCTGACAGAAGGCCAGAGTCACCGGGCCGCAGTTGGCCGGGTCCGTCATCACCCGCAGGGCACGGGGGAGTGCGGTGAGGATCTGTTCCGGCCGGGAAATCCGGTCGAAATAGCGGCTGACCGGGCGGAAGCAATCGTTGGCACTGACCGTGCCGTCGTCAAAATCCTCCACCTGTTGCAGCACCGGGTCCGGCGCGCGGTTGGCGAAGACATCACCGGGGATCAGCAGCAGCGGGATGCGGTTCACATGCGCCAGCGCGGCCGCCGTCACCATGTTGGTCGCCCCCGGCCCGATCGACGAGGTCACAGCCATCGCCCGCCGCCGCTTCATCGTCTTGGCATAGGCAATCGCCGTATGCGCCATGGTCTGCTCGTTCTGGCCGCGCCATGTGGGCAGCGCCTGACCGATGCCATGCAACGCTTCACCCAGACCCGCCACGTTGCCGTGGCCGAAGATCGCCCAGACGCCCTCGATGAACCGCTCGCCCTCTTCGGTCATCTGGACCGAGAGCCATTTCACCATCGCCTGCGCTGCGGTTAGCCGGATCGTGCTCATGCTGTCTCTCCCGTGCCCTTGCGGGCCTCATCCCAATAGCCGACCAAGCGGCGGAAATTCGCGGCCATCGTAGCGACCGCCGTCGCATCATCCAAGCGCCCTGCAATCCAATCGCGGCCCACATCGGCGTGAATCGTGCGGCCCACGGCGAAGCCCTTCACCAGCGGGAAGGGTGCTGCCAGCCGGAACGAGGCGGCGAGTTCTTCCTCAGACTGTCCAAGCCCCAAGATCACGATGCCCTGCACATAGGGATCGTTCGCCTCAATGGCGGCACAGGTCGCGGCCCAGGCCTCGGTCGTCTGCATCGGCTCCAGCTTCCACCAATCGGGGAAGACGCCGATATCATACCAGCGCTGGATCAGTTTGGCATTGGTCAGATCATCCACGGGGCCGACTTTGGACGGGATGATTTCCAGAAGCATTTCCAAGCGGTTGCGGCGGCAGGCGGCAAACAGGCGCGTAACGATGTCTTCCTGTGCCGCCCGCATATCCTCCGCATCGTCGGGGTGGCAGAAGCACAGAACCTTGACCACATGCTCCAGCGGCCATTCCGACAGGCCGCCGAAATCGGGGCCGATCTCTGGCTCCAGCGTCAGGGGGCGAGAGGTCGGCCATTCGACCGGGCGGCCGATCCAGAGCCCCTGCCCCGCCGCCCGGTAGAGTGCGGTGCGGCCAAGGCGGCTGTCACACAGCAGGCCGTACCCCTCGCGGCCTTGGGCCACCGCGACCGTGGCATCGACGCAAAGTTCCTTGAAGGCGGCGATCTTGTCGGAGGTGGCCCCCGGCAGGTCCTCCATCTGAATGCGGTGGTCATAGGCAAAAGCCTTGACCTCGGACCACTGCTTGCGGCGGTTGGTGGACCAGTGAATCTGCTCCAACGCGAGGTCCTTGCGCAGGGCCTTGGTCACGATGCCGCGTTTCAGGAAGAACTGCATCTCCTCCCAGCTTGGGTAAGCCGGGGTGCAGCCGTGGCGGCTGACCGCGAAGGCCCCGCAGACATTGGCATGTTTCAGCGCTGTGGGCCAAGGTTCGTCGTCAAGCCAGCCTTTCAGCAGGCCCGACATGAAGCCATCGCCAGCGCCCAGCACATTGAAGACCTCAATGGGGAAGCCCGGACCGGTCTGGCCATCGTCAAGACTGTCGGGCACGGCATCGGTGAAGGCCGCAGCCCCCATCGGACCGCGTTTGCAGACCAAGGTGGCGTTCGAGACGGCACGGACGGCCCGCAGCGCGGCGATGGTGTCGGTGGTGCCGCCGGCGATGTGGAACTCTTCCTCGGTCCCGACGATCAGGTCAAAGAAATGCAGGCTGGCTTGCAACTTGGCGGTCACCTTGGCACTTTCGATGAAGCGACTTTCGCCGTCCCCATGCCCGGCCAGACCCCAAAGGTTTGGTCGGTAGTCAATGTCCAAAGCCGTCCGCGCACCATGCTTGCGGGCCAGCGTCAGGGCTTTCAGCACCGCCGCCTCGGTACGCGGGTGCGACAGGTGGGTGCCGGTGGCGACGACCGAGCGGGAGTCGGCAATGAAACCCTCGTCAATGTCATCTTCGCACAGCGCCATGTCTGCGCAGTTTTCCCGGTAGAAGATCAGCGGGAACTGCTTTTCATCACGGATTCCCAGCAAAACCAAGGCAGTCAGGCGTTCTGGGTCAGTCTTGACCCCGCGTACATCAACGCCCTCCTTGACCAGTTCCTCACGGATGAAACGACCCATATGTTCATTGCCGACCCGCGTGATCAGCGCCGATTTCAGCCCCAGACGCGCGGTGCCTGTCGCCATGTTGGTGGGCGAGCCGCCGACATACTTCTGAAAAGAGGCCATATCCTCCAGCCGCCCCCCCACCTGCGCGCCGTAGAGGTCGACGGAGGAGCGGCCGATTGTTATGACGTCAAGGGTTTTCACGCGAAATTCTCCTGAAACCGTGCGGGGCAAGACTCGGGGCCGCGCTGCCGTTTTGGAATATTTATTCCATTTACGCAGGAAGGCAAAGCACTTTCTTCATGGCCTCAGCCGCCACGGGCGGAACCCACCGCCACGGCAAGGGCGATGGCCATGGCGATCGTGGCCGACAGCGAGCGGAAGGCGCCGAAATCCACCTCTGGCACGGTCAGGATCGCGTCCGAAAACCGCACCAGGGGAGAGGTCATCCGGTCGGTCAGGGCCACAATGGGCAGACCGCGGGCCTTGGCGTCTTGGGCCAAAGCGATGGTTTCCTCGGAATAGGGCGCGAAGGTGATGGCAAGCATCGCATCACCGGGACGCAAAGCGAAACGGTGGTCCAACTTGCCCACCCCGTCGTGCAGCATGGCCGGGACGGACATTTTCTCGAACACATAGGCAAGATAGCTGGAGACCGGGAAGGCGCGGCGGAAGCCTACGATATGCACGGTTTGGGCGGCGGCCAGCACACCCACACAGTGGCCAAGGGCCGCTTCATCGGCGGATTTCGCCAAAGCCTCCAAGGACAAGCGGCCTGCCTCGATGAATTCGGCCAAAAGCGCGGAAGGACTGCCCGCGCCGCCCTCTTTCAGGTTCTTCAGGCGCGTGGTGTAGTCGGGCCAGCCCGGGGTATAGGCCTCACGGAACAGGCGCTGCATTTCCGAGAAGCCCGAGAAGCCGAGGATCTGGCAGAAGCGCATCAGAGCCGAGGGGGGCACGTCCGCCCCTGCCGCCAGTTCGGCGACCGTCGACACCGCAATCCGGTCCGTGTTGGCGGCGATATAGTCGGCGCATTGGCGCAACCGGCGCGGCAGATCGTCCAGCACATCGGCCAGCCGGCCACGAAACTCTTCGACCGACGTGGGGGCAGCGTGCGCCAGATCGTCAGACGTGAGGGCGTCAGGGTTGAGAGTGCCGGGGGCGCGGGTCTGGTCCATGGTCTTCCTGGTCGGGTTTCGGCGAGGCTAACAGTCTGGAACGAATATTCCAACCAAAAATGAAACATAAGCGGTCTTGAACGCGTCTTGCTTGCGTCTTCTTTGCGTCTCTACGCGCGTGAAGACACAAGCTGTGGATCTGGCCCTAAATCAGGTCGAGATAGACCCCGTTTGTCCAGCCAAAACCATCCTGCAGGGCGTATTCCCCCCCGCCCGACGCGGCCAGCGGATCGAGAACGTTGTATTTTTCGACAAACTTTCCCGAAGCCGCAAAGACGGCGTCGCAGGTGGCAAGCCAGCGTTGGCGCAGGTCCTCGGCCAATTCATCAAAGCCGTAGCGGCGCAGGCCCTGAATGGCGATCCATTGCAGGGGGGCCCAGCCGTTCGGGGCGTCCCATTGTTGGCCCGAGGTGATGTCGGTGGTCAGAAGGCCGCCGGGGGCGAGCAGGTGCTTTGCCATCCATTCGACGGTGCGGTCGGCTTGGGCGGGAGAGGCGGCACCGGCGTAAAGCGGGAAGAGGCCTGCTGCGGTTGTCAGGGGGACGGGTTGGCCGGTGGCGATTTCGACGTCGCAGAAGAAGCCACGGGTCTTGTCGAAGAAGCGCTGCGAGATGGCGGCGCGGCGGACGTTGGCGGCCTTGATGAAGCGGGTGTGGCCGGTGGCTTGGGCGAGGATTTCTTCATAGCGGAGCAGAAGGCAGTTCAGGTCCACCGCCCAGAGTTTGGTGGTGCGGATGGTGCCAAGATCGGCGGGATCGGTCAGCCAGCGCGAGGAGAAATCCCACCCGCTTTCACAGGCCCCGCGCAGGTCGCGGAAGAAATCGGGGTGCTGTTCGGTGTGGTACTGCCAAGCAAGATCGGTGCCGTACATCTCGATCCTTGGGCCATCGGCCTCGTCCCAATAGCGGGCGAGGCCACCGACCGTATGGGCCGAGGTGGTGAAATAGCGGTATTCGGCCTTCATGGCGGGCAGGTATTTCGCATAGGCGGCAGAAAGATTGCCCGTCGCGCGGCCATAGTCCTGCACCATGGCGGCAAAGAAGGGCGGCTGCGAGCGGGTCAGAAAATAGCTGCGAAAGCCGTTGGGGATATGGCCGATGGTGGCGATGGCATGAGCGAAGTTGTCGAGCATATCGGCGACAAGGTCAGTTTGGCCGGATTTCAACAGGCCAAGTTGGGTGAAATAGCTGTCCCAGTAGTAGGCTTCCTGAAAGCGGCCTCCAACGACCACGTAAGGATGCGGCAGGGGGATGCGGGTGGAGCGTTCAGTGGGGTCGTCGGCGGGGCGTTTGAGGTGCGACCAGACGGCCTGCAAATGCTCCACCGGGGAATGGGCGTGGTTGGTGCGGTAGCTGCCCTCTTGGCTGCTGACGGGGCGGAACCAGCGGGCGAAGAAGGCTTGCAGGTCGACCGGGCCCTTGGCTTTGGCGGCATCGTAGGCGGACAGGATTTCGTCAGCGGGGGCCAGAAGGATGGCGTCGGAGATGACCTTCTGGTCGGGCCAATGGCCCGAAGTGTGCAGGTCGGTGAAGAGGCCCTTCAGGCTTTGATCGACATATTCCACGACGCCTCCTGCGTGTTGAAAGCGCTTTGGGTCTGAAGGGTTGCGGGGGCTCCGTCAAGCCCCCGCGTTGGGACCCCCTCAGCCGACGCGGATGACGCGCTTGCCGAAATTCTCGCCGTTCAGCAGGCCCACGAAGGCGGACAGGGCGTTTTCAAGGCCGTCGACGATGTCCTCGCGGTAGTGCATCTGGCCTGCGGCGATCCAGTCGGACATGGCGGCGGCGAAGTCAGGGTAGAGCGGGCCGAAGTCGTCGAAGATGATGAAGCCGCGGAAGGTCAGGCGCTTGCGCAGGATGTGGCCCATAAGCTGGGGCAAGCGGTCGGTGCCGGCGGCGGTTTCGGTGGCGTTGTATTGCGAGATCAGGCCGCAGACCGGGATGCGGGCGGCGGTGTTCAGAAGCGGCAGGACGGCGTCGAAGACCGCACCGCCGACGTTCTCGAAATAGATGTCGATGCCTGCGGGGGCGGCGGCTTTCAGAAGGGCGGGAAAGTCGGGGGATTTGTGGTCGATACAGGCGTCAAAGCCCAAGGTTTCGGTGGCATAGGCGCATTTGTCGGGGCCACCCGCCACGCCCACCACGCGCAGGCCCATCAGTTTGCCGATCTGGCCCACGACAGAGCCTACGGCGCCGGTGGCGGCGGCGACGCACAGGGTCTCGCCGGGTTTGGGTTTGCCGATCTGGGTCAGCGCGGCCCAGGCGGTGAAGCCGGGCATGCCGAGGATGCCCAAGGCCCAGGACGGGTTCTGCGGGGTATTCCCAAGGTTCTGCACGCCCGCGCCGGTGGAGACGGCGTAATCCTGCCAACCGTTGTAGGACAGCACCCAGTCGCCCGCCGCAAAGCCCGCGACGTCGGAGGTGACGACCTGCGCCACCGTGCCGCCCACCATGACCTGCCCGATCTGGACGGGCGGCGCGTAGGAGGGCGCGTCGCTCATCCTTCCGCGCATGTAGGGGTCGAGAGAGAGGTAGACGGTGCGCAACAGCATCTCTCCCGCGCCGGGGGTGGGACGGGGCTGGCTTTCCATCCGCAGGGTGGCCGGGGTGGGGGCGCCCATGGGACGCTCTGCCAGGATCAGACGGCGGTTGACGGTGGGGGATTGCGGCATGGGGTCCTCGGACATTGGAGTTTGGGGCAGCTTACAGTCTTCCGGTCACAAGGAGAACGACGACCACGATCAGGATCACCCCGATCACGCCGATGCCGCCATTGCCATAGCCATAGCCATAGCCGCCGAACCGGCCCGAGAAGCCGCCGAGCAGGAAGATGATCAGGAGGACGACGAGGATGGTGCCGAGTGACATGGGAAAGGCCTTTCAAGGGGGGCTCAGGCGCTGCGCCCTGCCCTATTGCGATTGGATCGAGACACCGGATTTGCCGATGTCAATCTTGATGCCGGTGGCGGGCTGGCGGTCCTGATAGACCAGATAGCCCAGACCGGCCGCGAGAAGGACCAGACCAAGGATCAAGAGGTAAGCTAGGGTACGGTTCATGCAGGCTCTCCGGCCCGGCGACCAAAGGGGCGCGGGCCAGCCTCAGCTATGCGGCTTGGGTGAAAGCCTGCACTGATGCAGGTCAGCGAGGGGCTTTGGACGGCCCGGGAACCAAAGGCGCAGGCCTGCGTTGTGTGCGGAAGGCGGCGATCATTGCTGCCGGAACAGGAGCGATGATGCGGAAAATCTTGATGATTCTGCCGGTTTTGGGGGCTTTGGCCGGATGTGACGGCACGAATATGGGCCTGACGAACAACCAGATGATCGGCACGGCGGGCGGCGCTGCGATTGGCGCGCTGGTGACACCGGTCAACCCGCTGCAGGGTGCTGCCATCGGTGGTGCTGTGGGACTGGCTGCCGCCAGCCTGATGGGCAAAGACGCCGCGGGGGCTTGCGTCTATCAGCGCGCCGATGGCTCGCGCTATACGGCGACCTGCCCGTAACGCAGGTTAAGCTCCCGGCCCTTTCGGGCCGGGAGCTAAGGTCTTGTAAGACATTCGCCCCGGTGTCAGTCCTTGCGCCGGGTCAGTTCGCGGCCCAGTTGGAAACCAAGGTCGAAAACCAACTGCGCCAAGGGGTCGGGAACCGGATTCGGGGATGGAGCAGGCTCTGTCACGATGACGACCTTCGGTTCAGCCTGTCTGAGCAGCAGGACGAGGCCGGCCAGAAGCAGGAACGCCACCCCGGTCACAGCCAGAGCCGCCAGAACACCGATCAGATGCGCCAGCAGGCCGAACCCGGCTGCCAGAAGGCAGCCAAGCCCCGCCAGTGCCAGCAGCGCGGCCAAGGACAGCAGCGCCAGATCGCGCATCAGCCCGGCCAGAACGCCCTTCAAGGACAGTCGGGCCAAGCCAATCGCGCGCGTCAAGGTTCCGCCAAAGCGCATCTTGCCCTCAGCGCCGGGTCACGGCCCCCAGAAGCAGGCCAAGACCCGCCGCAAGGCCCAAGGCAAGGTAGGGGTTGGCTGCGACCGCATGTTCGATCTGGACATCGGCCTGATGGGTCTTGCGACCGGCATAGGTCCGCGCGTCTGCCAGGCCCTGCGTCATCGTGTCCGCCACCGCCGCGCCACGCTCGGAGGCCGAAGCTGCGACCTGGGTTGCCAGTTTGCTCATCTCTTCGCGCATCGCCGTCAGTTGTGCCAGAAGGGCGTCATAGTCGGCCGAATGGTCGGTGCCGTTGGAATCGCGTGCCATGTGAGACTTCCTTCAATCAGGGAAAAGAACTGTTGACCCGGTCTGTTCCGAGCCATGACACAGTCTGTACGCCGGAGGGCTTTCGCGCCTTAACCTAGGTCAAGCGTCGGCCAGATCGGCGGTTGTCCCAACCTTTGCGGGACCTTCGTCAGGATTTTCGGGCGGAGGTGCTGGTGTCGATGATATTCTGGATCCTGGCGGCAACGGCCTTGTGGGTGGCGGTTTGTCCCGGCCCGGCGGGGGCATTGGTATGGGCTGCGGCAGCATCGACGAGAATTCCCATGATCTCGTCTTCCGGAAGGATCTTGCGATCCTTCAGCGCGAGCAGGAGCGATTCGCAAATGGACAACGCGGCCAGACCGGCCACATCCGAAGTGATTGGCATTTTGGTTCAACTTTCCACAATTCGGTGCCAGGCCGCTTGACGCAAGCCGGTGCACCCATGACCCTGTGACATTGGCAGAATATGTTTTGATGACATTGATGCGCATTAGTGTAGGCCTGCGGAAGTGGTGATCCTTCTAGCCGTTGTCCTTCACCTTCAAGGTGCGGTTGGTATTGAAAAGCGAGGAGGGCGGATGGCTGCGTTGGACAACCCGTTTGCCCGCAAGCTGTCGGCCTTTGTGACGCTTGCGCCCAGTGATCTGGCCGTGTTGAGCGATCTGCACGCACGGCGGCGCAGTTTTCCGGCCGGGCGCGACATGATGCATGAAGGTCAGAAGGACCAGACCGCCTATATCCTGACCAAGGGCTGGGTCTGTTCCTACAAGCTCTTGTCGGGCGGCACGCGGCAGATCGTCGATTTCCAGATTCCCGGCGATTTCCTCGGGCTGCGGTCTATTCTGCTGCGCACGTCGGATCACAATGTCGAACCCATCACCAAGGTCGAGGCGGCAGAGGTCCATGCCTCGGGCCTTTTGGACGCCTTCACGCGCACGCCACGGCTGGCGACGGCGGTGCTGTGGGCCGCCTCTCGTGATGAAGCGATGCTGGTGGAACATCTGGTGGGGATTGGCCGCCGCAATGCCGCCGAGCGGACCGCGCATTTCCTGCTGGAGCTTGCCGCACGGCTGCGGCTGGTGGGGTTGGGGGACAAATCGGGGTTCAAATGCCCCTTGTCGCAATATCTGATGGCCGATGCGCTGGGGCTGAGTGCCGTCCATGTCAACCGCGTGCTGCGCGAGTTGCGCGAGGCGGGTCTGGTGACCTTTCAGAACGGCCATGTCCATTTCGACAATTTCGACGGTCTGGTCGGCTTTGCCGATTTCGACCGGAGTTATCTGGATCACGAAGGCCCTCTGCTGAAGTGAGGGGACGCGGTTGGCGACAAAATGAAGTACCGCCAGCGCAGAGGACGAGCGGGACACCCTGCGCAAGCGAGACTTCACCGTTACTCGTTACAACACAGGCAGATTGGTTCAACCTGCCGTGCCTCACCGTGACATGGGGATGGGGGGGCCGCACTGATGCAGGTTGGTCAATCGTGTGATCCTTGGCGGGCGAAAGATGGGCCAGATGGGGTGCTGACCTGTGTCAGTTTGGGCGCGGACCGGCAGGCGTAAGGTGGCGCATCCCGCCGACTCCGCCATGGATGCCGGCCTTTCCCCGGAGATTGCCCATGACTCGTCTGGTTTTGTCGACTGCGCTGGCTGGCCTTCTGCTGTCAGGCGCTGCTTTTGGACCGGCCTTTGCCGGGATGGACATGGTGTCGGTGGTGGAGGTCAGCCTTGACCTGCCCGCCGTCACCAACAAGGCCGCCGCCCTGCGCTTCACCCATATCGCCGATGACCTGAAGAATGCGATCACGGCCCTTCTGGTCGACCGGATCGCACCGGAGGGTGAGAAGATCGGGATCGATCTGTCGGAAGTGGAGCTGAGCAACAGCTATACCGAGGCCATTGGAACCGCCGATACCCGTCTGGTGGGTATCGTGTCGATCACCGATCCGAAGGACAATTCGAACTTCCGCAATTACACGCTGACCGTCGACGTCAATCAGGCCAAGACCTTCCTGCCCACCACTGTGGATATGTCGACGCTCAGTTCCAGCAGCGATGAATATTACACCGCGCTGATCCATGCCTTCGCGCAGGCCGTGATCGACAAACTGCCGAACTGAACCGGCCCGGCCCGGCGGTCCTGACTTCGGTCAGGGCCGCTCGACCACCCTGATGCCGCGCAGGGCAAGCTGTTCCAGCACGGTCGACTGATACTGCGCCACCGCCGCCCGCAGCCAGCGTTCAAAGCGCGAGGCGGCCTTGGTCCGCTCGCGCGGCGGGGTGAACAGGGAATAGGTCTGCGCGCTGACGAGGCCGGCCTTGAAGGGCACGATCAGCTCTCCCATCCGGATCATCGGCAGGGTCAGGAAGGTATCCCCCACCGCCAGCCCCCCGCCCGAGGCCGCGACCTGCACCGGCAGTGTCGTCTCGTTGAACAGGGTCCGGCGCAGGCGGCGGGCGTCAAGGTCGTGACCGCAGAGGCGCATGCATTCCTCCAGCACGTCATAATTGGCGTCGATCAGATGCGGGATGTCAGCCGTCTGGCCCGGTTGCAGGTAATGGGCGGCAAAGGCTTCGGTGCACACGGGCATGTCGATCCAGCGGCAGAGTTCGGATTCGGTCAGCGCGCCTTTGGGGTGCTGGCCATGCAGGCC
>CANBRQ010000121.1 GCA_947371955.1 Paracoccaceae bacterium | reverse complement strand
GCACACAGAAACTCGCATCCCCGTCCGCCACCACCGGCCCGCTTCCAACACCGTCTGGCGTCGTCTTCGTTTCGGTGAAGCGGTATCTAGGCCCACTCAACAAAACCCGCAAGACACAAAATCAACAACCGTCGCATTTTCTTCGTAATGCCCTGAACCGGCACAAGATATTGTGTTTGAGCCAGGCGTGACCCCAAGTCTGGCCCGTTTCGCCGCTGAGGCATGCCGCGAATCTCTGCGATCGGCTCGGCGTATTTTGCGGCGTTGCGCAGCGCCGTGCTGTACGCGGTGTCTCCATCCTGACCTTGGCCTTGCCTGCTTAATGCCGGGTTGTTGCCACCCGCGCGGGGGCCTAGCTTGGCTGCATGGGAATCAAGCTGGACATTCTGGAGCCTGAGGCTTGGCAGGCGGCGCTTGCAGCGCTGGACTGGCAGATCGAGATGGGCGTGACCGACTGGGTGCAGGACAGCCCGGTCAGCCGTTATGACCTTCCCGATCGGCTGGAGCGGCCCTTGGCCCCGGACGCCCCGATCCGGGCCGCACCGCAGACAGATGCGCCACGGGCCGATGCGCCGAAGACGGATGCTGTGGAAGCTGCCCGTCAGGCCGCCCAGTCTGCGCTGACCCTTGATGACCTGCGTGCCGCCCTGACCTCTTTTGATCTTTGCGAGTTGAAGAAGGGCGCGCGGTCCACCGTATTTGCCGATGGCAATCCGGCGGCGCGTGTCCTGATCCTCGGCGAAGCGCCGGGCCGCGAGGAGGATCAGGAGGGTCTGCCCTTTGTCGGTCGCGCCGGTCAACTGCTCGACCGGATGTTCGAGGCCATCGGCCTGTCGCGCCAGTCAGCTGATCCGGCCAGTGCGCTCTATATCACCAATGTCATGCCGTGGCGTCCGCCGCAGAACCGCGAGCCGGAGCCGGATGAGATCGCCATGATGCGGCCCTTTCTGGAACGCCATATTGCGCTGATTGATCCGGACGTCATCGTGACCATGGGCAATACGCCTTGCATGGCGCTGCTGAACCAGAAGGGCATCCTCCGCTTGCGGGGCAACTGGACGCACGCCCTGACCAAACCCGTCCTGCCCATGACCCACCCGGCCTATCTGCTGCGCAACCCTGCCGCCAAACGCGAGGCCTGGGCGGATCTGTTGTCGCTGAAGGCGCGGCTGACATGATCCCGGTTGAACCGCTTGTCCTGCTTTCCTTTATACCCGCAGCACTGGCGCTGAACCTGACACCGGGGGCAGACATGATGTTCTGTCTTGGGCAGGGTCTGCGATCAGGCCCGAGGGCCGCAATGGCGGCGAACTTCGGGATTGCAGCGGGTGGTCTTGTGCAGGTGACTTTGGCGGGTTTGGGCCTCGGCGCCCTGATCCAGTCGCATCCCCTTGCCTTTGATGCGATCCGCTGGGCTGGGGTGGCCTACCTTCTGGTGCTTGCAGTGCAGACCCTGCGGTCAGGCCCGGCCCGGGTGGCAGTGACCGAGCCCGCCTCTGCAGCGCGAGTCTTTGGTCAGGCGCTGCTGGTGAACCTGGCCAATCCCAAGGTCATCCTGTTCATCCTCGCTTTCCTGCCGCAGTTCGTTGACCCATCCCGTCCGGTCCTGCCGCAATTCCTGACCCTAGGGTTGGTCTTTGCCGCTGGGGGACTCGCCGTCAACGGCTTCGTCGGGGGGATGGCCGGAACGATTGGCCAGCGTCTGGCCGAGAGCCAACAGCTGTCGCTGTGGCTGTCACGCTCATCCGCCGCGATCTTCACCGGGCTGGCCCTGCGGCTGGCCCTTTTGTCACGAGGATAACATGAGCCGCATAGATGAGACGAAAACCTTCCTCCCGGTGCGGATTGCCGTGCTGACCGTGTCAGACACCCGCACCGCCGCCGATGACAAATCCGGCGATACGCTGGTGGAGCGGTTGAAGGACGCCGGCCATCTCCTTGCCGCGCGCGGCATCGTGCCAGATGACCGGGCAACCATCTCGGCCCATCTGCGCCATTGGATCGCCGATCCGGCCATTGACGTGATCCTGTCGACCGGCGGCACCGGCCTGACCGGGCGCGATGTCACGGTCGAAGCGCACCGCGACGTCTATGAGAAAGAGATCGAGGCCTTCGCCACCGTCTTCACCATCGTCTCGATGCAGAAGATCGGCACCTCGGCCGTGCAATCGCGTGCCACGGGCGGGGTGGCCGGGGGCAAGTATCTGTTCGCCCTGCCCGGAAGCCCCGGCGCCTGCCGTGACGCGTGGGACGAGATTCTGAAATGGCAACTCGACTACCGCCACCGCCCCTGCAACTTCGTCGAAATCATGCCCCGGCTGGAAGAGCACAAGCGACGGAAGTAGCGCGTTGGCCCAAGAGCCTCCGGCGGGAGTATTTGGCAAGGAGCAAATGGGGGTCAGGTGCCGCCGACCATCTCGCGCGCGATCCGGGCGAAGTCGCTGCGGGCGAGTTTGGTCAGGCCGTTGCGGAAGGCCATGCCCCAGGAGGTGAGGCCGCGCGTGACCTGCAGGTCACCCAGCAGCGGGCGGATCAGAGCAATCTTGCCCTCTTGCCAGATCACCTTCCGCCGCCACATCAGGGTGCGGCCCATCTCGTGCTGCCAAGGTTCGCCTTCGGCCACCCGGCCGATCAGGGTGAAGGCTTGCAAGGGCGGCCCGTCCGGGAAAACGCTGCGTGGCGAATAGATCACCACGCCGTCGCCGGGCTTCATCAGGCGCAAGGGCGCATGCTTGCCGTGGTTTGCTTGAACGATGCCGTCGGCCTTGCCGCGCAGGGCGTGATCCGCCGAAGCAGTGACGACCCAGTAGTTTTCCTCAGACATGATGCACCTCCGGCCGCCTTGACAGCGCAGGGCTGCTGACAGAAGCTGGCAGGATCAGGCCAGAAGCGCCGGCAGGGTGAAACCCCGCAGCAGATCTTGCGCCATGGCGGGCTTCTTGCCCTCTCGCTGCGCCTCCAGAATCTCGACCGCGCCGTCACCGCAGGCGATGGTCAGACCATGAAGAACCTGCCCCGGAGTACCAGAGCCGGTGGCCAGCCGAGAGCGCAGCAGTTTCAGCCGCTCTCCGCCGACATCGCACCATGCACCCGGGAAGGGCGACAGACCCCGGATCAGGCGGTCGACCTCAACCGCCGGACGGCTCCAGTCGACCCGCGCTTCGGCCTTGTCGATCTTGGTGGCATAGGTCACGCCCTCCAAAGGCTGCACCTCGGGCACCAGATCATCCAACCGGTCCAGTGCCGCCACGATCAGGCGCGCTCCCATGCCGGACAGACGGTCATGCAGATCAGAGGTTGTCTCCTCGGCCCCGATCTGTACCGTCTCGCGCAGCAGCACGGGCCCGGTGTCCAGCCCCGCTTCCATCTGCATGATGCAGACGCCGCTCTCAGCATCCCCCGCCATGATCGCCCGATGGATCGGCGCCGCCCCGCGCCAGCGCGGCAGCAGCGAGGCGTGGATGTTCAGGCATCCATGCTTGGGTGCAGCGAGAATCGGGGACGGCAGGATCAGCCCATAGGCCACGACGACCGCAACGTCGCTGCGCAGCAATTCAAAATCGTGCTGCGCCTCTTCGCTGCGCAGCAAAGCTGGGTAACGCACTGTTAAGCCTAAGTCTTCCGCACAAAGCTGAACCGGGCTTTTCCGATCCGCCTTGCCGCGTCCGGCGGGCCTTGGTGGCTGGCTGTAGACCGCAGCAATTTCATGCTGCGCGGCAAGCGCCTTCAGCACGGGCACGGAAAACGCGGGCGTGCCCATGAAGACGATCCTCATCCGCGCCCCCGTTCCTTGCGCAGCCATTTCTGCGATTTGGTGATCAGCATCGACCGCTTCACCGCCGACAGATGGTCGAAATACATCTTGCCCGCCAGATGGTCGATCTGATGCTGGGCCGAGGTCGCCCAGAGATGCACGAAATCCCGGTCCTCCATCCGCCCCTCTGCATTCAGGAACCGCACCGTCACCGCCCTCGGCCTGCTGATCACTGCAGACACGCCGGGCAAGTTCGGACTGGCCTCGTCATGCTCGCGCATCTGGCCAGAGGCATGCAGCACCTCAGGATTGGCCATCAGCACCGCCTGCCCCCGCTGTTCCGAGCAATCGACCACCGCCAACCGCAGCGGCACGCCAATCTGCACGGCGGCAAGGCCATAGCCCGGCATCGCCTCCATCGTGTCCACCATGTCCGCCCAGATCGCGCGCACCTCTGGCGTGATCGCCGGTACATCGGCGGCCACCGTCCGCAGCACTTGCGCCGGCCACGGCACACAGACGCGGATCACGCCAGCACCGCTTCGGCCTTGGCGCGCGCTTCCGGCGACAGATGATCCAGCGTCACGATCCCGTCCAGATGGTCCATCTCATGCTGGGCGCAAATCGCCCGGAACCCGACCAGCTTCTGCGCTGAAACCGAGCCGTCCGGCATAACCCAGCGCAGGATGATCTCTTTGGCACGGCTGACCTCTGCCAGCACGCCGGGAATTGACAGACAGCCCTCGGAACTGGGCACAAGCTCGGTCGAGCGCCACAGGATTTCAGGGTTGATGAAGATCTCGGGCGTGCCCGCCCCGACCTTCCAGGTCGAATCCATCACGAAGACGCGGGCCAGAACACCGACCTGGGGTGCCGCCAGACCACGGCCCTCGGCGGCATACATGGTGTCCAGCATGTCCTGCGCCAGAACCATCGTCACATCATCGACGCTCGCAGGCAAAGCCTTCTGCGACAGGACCGCATCGGGCCAACGCCGGATCTCGCGCTTCATTTCTGGAACCGGTTGTCACTGCGCGGTTCACTGCGCCCCTCGCCCCGGGCCATCTCGCGCTTCAGCTTCTCCATCTTGCGGGTGATCAACTGGCGCTTCATCAGACCCAGATAGTCAATGAACAGCTTGCCGTTCAGATGGTCGATCTCATGCTGCACGCAGGTGGCCCACAGGCCGGTAAACGTCTCTTCCCGGCTCGCCCCGGTTTCATCCATCCAGCGCACCGTCACCGAATTCGGCCGTTCCACATCGGCATATTGCTCGGGGATCGACAGGCAGCCTTCCTCATAGGTCGAAAGCTCCGACGAACTCCACACCACTTCCGGATTGAACAGCATCAACGGACGCGCCACATCCGGTGCCTTCATGCAATCCATCACGATCAGGCGCTTGGTAACGCCGACCTGCGGCGCCGCCAGACCAATCCCTGGCGCGTCATACATCGTCTCCAGCATGTCGCGGGCCAGTTTCACCAAATCCTCCGTTACCTCGCGCACAGGGTCGCAAAGCTTTTTGAGGCGCGGGTCGGGGTGGATCAGGATGGGGCGTATCATGCACAGGATTTACGGTTTGACCGGGTTTGACGCAAGAGGGTCACGACATCGCACCCATGCTGAAAATCCGGGTGAAACCCGCCGGAGAATCCTGTACTGCGGCCAAAGACCCTCAAAGGACCCCAGCATGACCTTCGACACCCTCATCAACCGCACCGGCACGCATTCCGTCAAATGGGACAAGATGGAGTCGATGTTCGGCGTGTCGCCCACGGACGGGTTGGCGATGTGGGTGGCGGATATGGATTTTCAGCCCCCGTCCTGCGTGCAACAGGCGCTGCATAAGATGCTGGCCCATGGAATCTACGGCTACTTCGGCGACGACGCCGCCTATCTGGAGGCGATCCGCTGGTGGATGCAGATCCGCCACGACTGGGCGGTTGACCCCCGCCACGTCTTCACGACGCATGGTCTGGTGAACGGCACCTCGCTCTGCATCGACGCTTTCACCCAGCCGGGTGACGGCATCGTGCTGACCACCCCGGTCTACCACGCTTTCGCGCGCGTCATCAAAGCCGCCGGGCGCAACGTGGTGGAATGCCAGCTTGCCATCGAAGACGGCCTGCAAAAGATGGATTTCGCCGCTTGGGACGCCCAGATGACCGGCTCCGAGACGATGTTCATCCTCTGCTCGCCCCATAATCCCGGTGGCCGCGTCTGGACGCCCGAGGAACTGCAAGGCGTCGCCGACTTCTGCAAGCGCCACGACCTGATCCTGATCTCGGACGAGATTCACCATGACCTCGTCCTGCCCGGCCACAAGCACATCCCGATGGCAACGCTGCAAGGGGTGGAGGATCGTCTGGTGATGATGACCGCCACCACCAAGACCTTCAACATCGCCGGCGCCCATACCGGCAATGTCATCATCGCCGACCCAGACCTGCGCCAGCGCTTCAACGATACGATGATGAAAATGGGCGTCTCACCGAATTCCTTCGGTATGCACATGGCCACCGCCGCCTACTCGCCGGAGGGTGCCACCTGGGTCGATGACCTGACCGCCTACCTCGACCGCAACCGCTGCACCTTCGATGCCGGGATCAACGCCATCCCCGGCCTGAAATCGGCCCCCCTGCAGGCGACCTATCTGTCATGGGTCGATTTCGCCGGAACCGGCATGGCGCCTGCGGAATTCATCGCCCGGGTCGAGAAGGGCGCGCGAATCGCTGCAAACCATGGCACGGCGTTCGGCAAGGGCGGCGAAAGCTTCCTGCGCTTCAACATCGCCATGCCGCATTCGCAGATTGAACAGGCCGTCCTGCGGCTGACCGAGGCGTTCAAGGATCTGCAATAAACCTCAGGCCTTCGGCAAAAGCCCAACCGGCAAAACCGGGTCCAGCCAGAAATCCAAGGCGGCCTTTTCCGTCACCGGCGTCATCGTCTTGAATTCGCAGGTGATTTCCCCAACTTCCGCGACCGAGGCGACGATGAGGCATTTGAACACATGCCGGCTGCCCTCATACACATCGACGATCCCGCGCAGTTTCGGGGCGAAGGCCGCATCCAGCACGAAGCCGTCATGCCAGAACCGCAGCACCGGAAACACCGCCTCGCCCACCTGAACACGCAGCCGCGACTTGCGCCGCTCGTTGTACTTGCGGGCGGCTTCCAGACCCTCGCGTACGTCTTTTGACAGAAATTCCAGCATGTTCGCCTCCATCTGCCTCAGTCTTGCGCGGAACGTGTTAAAAACAAGGTCACAGTTTTTCACATTCTTTTTGCAACGCTCGCGTGGCGCTCCTGCCACAGCGCAACGGTTCCCTAAGGCCTTTGGTTCCGCTAGACTTGAGCACAATGCAATCGGAGGACTTTGAATGCGTCTGCCCCAGCTTGCCCTTTTGGCCCTGACCGTGTGCCCCCTGCTGACCGGCCCCGCCCAAGCAGCGCCCTGCGGTGGCGATTTCCAAAGCTTCCTCTCCGCCATGGCTGCCGAGGCACAGGCCCAAGGCCTGCCCGACAGCGCCATCCACGCCTTTCTCGACAATGCCCAGCTTGACCCCAAAGTCATCAAGGCCGACCATGGCCAAGGCTTCTTCCGCAAGACCTTCCTTGACTTCAGCCAGGCACTCATCTCCAAAAGCCGCATCCAGAACGCCGCGATCTACTCCAAGAAGTACAATGCCGCCTTCACTGCGGCCGAGAAGAAATTTGGCGTCTCGCGCGGCATCATCCTCGCCTTCTGGGCCTTCGAGACGGATTTCGGCCAGGTTCAGGGCACCTTCGACACCCGCAACGCGCTGGTCACCCTCGCCCACGACTGCCGCCGCCCCGACATCTTCCAACCGCAGGTCCTCGCCGCCATCGCCCTGACCGCCAAGGGCGACTTCGCCCCCGGCCAGACCATCGGCGCCTGGGCCGGTGAAATCGGCATGGTGCAAATGCTGCCCCGCGACATCCTTGAACGGGGCGAGGATGGCGACGGCGACGGCAAGATCACCCTGAAAACCTCCGCCGCCGATGCGATCCTCTCGGCCGCCCACATGCTGCAATTCTACGGCTGGCGCGCTGGCGAGCCATGGATCCAAGAGGTCACCGTCCCGCAAAACCTCGACTGGTCGAAATCCAGCATCGACACCGAACTGCCCAGCGCAGACTGGGCCGCCATGGGCGTCACGGCAAAACAGGGCAACCTCGCCAACCTCCCCGCCTCGCTTCTGCTGCCGCAGGGCCGCAAGGGCCCGGCCTTCCTCGTCTACCCGAACTACAAGGTCTTGTTCGAGTGGAACAAAAGCTTCGTCTACGTCACCACCGCCGCCTATTTCGCTTCCCGCATCCAAGGCGCGGGCCCCTATGACGCGGGCAACCCGGACCCGGCGCTGTCGCCCGAACAGATGACCACCCTGCAAAAGAAACTCGCCAAGATGGGCCACGACGTCGGCAAGATCGACGGCGTCCTCGGCGCGCTCACCCGTTCCGCCGTGCAGGTCGAGCAACAACGCCTCGGCCTGCCGGCCGACGGCTGGCCGACGGCAGACCTGCTCGCGCAACTCTAGGAAGGCCCCCAGCCCCGGATTTCATTCTTGCACAAATATCCTAGGGTCTGGGGGTGGAAAACCCCCAGCCTTGGGCTCAGCGCGTCGGCACCGGCACTTCGCCGCGATAATCATAGAACCCGCGCTGCGTCTTCCGCCCCAGCCACCCGGCCTCAACATACTTGGTCAACAGCGGGCAAGGCCGATACTTGGTATCCGCCAGCCCCTCATGCAGCACGTTCATGATGGCCAGGCACGTATCCAGCCCGATGAAATCCGCCAATTCCAGCGGCCCCATCGGATGGTTCGCCCCCAGCTTCAGGCTCTCATCAATCGACTTCACCGACCCCACGCCCTCATACAGCGTGTAAACCGCCTCGTTGATCATCGGCATCAGGATCCGGTTGACGATGAAGGCCGGGAAATCCTCAGCACTCGCTGCGGTCTTGCCCAGCTTTGACACCACCTCGTGCAAAGCGTCCCACGTCGGCCCATCCGTCGCAATTCCGCGGATCAGCTCCACCAGCTGCATCACCGGCACCGGGTTCATGAAGTGAAACCCCATGAACTTCTCCGGCCGGTCCGTCCGGCTCGCCAGCCGCGTGATCGAGATCGACGAGGTGTTCGACGTCAGAATCGTATGCGCCGCCAGATGCGGCACCAGCGCCTTGAAGATCGCGTCCTTGATGCTCTCCTTCTCGGTCGCGGCCTCAATGATCAGGTCCAGCGGCCCCAGTTCGGCAATGTTCAGCGTGGTCCTGATCCGCGCCATCGCCGCCAGCTTGGCCTCCACCGTCACCTTGCCGCGCGCCACCTGGCGTTCAATGTTGCGGTCAATCGTGGCCAAGGCCTTGGTCAGGCTCTCCGCACTGATGTCGTTCATCAGCACATCATACCCGGCCAGCGCGAAGACATGCGCAATCCCGTTGCCCATCTGCCCCGCGCCCACGATCCCAACCGTCTGAATGGCCATATCTCAACCCCTGTACACGACGCCCGCACCTTACGACCGCCCCGCCCCCGCAGCAAGGCCGCCGCAGTGCGGCGAAATCGGCGCTGAAACCGGGAAAACATCCCGCATTTGCCCGAAATTGCGCCTTTAGCCGTTTGGAAAGGGGAATCGGGCAGTCTCGGCCTTGGGTGTGTAAATCAAATCGGGTGGGTACCATGGCCTATGCTTTGCAAAGCGAGGGCGCGTTAGACTATTTTCCGTGTCACTACGGCACGTCGACACTGCTGTTCCGTGGTCCGCGCCGGTCTCTCGACCGGCCCTATGTCGTTTATCTCGGTGGCAATGAAACCTATGGCAAGTTCATTCCGGACCCATTTCCCGACCTTGTCGAGGAGGAGGTTGGCCTGGGCTCGGTCAATCTCGGTGTCTCCAATGCGGGCCTTGACCTTTACCTGAACGAAACCAGCCTGCTTGATCTGACCACCAAGGCCGAGGCCGTCGTGCTGCAAGTCGTCGGCGCGGCCAATCTGTCGAATCGCTATTACACCGTGCATCCGCGCCGGAACGACCGTTTCCTCGGGCCGACGCCCCTGCTCAAAACCCTGTTCCGGGACGTCGATTTCACCGATTTCGCCTTCACGCGGCATCTCCTGTTGACCCTGCAAGAACGCTCCCCCGATAGGTTCGAGGTTCTGGCCGATGAACTGCGCTCGACCTGGCTGGCCCGGATGAAGGACCTGCTCAGCCACCTGCCGCCACGCACGCTGCTGCTGTGGCTGTCCGACCAGCCGCCGCCGCATGTCAGCCGGCGCGCCAATCTGGCCCACGATCCCCTGCTGGTTGATGCCGACATGCTGTCGGCCATCCGCCCCCTCGCCCGACTCTACGTGGAGGCCGTCACCCGCCCCGAGGCGCGAAGCCCCGATCTTGGCGGCATGGCCTTCTCCCCGGCCGAAGCGCCCGCCGCCGCCGTGGTCCCCGGGCCCGAAGTGCACCGTGACGTCACCAAGATCCTCACCAAGGCACTGGAAAACCTTCTGCAGTAGTCAAATACAATCACCTTTCTGATTGCGACTGATTACTATATCCCTTAATCCTGCCACCACATGATCAGGTGGCAGGATGAAATCCGACCGTTCGACCCGTATCCGTGACCACCTCTTCGCCCATGGCCCCGCCACGGTCGAAGACCTGTCCTTGGCAACCGGCGCCTCCCCCGCCACAATCCGCCGCGACCTGACAGCGCTTGAAGCCCAAGGCCTGATCCAGCGCGACCACGGCTCCGCCCGCCTCGCCGAAGGCACGGGGCGTGAGATCGCCTTCGCCACCCGCGCCCGCGCCAACCTGGCAGCCAAGCGCGCCATAGCCGAGGCCGCCTTCCCCCTGATCTCCCCCGGCCAGACCATCTTCCTCGACGCCGGCACCACCACGCACCAACTGGCCCGCCGCATCCGCCTTGCGCCGATGCCCCTCACCGTCGCCACCAACTGCATCCCCATCGCCGAGGAACTGGCCCTCCCCGATATCACCGTCCTCCTGATCGGCGGCCGCTACCGCCCCGAGAACGCCTCCCTCGTTGGCCTCCTCGCCGAACGCGCCTTATCCGACCTCTGGTTCGACACGCTCTTCATGGGCACCGGCGCCATTGCCCCCGACCTCAACCTCTATTCCCTCGACCCGGACGAGGCCCGCGCCAACGCCCTCATGCTGACCCGCGCGACCCGCCGCTATATCCTCGCCGACAGCACCAAATTCGGCAGCACCCTGCCCTACCGCGTGGCCCCGCTGACGCCACAAACCCACCTCATCACCGACTCCCTCCCGCAAGACTGGCGCGACCGCCTCGCCGCCGTCCCCCTTACCGAAGGACTCCCATCATGAACGCCACCGTCCAATCCATCGTCGAACAATTCCCCTACTGGTCCGCCCAATTTCCGGCGCCCATCACCGACCACACCACCACCCATGTCATCCTCGGCTGCGGCACCAGCTACAACCTCGCCCTCTCCATCGCCGCCGCCCTGAACGAGGCGGGTATCCCCGCCCTCGCCATCCCCGCCGGCGAATGGACCATCCGCCCGCAAAGCTACCTGCCCCTCGGAACCCCGGTCAAAATCATCGCCCTCTCCCGCAGCGGCGAAACCACCGAGACCGTAGACGCCGCCCGCGCCAGCCGCCTGCGCGGCCAGCACGTCACCGGCATCACCTGCGCGCCGGGCTCCTCCCTCTCCCAGAACTCCGACCTCGCCGTCGAATTCCCGACTCACCCCGCCGAGGGCGTGGTGATGACCGTCTCCGCCAGCCTGATGTTGCTGGCAGGCTACGCCCTGGCAGGCCACGCCCCCACCAAGGCCCTCGCCGAAGCCGCCGAGGCCCTGCTCACCCAAGCCTCCGCCCTTCCGCCCGAATTCCACGCCAAAACCCACGTCGTCTTCCTCGGCGCGGGCTCGCAATACGGCGTCGCCCTCGAAGGCGCGCTGAAGCTTCAGGAAATGGCTCTGACCTTCACCCAAGCCTTCCACCCCGGCGAATACCGTCACGGCCCGGTCAGCCTCATTGACCACAACTCCGCCGTCGTCATGCTCTACCACCCCGACACCACCGCCGACGAAGCCAAGCTCGTGACAGAACTCCAAGCCAAAGGCGCCTTCGTGATCGGCTTCGGCGGCCCCGGAGACGTCACCCTTCCCATCACCCACTCTACCCCCCTGCGTGGTGCCGAGGCCCTCCCCGCCCTGCAAATCATCGGCGAAATGCACGCCAAAGCCCGCGGCATCGACACCACCGCCCCCCGCCACCTGACCAAAGTCGTGGTGCTGGCATGACCGACGCCCTCGATTTCCTCCTAAGCCTCCCCGCGCTCCATGCCGCAGGCGACCGCAAAGGCATCACCTCCGTCTGCTCCGCCCACCCCACCGTGATCGAAGCCGCCCTCATCGAGGCCGCCGCAACCCACCAATTCGCCCTGATCGAGGCCACCTGCAATCAGGTCAACCAGGACGGCGGCTACACCGGCATGACCCCCTTGGCCTTCCGCGCCTTCGTCCTGCAAATCGCCGCCGCCCTCAATTTCCCCGCCAAAAGAATCCTCTTCGGCGGCGACCACCTCGGCCCCAACCCCTGGCGCAAACTCCCAGCAGACCAAGCCATGGCCAAGGCCCTCACCATGACCCACGCCTACGCCGCTGCAGGCTTCGCTAAAATCCACCTCGACGCCTCGATGTCCTGCGCCGACGACCCCACACCCCTCCCCCCCGCCACCATCGCAACCCGCGCCGCGCTGCTGGCGCAAGCCGCCGAAGCCGGTGCCATCAGCCAAAACCTCCCGCCCCCCGCGTATATTATCGGCACCGAGGTGCCCGTCCCCGGCGGCGCCACCCACGCCCTGACGACCCTCGAAATCTCCAACCCGCAAGACGCCGCCGCCACCATCGCCCTGCACGAGGCCTCCTTCGCCGCCCTAAACCTGCAAGCCTTCCCCCGCGTCATCGCCCTCGTCGTCCAGCCCGGCGTCGAGTTCGGCCACACCGACGTCATCCCTTACGCCCCCGCCCTCGCAACCCAACTCAAAACCCACCGCCCGAAAAATATCCTCTACGAAGCCCACTCCACCGACTACCAAACCGCCGAGGCCCTCAGACACCTCGTCCAAGACGGCTTCGCTATCCTCAAAGTCGGCCCCGGCCTCACCTTCGCCCTGCGCGAGGCCCTCTACGCCCTCGACCTCATCGCCGCCGAACTCACCGACTACCCCGCCCAATCCCTGCCCAAAGCCATGGACGCCCTGATGCAAGCCCAGCCGTCAGACTGGCAAGCCTACTACCACGGCACCCCGCGCGAACTTCACCTGATGCGCCACTTCTCCTACTCCGACCGCATCCGCTCCTACTGGACTCAGCCCCAAGCCCAAGCCGCCACCGCCC
>CANBRQ010000120.1 GCA_947371955.1 Paracoccaceae bacterium | reverse complement strand
AAGTTTTGGGGTGGCCAATGCCATTTCCGTGCCCTTAACGGGTTGGTTGCGTTCCTGTATCTGATGGCGCTGGGACACACGAGTGTCGCCAACACCATGTTATTATACGCATCTTCCCCCTTCATTGCTGCCCTGATGGCTTACCTGGTCTTGGGCGAACGTCTGCCACGCATGACCGTTCTATGCATGGTGGCAGTGTTCCTGGGGGTTCTGGTCATCGCCAGCGGATCCTTGGGCGGCGGGGCGCTGTTCGGCGATAGCCTTGCGCTAATCAACGCGGCGGCGGCGGCGGGCTATTATGTCATCCTGCGCCACACCTCGGCGCGCAGCCTGATCGTGCCAGCGGCCATCGGCTATTTCGCCACCGCAGGTTTGGCCTATCCCTTCGCCCCGCATCAGGCTTTTGACGCCGGACAATGGGCTTTGGTCAGCCTGAACGGCTCTATCGGCCTCGCCGCAGGCTGTGCCTTGCAGATGATCGGCCCGCGCCATCTGCCGGCGGCAGAGGTGTCGATGATCACCATGCTGGAGATCGTGGCCTCTCCCCTGCTGGTCTGGGCCGTGGTGGGCGAGGCACCGGCGACGCTGAGCCTGATCGGCGGCGGGGTGATCCTTGCAGCCTTGGTCACCCACGGAATCTGGCGGCTGCGGCGCGAGGTTTAGAACGGCCCGCGCCGGTGCGGGAACACATCCTCCAGCCGCACGAAAACCACGCCCCGCGCTTGCAAGGCGGCAATCCCTTCCACCACGCCGGCCCCTGCGGCATGACCGGGCTGGTTGATATGCGACAGGATCACATCGCCGTCCTGCGCCGCGCCGATCACCTTTGCCGTCTGGCGTTCCGACAGCGATGCCCCGCCATCGCCATTGCGCGAAAATCCTGCAATTTCAAAGCCCATGCCCTGAATGACCGCCATCGCTTGGGCATCATATTCGGCGGCCGCCCCGCGAAACCACTGCGGCGCCGCACCGCCCGCCGCCACAAGTGCCTGCGCGCCCCCCGCCACCTCGGCCTGCACCGCCGCCACCGAGCCTGCAGCCCGCAGGCCGTAGATCTGGGTTGGCGCCGCAATGGCAGGCAGATGCTTCGCGCCGTGATCCTCCAGTTCAAACAGGTCGGGGCGCGACAGAAGCTCGGCAAAGTCATCCGGATTGCGCGCCAGCCATTTGCCGCTGACAAAGATCGTGGCCGGAATGTTGCCCGCCTCTAGCGCATCAAGGATCCGCCGGTCAACATGACCATCACAGGCGTCAAACGTCAGCGCCACCCGCGTCACCCCCGCAGGACTGGGCGGCAGGTGCAGCTCGGGCTCGATCAGCTTCGGCACACCCGCATTGGCTGACCAGGCCAGACACATCACCGCAAGAACCCACCCCCACCGCATCCGAACCTCCACACGCGCAGGCCCCCTATAGTCCCGGGCGCCCGCACGCACCAATCACCACCCCGTGCGCCCATGAAAAAGGCCGGGGCAATGCCCCGGCCCTCCCCTCAACCCGTTGAAACGCTTCAGCTACAGCCGCTCGTCCCGCCGCAGGTGTTGCACTTCATGCAGGTGCCGTTGCGCACCAGCGTGTAGTTGCCGCATTCACCACAGGGGTCGCCCTCGTAGCCCTGCATCTTGGCCTTGACGCGCAGATCGACCGACACCGTGCCCGAGGCCAGCGCCGTGCCGCCGCCCATGGCGCGGGCGGTTTCAGGCACCAGCAGGTTCAGCGCTGTTGCGGCGTCACCGGCGATCCCCATGCCGCTGAACCCGGTCATGCCCATGCCACCCTGCAGCACCACCAGTTCCTGCGGGACCCGCTTGCGCAGATAGCCCGTCGAGGAGATCTGCTTGATCACCTCCAGCCCACGATTGGCAGCCACGTCGCTGAGCTCCGAGATGTTGCGCTTGCCCTCATCCTCGCCACGCCCGAGGTCGTCGAACGAATGGCCTTGCGGTTTGACATGTGCCAGATCGGTGCGGTCCAGGTAAGAGATCGCCAGTTCCCGGAAGATATAGTCCAAGATCGAGGTGGCGTTCTTGACCGAGTCATTGCCCTGCACCATGCCCGCCGGTTCAAAGCGGGTGAAGGTGAAGGCCTCGACATATTCTTCCAACGGCACGCCGTATTGCAGACCGACCGAGATGGCGATGGCGAAGTTGTTCATCATGGCGCGGAAGCCTGCGCCTTCCTTGTGCATGTCGATGAAAATCTCGCCCAGCCGGCCGTCGCCATATTCGCCGGTGCGCAGATAGACCTTGTGCCCGCCGACGATGGCCTTCTGCGTGTAGCCCTTGCGACGTTCCGGCAGCTTTTCGCGGTTGGTGCGGATCACTTCCTTGATGATGATCTTCTCGACGATCTTCTCGGCCAGCACCGCCGCCTTTTCCTGGTTCGATCCGTTGGCGAGGATTTCCTCGGCTTCCTCGTCATCTTCGATCAGCGCCGACGCCAAGGGCTGCGACAGTTTCGACCCATCGCGATAGAGCGCGTTGGCCTTGATCCCCAAGCTGTGCGACAGCTCATAGGCCGCCAGAGTCTCGGCAATCGAGGCTGAGTTCGGCATGTTGATCGTTTTGGAAATAGCGCCAGAAATGAACGACTGCGCCGCGGCCATCATGTAGATATGGCTTTCAACCGACAGATACCGCTTGCCCTTCTTGCCGCAGGGATTGGCGCAATCGAACACCGTGTAATGGTGCTGCTTGAGGAACGGCGCACCTTCCAGCGTCATCGTGCCGCAAACGTGGTCATTGCAGGCGTCGATCTGGGCCTTGGTGAAGCCCAAATGACGCAAGAGGTCGAAGGTCGGGTCGTTCAGCTTGTCGACCGGGATGCCGAGCGTGCCCTTGCAGAAATCCTCGCCCAGCGTCCACTGGTTGAAGACAAAGCGGATGTCGAAGGCGGTGGGCAGCGCGGCTTCGATCTTCTCGATCTCGCGGGGACCAAAGCCGTGGCCGATCAGCGAGGTGTGGTTGATCGCAGGGGCTTGGGCAATCGAGCCGTGACCGACCGCATAGGCGACCATTTCGGCGATCTGGTGGCTCGGGTATCCCAAGGTTTCCAACGCGCCGGGGACCGACTGGTTGATGATCTTGAAGTAGCCGCCACCGGCCAACTTCTTGAACTTGACCAAGGCGAAGTCCGGCTCGATCCCTGTGGTGTCGCAGTCCATCACCAGGCCGATGGTGCCGGTGGGCGCGATGACAGTGGTCTGCGCGTTGCGGAAGCCATGCGCTTCGCCCAGCGACAAAGCCTCGTCCCAAGCCGATTTGGCCAAAGCAACCAGCGTCAGGTCGGGGCAGTTGCGGTGGTCCAAAGTGACCGGATCGACGTTCAGCCCTTCGTAGGCCCCCGTGCCATAGGCCGCAGCCCGGTGGTTGCGGATGACGCGCAGCATATGCGGCGCGTTGCGGTCATAGGACGGGAAAGCGCCCAGTTCCTTGGCCATCTCAGCCGAGGTCGCATAGGAGATCCCGGTCATCAGTGCGGTCAAAGCGCCGCACAGCGCCCGGCCCTCCTTGGAGTCATAGCCCAGCCCCATGTTCATCAGCAAACCGCCGATGTTGGCATATCCCAGACCAAGGGTCCGGAAGTCATAGGACAGTTGCGCGATTTCCTTCGACGGGAACTGCGCCATCATCACCGAGATTTCCAGCGTGATCGTCCACAGACGCGTCGCGTGGATATAGGCCTCGGCGTCGAACTTGGCGTTCTTCTGGAAGGTCAGCAGGTTCATCGAGGCCAGATTGCAGGCCGTATCGTCAAGGAACATGTATTCCGAGCACGGGTTGGACCCGCGGATCGGGCCATCCTCCGGGCAGGTGTGCCAGGCGTTGACGGTGTCGTGGAATTGAATGCCGGGATCAGCGCAGGCCCAGGCGGCATGGCCGATCTGGTCCCACAGATCACGTGCGGATATCGTCTTGGCGACCTTGCCATCCGTGCGGCGGATCAGTTCCCACGGCAGGTCTTCCTTGACCGCGCGCAGGAAGGCATCCGTCACCCGGACCGAGTTGTTGGAGTTCTGGCCCGACACGGTCATATAGGCTTCGGAATCCCAATCCGTGTCGTAGGTCGGGAATTCGATGCTCGTGAAGCCCTGTTTCGCATATTGCAGGATGCGGAACGTATAGGTGTCCGGGATCATCGCCTTCTTGGCCGACTTGATCGCCGCCTTCAGCGCAGGGTTCTTCGCCGGATCAACCGAATCCTCAGATGAGCCATCCCAAAGCCGTATAGCCGTGAAAATCTCGTTCAGCCGCGCCTCATGCGCTTTGGAACCGGCCACCAGCGAGGCAACCTTCTGCTCCTCGATGACCTTCCAGTTGATGAAGGCCTCGACATCCGGGTGATCCATGTCGCAGATCACCATCTTGGCCGCCCGCCGCGTGGTGCCACCCGACTTGATGGCGCCCGCCGCCCTGTCACCGATCTTGAGGAACCCCATCAGGCCTGACGACTTGCCACCGCCCGAAAGCTTCTCCCCTTCCCCGCGCAAGCTGGAGAAGTTGGTGCCCGTACCGGAACCGTATTTGAACAGACGCGCCTCGCGGACCCACAGGTCCATGATGCCGCCATCACCCACCAGATCATCGCGCACCGACTGAATGAAGCAGGCATGCGGTTGCGGATGTTCATAGGCGCTGTCCGACTTGGTCAGCACCCTCGACTGATAGTCGACGTAGTAGTGACCCTGCGACGGGCCATCAATGCCGTAAGCCCAATGCAGCCCGGTGTTGAACCATTGCGGCGAATTCGGCGCCGCCATCTGGCGGGCCAGCATGAAGCGCATCTCGTCGTAATAGGCCTTGGCGTCAGCTTCGGTGGTGAAATAGCCACCCTTCCAGCCCCAATAGGTCCAAGCCCCCGCAAGCCGGTCAAACACCTGCTTGGCCGAGGTTTCGCCGCCATAGCGCTTGTCAGCGGGCAACATCTCCAGCGCTTCCAGATCGGGCACATGGCGCCACAGGAAGCGCGGCACGCCCTTTTCGGACACGCGCTTGGTCACGGCTGGAACCTGCGCCCTGCGGAAATACTTCTGCGCGAGCACGTCGGCCGCAACCTGACTCCAGCCCTCGGGCACTTCTACGGCTTCATTGCGAAACACGATCTTGCCATCGGGATTGCGGATTTCCGATGTTGTCAACTGGAACGCCAAAGCACCATAAGCGCCGGCCTCAGACGTGGTAAACTTCCGCTCGATCTTCATTTGCCCCAAAACCCCTTGTTTTTCGTTTCCCAAGGAAAAGGCAAAACAAAGCGCTCGCACACCATCCCCGGGTGCGTCCCTCGATCGAGGTTTTGCATTCTGCCAGACCTGTCCCCGTTGAAGCACGCCCTGTTTCCCGGCTTGGCCCCAACGTCATCAAACTGACGCAAGATCTGGGCATCAGCAACGAATTTTTTACAGTTTGACCCTAGATTTTGTGCTTGACGCTGAAGCGGTGTCTAGGTGTGGCGTTTTTGCATGGGCTGCCGGGCTGTGGATAAACGGGTGGATGAAATGGGGTCCCCTGTGGACAGGGGGCCATTTTACCAGACAGGCTATGGTTTTGGCGGCACAGGATAAGTTCGCGTGCGAAGTTCGTTGCGCAAGGCAGCGTTGATTCCCGTCCGTCAACTCGCCTTACGGTTGATCAGTATAATCCCCAAGGACACCAGCGCCGCAGCCCCCAGCAGCGTGAACGACAGCGACTCACCAAAGATCAGATGGCCCAGCAGGATCGACATGATCGGCGTCAGAAACGAAAAGGAAGCAACGGTGGAGGCCGGATAGACCGACAAGAGCCACAGCCATGTGACAAAGCCCCCCGCCACCACGACCGAGGCCTGAAACACCAGCCAGACCCAGTCCATCGGCCCAACATCGCGGATCAGCGGCCCGAACAGCGGCGAGACGGCCAGCAGAATCGGGGCCGAGACCAGCACCATCCAGAACAATTGCGCCTCCGGTCCCGCCTCGCGCAGCCTTGTCGTCCGGGCAATCATCGCCGTGCCCGCCCAGCCCCAGGCCGCAATCAGCGCGCACAAATCGCCAATCCAGCTGACCTGCCCCGAGCCGCCGCGCGAGGAAATCGCCCAAGCCGTGCCCGCAAAGGCCAAAGCCAGCCCCAGCGCCTTGATGGGCGTCGCCCGCTCTCCGGGCAAAAGAAAGTGGGCGGCAATCCCCAGCCAGACCGGCATCGAATACATGATGAGGGCCGAATGCCCCACCGTCGTCAGGTCCAGCGCCAGAAAAAGCCCGATGAACTCTACCGCGAAAACCGTGCCAATCGCCAACCCCGGCCCCAGGTCAGACCACTTAACCCGACCCAGAAGCCCGCGATACCACAGCCAGCCACCGACAAAGACAATCGCCAGTGCCGACCGCGCGCCTGCGAAGAAGACCGGTTGCAGCCCCTTGTCGACAAGCTTGATCACGATCTGGTTGACCGCCAGTATCCCGGCCACACCCAGCAGCGTGGCAATCCCCACCGCGTCCAACCTGTCCTTGCGCATCACAGCCCCCGATGTTTCGCCGCCACCCTTTCGTGGCCCCGTGCAGATGGTCAAGCCCTGACGTAAAGGCCCGCACCTATGGGCCCAGACGTTCGGGCCTTGATGGTCAATCCATGAAACCTCTGGCAGGATCGGCATCTATGACATAGAGCCCTTTCCAGCAAAGGAGCCGCCATGGCCGACATCATCACCCGCAGCGTGGCCAAGGGCCTGCGCATGACCGACCAGCGCCGCGTCGTGGCCCGCGTGGTCGGTGAGGCGGACGATCACCCCGATGTCGAGGAACTGCATGCCCGCGCCCTGAAGCTGGACCCCCGCATCTCGCTGGCCACCGTCTACCGCACCGTCAAGCTGTTCGAGGAGGCGGGGATTCTGGAACGTCTTGAATTCGGCGACGGCCGTGCCCGCTATGAAGATGCCGAGCGTGACCACCACGACCACCTGATCGACGTGAACTCGGGCCAGGTCATCGAGTTCGTCGACCCCGAGATCGAGGCCCTGCAGGAGAAGATCGCGGCCCGCTTGGGCTATCGGCTGATCGGCCACCGGCTGGAACTGCTGGGCGTGCCCACCCGCAAGGAGCCGGGCACCAAATGACCCCATTCCTCTCGGTCCAAATACTCAATTCCGGTGCCAACCCGAAATGACAGCCGCTGAAAACCTGCGCGGCATCGGCCTCATGGCCGGGTCCATGGCGCTCTTCGCGATGGAGGATATGTTCCTCAAATTCTCGGCCCAAGGGCTGCCGACCGGAGAGATCCTGCTGGTGACCTGCCTGTTCGGCTGGGCCTTCTTCTCGGCCCTCGCCCGCGCCGATGGCAAACGGACTTTCACCGCCGAGGCACTACACCCGTGGGTTTTGGCACGGAATCTGGGCGAGATGGTCGGCACCTATGCCTACATCACCGCGCTTGCCGCCATCCCCTTGGCCACCGTCTCAGCCGTGCTGCAAGCGATGCCCTTGGCGGTGACCATGGGTGCGGCCCTGTTCATGGGCGAAAAGGTCGGCTGGCGGCGCTGGACGGCGATTGCCGTGGGTTTCGCCGGGGTTCTCTTGGTGATCCGGCCCGGCCTTGACGGCTTCCGCCCGACCGCGCTTTGGGTGCTGGTGACCGTGGCGGGGCTTGGCCTGCGCGACCTCGCCTCGCGCAAGATCCCGGCTTCAACCTCGACCGCGCAGGTCTCCGCTTGGGGCGTCGCCTCGGTCGCCGTCCTTGGTGCAGGCATGCTGCCATTCCAAACACCCGTTATGCCCACGCTCTGGCAATCCTCGATGCTGCTGGGGGCGCTGGTCTTTGGCACGACCGGCTATTGGGCCATCACCGCCGCCACCCGCACCGGAGAGGTCTCGGTCGTCTCACCGTTCCGCTATTCCCGTCTGATCTTTGCCATCCTGATCGGCGCCGGCGTCTTTGCCGAATACCCCGACCGCCTGACCCTGATCGGGGCAGCGGTGATCATCGGTTCCGGCCTCTATTCCTTCGCGCGAGAGCGCGCCCGCAGCCGCAGCCTGATCCGCGCCCAAGCCGCAGCGCAACCCGCGACCTAGACCGCTCAATTGCAGCGGGGGCGCTCACGGCTCTTCCCCTTGTTACAATCCGGGGATAAAGCAGGGGTCGAGAGCACCCCTTCGCCATTGGAGCCTTCCATGAGCACGATTATCGACATTCACGCCCGCGAAATCCTCGACAGCCGCGGCAACCCCACCATCGAGGTGGATGTGGTTCTGGAAAGCGGCGCCTCGGGCCGCGCCGCAGTTCCCTCGGGCGCCTCGACCGGTGCCCACGAAGCGGTCGAACGCCGCGACGGCGACAAGTCCCGCTACATGGGCAAGGGCGTGCTGGAGGCTGTGGAGGCCGTGAACGGCGAGATTGCCGAGACGATCATCGGCTTTGACGCGACCGAGCAGGTTGGCATCGACCTGACCATGATCGAACTGGACGGCACGCCCAACAAGGGCCGCCTTGGGGCCAACGCCATCCTCGGCGTATCTTTGGCCGTGGCAAAAGCCGCCGCCGAATTCACCGGCCAGCCGCTCTACCGCTATGTCGGCGGGACTTCCTCGCGCATCCTGCCCGTCCCGATGATGAACATCATCAACGGTGGCGAACATGCCGACAACCCGATCGACATTCAGGAATTCATGATCATGCCGGTCGGCGCGGAAAACGTCCGCGAGGCGATCCGCATGGGCTCGGAAGTCTTCCACACGCTGAAGAAAGAGCTGCAAGCCGCAGGCCACAACACCGCCGTGGGCGACGAGGGCGGCTTCGCGCCGAACCTGAACTCCGCCCGCGATGCACTGGATTTCATTCTGAAATCCATCGAAAAGGCCGGCTACCGGCCGGGTGAGGATATCTTCCTCGCCCTCGACTGCGCCGCGACCGAATACTTCAAAGGCGGCCGCTACGAGATGAAGGGCGAGGGCAAGTCCCTCTCCATCGAAGAAAACGTCGCCTTCCTCGCCGGCCTCGCCGCCGACTACCCGATCATCTCGATCGAAGACGGCTGCTCGGAAGATGACTGGGCCGGCTGGAAGCTGCTGACCGACACGCTGGGCAAGAAGATCCAGCTGGTCGGCGACGACCTCTTCGTGACCAACCCCAAGCGTCTGGAAATGGGCATCAAGCAAGGCTGCGCCAATTCGATGCTGGTCAAGGTCAACCAGATCGGCACCCTGACCGAGACGCTGAACGCCGTCGATATGGCCCACCGCGCCGGCTACACCAACGTGATGTCGCACCGCTCTGGCGAGACCGAGGACTCCACGATCGCCGACCTTGCGGTGGCCACCAACTGCGGCCAGATCAAGACCGGGTCGCTGTCGCGTTCGGACCGTCTGGCGAAATACAACCAGTTGATCCGCATCGACGAACTTCTGGGCGACATCGGCGAATACGCCGGCCGCTCGATCCTGAAGGCTTGATTTAGGCGAAATTTTAGCGGCGCGCCCCCAACCGGCGCGCCGTTTTCGTGTCTGCACCGTCCCGCGTGGCTGCGCCGTCGGAGCCTCCGGCGGGGATATTTGAACAAGTATGAAAGGCGCAAGAGGTCTTTCCCCTTTCATCTAGGCTCAAATATCCCGCAGAGGTCTGGAGGGCGCGCAGCCCTCCAGCGCCAGCCATGGGACGCCATGTCTCAGGCCCATAACCGCTCCGGCCGGAACGGGGCCAACAGTGGATCTGCACCCTGCCCCAGAACCTCTGCCGCCAGTCCTTCCGCCACATAGGGTCCCAGTGTGACGCCAGAGTGCATGACCGCCAGCCACAGCCCCGCCGCAACCGGCCCGACCGCCGGCAGGCCATCGCCCGGCACCGGGCGAAAGGCAAGCGCGGTCTGTTCGACCTGCAGCGCGGGGCCGCGCAACATCGCGTTCAGCCGCGCAAGAGCCTCGGCGATGAGAGCCTTCGGGTCCGGTGGTGCCTCCTCGGCCGTATCGGACTGGTGATGCGCGGCCAAAGGGGCGATCAGCCGGCCCGCCCTGTCCTGCCGCAGATCGCCCTCTGGCATAGCCAGAATGTGGGTAAGCCGCCGCGCCACCGGGTGGGTCGTCAGGATCATCCCGGGCCGTTGCAGCATCGGCAAGCGATATCCCAATCCGGCCAGCAATGCGGCAGCCCCCGTCCCGGCCGCCAGAATCACCTGATCTGCAGCCAGGACACCGTCCGCTGTCTGCACAGCCCAGCCTTTCGCCGAGGCGTCCAACCCAATTGCTGCGATCCCGAACAGCACTTCGGCCCCCGCCGCCGCGGCCCCCGCCAGCAAGGCCCGCGTCAGCGCCGCAGCGTCCACTGCGCCCTCTTGCGGAAACAGCAGCGCATGCGCCGGCGGGTCAACCAGCGCCGGTTCCAGCACCGCCACCTCGGCCCGGCTTACCTGCCGCGCCTCATAGCCCAGATCCCCCAACGCCGCAGCCATGGCGTCCAGCCCCGCCGCATCTTCCCACCACAGGCACCCCGGCCAATCCCACAGGTCCGCGCCCAGATCCAGCGCCAGCCGGTGATGCGCCGCCATCCCCGCCACGCGCAGCCGGTGATGCGCCGGGTTCAGGTAAAAGCTGCCATTGATCCAGCCGAACGAATGGCCCGAGGCCTGCGAGGCGCCATATGGACCCGCCTCCAGCACCGTCACCCGGGCACCCGCTCGGGCCAAGTGCCAAGCCAAACCCGCGCCGGTCAGACCAGCCCCGATGATCAAAACCCGTTCCATGTGACAAGGTTCGCATGCCGCAGCGCCCCTGTCGAGAGGGCGGTACCCTTTCAGACTCCGCTGCAATCTCGCCTCGCAATCTCTTGGATTTGAATTAAATTAACTGAATCCGCCCGCAGCCTTGCTGCCCCTCCCGCGCCTTGGCATACTACAGCGATGGACACCTCGCCAGACCACAAGGCCCTGATCGCCGCCCTGCCGACCGATCTGCGCGACAGATTGACCCGGCTGTCGAACGCCAAGGGCTTGCGCCATCTGGCGCTGCATCTGACGGCCATAGCCGTCACCTCAACGCTGATCTTCACGCCGCTCTGGCCCCTGGCCCTGCCTGCCCAAGGTATCCTGCTGATCTTCCTCTTCACGCTGGAACACGAGGCGACGCACCGGACCCCCTTCGCGTCAGCGGCCCTGAACGACTGGGTCGGCCGCGCCTGCGGCATGGTGCTGATCCTGCCGTTCGAGTGGTTCCGCTACTTCCACCTCGCCCATCACCGCCACACCAACCTGCCCGGCCTTGATCCGGAACTGGAGGGTCCCAAGCCCGAGACTCTGCCGCAGTGGCTCCTGCACGTGTCGGGCCTGCCCTATTGGCGCGCGGCGCTGGTGCTGGTGGTCAGCCTCGCCCTTGGCCGCGCCAAAGCGCCCTATCTACCAGACCGCGCCATGCCGAGAATGCAAACCGAGGCGCGGGTCATGCTGCTTCTCTATGCTCTGGCCTTTGCAACCCTTGGTCAGGCGCTTCTGTGGCTTTGGGCCCTCCCGGTTCTGCTGGGCCAGCCGTTCCTAAGGCTTTACCTGCTCGCCGAGCATGGCGACTGTCCCTTCGTGGCGAACATGCTGGAGAACACCCGCACCACCTTCACCAACCGGATCGTGCGGTTTCTGGCCTGGAACATGCCATACCATGTCGAGCATCACGCCTATCCGTCCGTGCCCTTCCACGCCCTGCCCGCGCTGCACCGCGAAGTCCGCGCACATCTGAAGGTGACGGCGCCGGGATATGCGTCCTTCACCCGCAGCTATCTCGCCCGCCGCCTCAAGAGCCAATTGTCCCCGTCACAAGATTGAATTGGCAAGCCCGCCCGCAATCCGCTAAGCCCGCGGCCATGACCTCACAAGACACCCCCCGCGGCTTCGCCTTCGCCCTTTCGGCCTATTTCCTGTGGGGCTTTCTGCCCTTCTTCATGAAGGCCGTGGGCCACATCCCGCCGCCCGAGGTCATCGCCCACCGCGTGCTTTGGAGCCTGCCGATCGCCGCCCTCGTGCTTCTGGCACGCGGCGAGTTGCGCGGTCTTTGGCCCATCCTGAAACAGCCCCGCATGTTGCTGATGGGCACCGCCACGGCAGCGCTGATCTCGGTCAACTGGGGCATCTATGTCTGGGCCATCGGTGCCGGGCATGCGCTGGATGCGGCCTTGGGCTACTATATCAACCCCTTGTTCAGCGTCTTCCTCGGCGCGGTTCTCTTGGGCGAAAAGCTCAAGCCCCGACAGCTTGTGGCCATCGGCCTGGCCGCCTGCGCCGTGATCCTGCTGACGTTTGCGGCCGGAAAACTGCCCCTCGTGGCGCTTGGCCTGACCGTAACGTGGGGCTTTTACGCCTATCTCAAGCGCAGCCTGCCGTTGGGTGCCAACGAGGGCTTCTTTCTGGAAATCCTGATCCTCAGCCCGCTGGCGCTCGGCTATGTGATCTGGATCGGTGCCAATGGCACGGGCCACTTCGGCGGCCCTGACCTTGACACCGTGCTTCTGATGTCCTGCGGCCTCGTCACCGCCCTGCCGCTGATGCTCTACGCCAACGGCGCCAAGGGCTTGCGCCTGTCCACCATCGGCATCCTGCAATACATCGCCCCCACCATGATCCTGCTGATCGCGGTCCTGGCCTTTGGCGAGCATTTCGGCACCGCCCAACTCATCGCTTTCCCGATGATCTGGGCCGCGCTGGCGATCTACACCTCGGCCCTGTTCAGCAAGACGTAAGCGTTTTCATTCTGGTCCAAATATCCCCCGCGGAGCGTCCGCCGCGGGGCGCAGAACCGAGCGCTACAGGATCTCGACCCTGTAGCCTTCGATCACCGTATTTGCCAAAAGCTTCTCGCACATCGCCTTCACGGACACCTCGGCCGCAGCCCGGTCGGTCTCGGCAAGATCAAGCTCGATCACCTTGCCCTGCCGCACCCCGTTAACTCCTGCAAATCCCAGGGTCCCCAGGGCGAACCGCACGGCTTCGCCCTGCACATCCAGAACCCCGGTCTTGAGCATCACGGTCACACGGGCTTTCATTAGGGGTTCTCCTAGTTGATCAGGGTCGGTTTCGGCGCATGGGTCACGTTGGAGGGCAAAACCCCCAACCGCCGCGCAAGTTCGGTATAGACATCCGCCAAAGGCCCGGGTTCCGGCGTGGAAGAGGCGCCTTCCGGGCGGCGCAGGTCCCACAGCCGGCACGAGTCCGGGCTGATCTCATCCGCCACGATCAGGCGCATGTAATCGCCCTCCCAGATGCGGCCCACTTCAATGCGGAAATCGGCCAGACGAATCCCCACGCCCAGCATCACACCAGACAGAAAGTCATTCACCCGCAAGGCCAGCGCAATGATATCGTCCAGGTCCTGCTGG
>CANBRQ010000119.1 GCA_947371955.1 Paracoccaceae bacterium | reverse complement strand
TTCCTGATCATCGGGCTGGAGTTGAAGCACGAGATGTTCGAGGGCCGTTTGCGTGATCCTCGGTCGGTGATCCTGCCAGGGCTGGCGGCTTTGGGCGGAATGGTGGTGCCGGCGCTGGTCTATCTGGGCGTAACGGCGGGGGCGGGTGTCGGGCAGGGCTGGGCCGTTCCCTGCGCCACCGACATCGCCTTTGCCTTGGGCGTGCTGGCGCTGGCCGGGCCGGGCCTGCCGCCGGGTTTGCGCAGTTTTCTGCTGACGCTGGCCATTCTGGATGATCTGGGGGCGATCCTGATCATTGCGGTGTTTTACGGGCATGATCTGGATCTGCGCTATCTGCTGGCGGCGTTGCTCCCCTTCGCGGGGCTTCTGGCGCTTGCCCGGATGAAGGCGGGGCGGCTGGCACCGGCCATGGTGCTGGGCGGCGTGCTGTGGTTTTTGGTGCTGAAATCAGGGATCCATGCCACACTGGCCGGGGTGGTAACCGCCTTCTGCATCCCTCTAAATGACCGCCATGGCGGCCATCCTCTGCACAATTTGGTGCGAGGCCTGCAACCCTTTGTGACCTACCTGATTGTGCCGCTGTTTGCATTTGCCAATGCCGGCCTGCCTTTGGCCAACCTGAACCTTGCTGGGACAGGCGGGCAGGTTGCGCTGGGCGTGGGGCTTGGGCTGGTTCTGGGCAAGCTGGTGGGTGTGCTGGGAGTGACCTATGCGCTGGTCAAGCTGGGCATCGGCACCATGCCGGAAGGCATGCGCCTGCGCCATGCGGCGGCGGCGGCCTTGCTGGCGGGCATCGGCTTCACCATGTCCCTGTTCATCGGCGGCCTTGCCTTCCACGAGGGACCAGAAATGAACGCGGTGCGGCTTGGGGTGCTGGGGGCATCCGTGCTGGCGGCGGCGTTGGGGCTGGCGGTGTTGCGCAAGCTCTCTGGCCATGAGAGCCCGGCATCGCTATAGTCGGACAACTCTGCACAGGGGCAGGCACGATGGCACCGCAGGATGACGGCATGATGACAGTTGAGACGTCCTTGGAAGCAACCCGCGTGGCCGACTGGCTGGCGCGCGGTGGCTTGCGTCCAACGCGCCAGCGGCTGGCCTTGGCGCGGCTGCTGGTGGGTGACGGGCAAAACCGCCATGTCACCGCCGAAAGCCTCTTCGCTCTGACCGGCGGCGTGGGCGAGAAGGTCAGCCTTGCCACCGTCTACAACACCCTGCGCGCCTTCTGTGCGGCGGGACTGGTGAACGAGGTCGTCGTGGATGGCGCCCGCAGCTATTTCGACACGCGCATGGATGATCACCCGCATTTCTACTGGGAGGACAGCCACGCCCTGACTGACGCGCCTGCGGAAGACGTCAGGATCGCCTCGCTGCCCGAAGCCCCCGAAGGCACCCAGATCGCCCGCGTCGATGTGGTGATCCGCCTGCGCCGCATTTGAACTTTGGAGACGCCGATGATCCGCCACGCCGCCCTCTTTCGTCTGTCGCATGAGGCAGGCTCGGCCGCCGAAGCGGATTTTCTGGCAACTCTGGCAGGTCTGAAGGACATTCCCGGCGTGCAGGATTTCCAGATCGCGCGCGAGATCAGCCCGAAGAATCAATTTGCCTTCGCCGTTTCCATGACCTTCGCGGATCAGGCGGCTTATGACGCCTACAACGGCCATCCGGTTCATGTGGCCTTCGTGCAGGGCCGCTGGATCCCGGAAGTGGCGGCCTTCATGGAACATGACACGGTGGCCTTGGCCGACTGAGCCTCAGAACCCGAAGGACGCGCTGTCCTGCACCAGAAAATCGGCGGCGGTAAGGGTTGGGGCGGCGCTGAGGTTCGCGATCTGGCGTGCTGCGGTGCCGCCGAGGCCGTCACTGTCATAGTAGAGCTTGCCGGTCGTTGTGTCATACAGGAAGCGGTCGTTGGAATCGGCGGCCACGCCGCCGGCGTTGGCCACGAACCAGGCAGAGGCAGGCAGGCTGACGCCGCCCGGCCTGTCAAAATCGCCAAACTCGGCACGGGAGAGGAGGATGTGGTCCTCTCCGCTGGTGAAATCGCGCAAAGTGTCGGCGTCCCAAGCCCTGACGGGATGCAGCCAGAAGTTGTCGGACCCCGGGCCGCCATATTCCTGATCAATCCCTGCGTCGCCTGACAGGCTGTCGTCGCCCCGGCCCCCTATCAGCGTATCTGCCCCGGTGCCGCCGCGCAGCAGGTCATTGCCAAGACCGCCCATCAGCACATCCTTGCCTGCGCCGCCGTTGATGCTGTCATTGCCCGCGCCGGTGGCGATCGTTTCGGCATCGTCGGAGCCTGTCAGGTAGGTCGAGCGCGGGCCAAGCAGGTTCAGTTCGCGGGAGAGATCAAGCGTGGTGGCGGTCTGGCTGGCCGCGAGGGTCAGGCTGACGGGGCCAAGGCTGGATTGGATGCGGATGAAGCTTTCCAACTGTGCGGCGGTGGCCCGCACCATGCCGCCGCTGGTTTCCAGCACTTGAAGGCTGGTCAAGGTCAGGAAGGTCAGCGTGGTGTCACCGGCGATCAGGGTGTTGATGCCGATACCGCCATCCAGCGTGCCGCTTGTGAAGGCGGTGCCCGCGATGTCGATCACATCATCGCCATGGCCCGCTTTGACCGACAGGCTGACGCCGGAATGGTCGCGGATCAGGTCGCTGCCGTTGCCGGTGTTCAGCACATCGTTGCCGCCGCCGCCATCGACAACGTCATTCCCCGCAGCCGTCATCAGCGTCTCGTCATCAGAGGAGCCGGTGAGGTTGACTGCCAGCGCGGTACCGCCGACCAGAAGCTTGGGTGCCAAATCCAGCACAGTCGCCCCGCCTGAGGCGGCCAGTTGCAGCAGAATCGGTCCGGTGATCTGTCCCGCCACGTTGCGGATCTTGGCGAAGCCTTGCAACTGATCTGCGTTTGCGGTGACCAATGCGCCCGAAGTCACCAGAACCTCGAAATTGCTGAGGGTGAGGCCCTGGAAGGACCCGTTGGCGCGCAACACGTCAGAGCCGTTGCCGCCGTCCAGCGTGGCGGCACCATCGGACAGCGCGCCAAGGACAACCACATCGTTGCCGCCGCCCATGACGATGTCATCGCCATTGCCCGCCGTCGCCGTGTCATTGCCATCGCCCAGCGTGATCGTCTCGGCATCGGTTGAGGTGGAAAGGGCCACACTGCGCGGCGCACCGCCGGCGTTCAGCGCAGCGGAAAGGTCCAGGGTGGTGGCAAGGCCGCTGGCCATCAGCGTCATGCTGAGGCCCGTTGCCGATTGGCTGGGGAAGGCATTGCTGGACGGTGGCTGGAACAGGATGGTGGAAAAGCTGGCGAACTGGCTGGCAAGGCCGGTCTGGTTGCCCGCCGCCTCAAGCCGTTCAAAGCCGCTGATCAAGGCTGCCGCGAAGTTGTTCTGCCCGGTCAGGATCAACACATCCTCGCCATCGCCGCCGGACAGGGTGCCCGACAGGGTGGCACCGCCTTGGACGATTACCGCATCATCGCCGTCGCCGCCCCGCATCGACAACACCGTGACGCCGCTTGCGCTATCTGTCAGCGTGTCATTGCCATAGCCCCCGTAAAGCGTATCGGTGCCGTCGCCGCCAAACAACTGATCATCGCCTGCGCCGCCGGCCAGTTGGTCATCGTCAGCCTCACCCGCAAGAGTGTCATCGCCCCACATCCCGCCGAGCACATCATTGCCCGCGCCGCCGGTGATCTGGTCATCTGCGGCCCCCGTCGTCAGAACCTCGGCATCCGAGGAGCCGGTCAGGGTGACATTGGTGAGTTTGGACACCGTGGTGCTGAGGTCCAGCGTCGTCGCCGCATCCACGGCCTGCAGGGTCAGTGCTACCGCGCCCGATCCAGGACCCCGGGAGATGCTTTGGAAACTGGCGAATTGGTCGGCGCGGGCGGTCACACTGGCGCCGCCGGTCAGAAGACCTTCCAGCCCGGTCAGGGTCACGCCGGTCAGGTCCGCCTCGCCTGACAGCGAGACGATGGCCAGATCATCCTCTCCATCGCCGCCTGACAGAGTGCCCTGAACGATCTCATCGCCGATCAGCAGATGGTCGTCGCCCGCGCCTCCGTCGAGCGTGGCGTGTTGGCCGAGAAGGTCCTGCAGGCTGTCATCGCCGTCGCCGCCGTTCAGAGTGTCATCGCCGCCGCCGCTGTCCAGCACGTCATCGCCAAGCCCGCCATACAGCGTGTCATCGCCCCATGACGTGGTCAGGGCTTCATTGTCCGAGGTGCCGGTCAGGCTGACCGAACGGGCCGTGTCGCCAAAGGTCAGTGCCTGCGTCAGGTCAAGCGCGGTGTCGCTGCCACTGGCCACCAGCGTCAGTTCAACCTCGTCTGTGGTTGAGGACCCCGCGCGGATCAGGCTGAAGCCCGCCAGTTGGTCGGCCTTGGCGAGATACGCTTCACCGGCGGTTGTTTCCAGCACCTCAAACCCGGTGACCGTCAGGTTGGCGATGCTTTTGCCGCCGGTCAGCGTGTCTTGCCCGTCGCCGCCGGTCACGCTGCCAGAGGTGGGGATGCTGGTGCCAAGGTCGATCCGGTCATCGCCTTGCCCCAGATCGACGAAAACCGTGCCGACCTTGGTGAAGATGACCCGGTCAAATCCTGCACCGGTGCGGATCACATCCGCCCCGCCGCCGCCCATGATCGTGTCGCCGCCAGCGCCGGTGGTGATCGTCTCGTCATCCGGCGTGGTGGTCAGGAAAACGCCGTGCTGCACATCGCCCACAAGGAGCGAGGTGGACAGGTCCAGAGTGGTTGCGTGGCCGGTGGCGAGCAGCAGCAGCGTCACCCGCTCTCCAGGGTCGGGGCTGCGGGTCAGGAAGGTGGAGAACTGGTTGAACTGGCTGGCATATCCGGTTATGGCATTGCTGAAGGTCGACAGGACCTCAATGCTGGACAGGGTCAGGATGCTGATGTCGCTGGCATCCGTCAGGATCAGTTGGTCGTTTCCTGCGCCACCGTCGAAGAATCCGGAAAGTTTGCCGCCCTGCACGCTGGCGACCTGATCGTCGCCCAGACCGCCATAGACCGCCATGCCGTTGACGAAATCATCCTGCACCGCGTCAGAGCCCGTACCGCCGTAATAAAGGTCATACCCGTCGCCGCCATAAAGCCGGTCGTCCTGACCGCCGCCGTACAGCACATCATCGCCGGCACCTGAATAGACGATGTCGGCACCCTCGCCGGTCGTCAGCACCTCGGCGTCGGCGGTGCCGGTCAACTGCACCCCGCGCGCGACGGCACCTGCGTTGAGCATGTCCGACAGATCAAGCGTGGCAGACGCCCCAGTCGCCAGAAGGGTCAGCTTGACCCGCAGCCCATCCTTGGCTGCCGTGCCATCCGTATGGATCAGGCTGAGGCTGTCGAACTGGCTGGCAAAGGCGGTCAGCGTGGCCCCGAAGGTCTGCACCTCCTCCAGCCCTGCGATCGTCAGGCCGGCGAGCGAGGCCGTGGCGCCCGACAGTATCAGCAGATCAGTGCCGCCACCGCCGTCCAGCGAGCCGGTTGCCGCTGCGGCCATGAGGAACGTGTCGTTGCCCAAGCCGCCGTCCAGACTGACAAGGCCGGTCAGGTCGATCAACCGGTCATCGCCCGCGCCGCCGGACAGGGTATCATCGCCGTCCCCGCCGGTCAGGCTGTCATTGCCGTCCAGCCCTGACAGAAGATTGGCTGCAGCATTGCCAATCAGCGTGTCGTCATAGCCGGACCCGATGGCATTGGTAAAGTTGATCAAAGTGTCCGAACCGAAGCCGAAGGCCGATCCGATCAGCAGGTTGATCCGCATCGCGGCGGTGGAGTTGGCGAAGGTTGCGGTGTTGACCCCCGCCCCGCCATCCATCAGGTCCTGCCCGAAGCCGCCGTCGATCGTATCGTCGCCCGCCCCGCCGTAAAGCGTATCAGCGCCAAGCCCACCGTCGATCAGGTCATTGCCGGAACCTGCAGAGATCAGGTCATTGCCGTTGTTGCCGATGAAATGGTCGCCGATCGTATCGCGCAGGTCCGCAAGAGTGCCGCCGGTAAAACCGGTCAGGATACCCGAGCCTGCATCGGCCACGTCGGCGCTGTTGCTGCCGATGAAGTCTTTCCCCGCGCTGCCGACGGACAGGGAGTGAAGGGGCTGGGACAGGTCGATCACCTTCAGCGGCGCCATGCCGGACAACTCCGCCGCCGCAAGCGGGGCGATGTCGGTCATGCGGGCCTGCGCCGCTGTGCGGGGTGTGCTTGCGGTCATGCCACAAGGAACTAAGGCAAGACCGTTGATATCTGGCTAAAACATTCGGCCCCGCCCGAACGTCAGGGCCCGGGATGGCCGGCATCTGTCTTGCATTCGACCTATTCGGTCGCTTTACGCGTCGAGGTGCGAGCGAGGGTCAGCGCCTCGGCCAGAACCTGATCCGCGCCGATGTGGTTCATCAGGATCAGCACCAGACGGGCGTTCATGGCATGGCTTTGCCCCTCGGTCAGACCGTCATGTGCGGCGATCAGACGGGCATAGGCCTCATCCGGCCGGGGCAGATTGGGTGTGGTGATCAGGGTCATGGTCACAGGTGTCCAAGAGCGCGGGAGAGGGCGGCGGTCACTTCGGCTTCGTCGAACCGATCCCAGCGGGCGGCGACGTGCTGGTCGGGGCGGATCAGGTAGACGGCTTGCGTGGCGTCGCCCAGATAGCGGGCGCGCAGGGCTTCGTTGTCCCCGGCGGAGAGGTCCAGACGCCGCGCGGTCACGCCATGGGCAGTGACACTGTCAGGTGCTACGGCATCGAGGGTCAGCAGTGTGAAGCCTTTCAGTCGTTGCAACAGCCAGCCCTCGGGCGTTGGTGCATCGGGGCAGGGGCTGCCGGGCCTTGTGCGGCCGGGCATGGCCGGGTGGTCGGCCCCGTTCAGGGTGGAGCCATCATAGGTGCAGGGCACCGACAGGCGGCCAGAATTCACGATGGTTCGGGCAAAGGGCACTGATGCCGCAAGGTCCAGCACCGCGTTGCGGAACATCTTCGACACAGGGGTTTTCGGCGTGATGAAGTCGGTGGCGCGGGTCGAGTTCAGGATGTTTTCATCCGCGCCCTGCACGCGTTCGGTGTCATAGGTATCGAGCAGGCTGTCCGGCGCCTTGCCTTGGGTCACCAGCGCCAGTTTCCAGCCAAGGTTGTCGACGTCCTGAATGCCGGAATTGGCCCCCCTTGCCCCGAAAGGGCTGACCTGATGCGCCGAGTCTCCGGCAAACAGCACCCGGCCATGGCGGAAGCGGTCCATCCGGCGGCACTGGAAGGTGTAGATCGAGGTCCAGGCCAGTTCATATTCGACATCTGGCCCCAGCATGGCATCGACCCGGGCGCGGATATTGGCGGGCTCAAGCTCTTTCTTGCGGTCGATGTTCCAGCCCAACTGGAAGTCGATGCGCCAGATGTCGTCTGGCTGCTTGTGCAACAAGGCGCTGTCGCCGGATTTGAAATGCGGTTCGAACCAGAACCAGCGTTCCGTCGGGAAAGAGGCCTTCATGCGGACGTCGGCAATCAGGAAGTTGTCCTCGAAGACCCTTCCATTGAAGTCCAGCCCCATCATCGTCCGCAGCGGAGACCGTGCGCCATCGCAGGCCACCAGCCAATCCGCCTCAACTTCGTAGGGTCCGTCGGGCGTCGTCACGTCCAGCGAGACGTGATCGTCCGCCACGGTCACCGCATCGACCCGGTTCTTGCCACGGATTTCGATCGGCGCGCCCTCGGCCTGCGCCGCAAGGATGGCGTCATGCAGGAATTTCTCGAAATAGGGCTGTTGCAGGTTGATGAAGGCGGGGAAGGCGTGGCCTCCCTCGGGTGACAGGTTGAAGTCATAGAGCAGCCGGTCGTCATGGAAGACCTTGCCGACGTTCCATTGCACGCCCTTGTCCAGCATAGGGCCCGCCGCCCCCAGACGATCGCAAATCTCCAGCGTCCGTTTGGCGAAACAGATGGCGCGAGAGCCCGCGCCGACGCCTTCATGGTCGTCCAGCAGCAGGACCGGCACGCCCTGACGGCCAAGATCCAGCGCGGTGGCAAGGCCTATCGGCCCGCCGCCCACGACAACCACCTTGTGGCGCTTGGCGGGCAGGTCTTGGTCGGGCGACCTGGCATAGGGGTAAAGCACGAAAGCCAGATCGTAGCGCTGGGCGATGGGCTGGTTCATGGCTTAGCCCTGCAATGCGGCCCACATGTCCAGATCGCGCTGGGCGGTCCAGATGCGGGGATGGTGGATGCCGCGCGCCTCGTCATAAGCGCGGGCGACGTTGAAGGGCAGGCAGTGTTCGTAGATGGCGTAGTCCTTGAACTTGGGGTCACAGGCAGTGCGGCAGGCGTCCCAGGCTTCCTTCAGGGTGCCGTTGCGGGCGGCGACGCGGGCCACGGGCTTGTAGGTGCTTTCGACGAAATCCTTGGTGCGGTCCAAAGCGTCATTCACCGCCTTTTGGCCGATGACGGCATCACCCCGGCCCGGAGCAATGGCGGCAAGGTCATAGGCGCGGATCGCCTCCAGCGTGGCACCCCATTCGTTGAAATGGCCATCGCCGCAGTAGCAGGCCGAATGCGCCTCGACTATGTCCCCGGTGAACATGACATTCTGATCCGGCACATGGATCACGGTATCCCCCGCCGTGTGGGCGCGGCCGAGTTGGATCAGGTCCACCCGCCGCCTGCCGAGCCAGACGGTCATCTTGGCCCTGAAGGTCGTGGTGGGCCAGGTCAGGCCGGGGATGCTTTCATGGCCCTGAAACAGACGCGGGAAGCGCTGGAATTCCGAGTCCCAATCCTCCTGACCACGCTCTGCCACCATGTTGCGGGTATCTTCCGACATGATGACCTGCGGCGCGTTGAAGGCCGACGCGCCCAGAACCCGCACCGCATGGTAATGCGTCAGCACGACATGGCTGATCGGCTTGTCGGTGACGCTTCGCACACAGTCGATCACCTTCTGCGCCAGCCTGGGGGTGGCCTGAGCCTCCACGATCATCACGCTGTCATCCCCGATGATGACGCCGGAGTTCGGGTCACCCTCGGCGGTGAAGGCATAAAGCCCCTCACCGATTTCCGAGAAGGTGATCTTCTTGTCCGCAAGATCGCCTTGCGAGGCGAAAGCCTTGGCCATGGTCTGTTCCCTACCTTGCATAAGGGTCTGACAGCGCAGGAATAACCTTGCCCGCACAGTCGCCGAACCCGATCGTATAGCCGTCGCCTTGCGCGTGGCCGCGCAGGGTCAGGGTGTCATTGTCCTCGATGAAGGTCCGGGTGCCGCCTGCCACCGGGATCGGCTCCTTGCCGCCCCATGACAGTTCCAGCAGACTGCCCCGGCTGTCCTTGTCCGGACCCGAAATCGTCCCCGACCCCAGCAAATCGCCCGCATTCATCGGGCAGCCAGAGGTCGTGTGATGCGCCAACTGCTGTGCGGTTGAGTAATACATCTCGCGATAGTTCGTCCGCGAAATCACCGTCTCGGCCCCGCCCGCCGGGGTCAGCCCGACCTCCAAGGCGATATCATACAGCATCGGCCCCGGCTCCTGCAGATGCGGCAGCAAGGGTACCTCGCGCGGTGGTGTTGACACCCGAAACGGCTCCAAAGCCGCCTTCATCACCACCCAAGGGGAGATCGTGGTGGCTGTGGCCTTGGCCTGAAACGGCCCAAGCGGCTGGTATTCCCAAGCCTGAATATCCCGCGCCGACCAGTCGTTCAGCAGGACATAGCCGAAGATCATCGCATCGGCCTCGGCCACCGTCACCGGCCCCTCCGAAGGCACGCCCACCACCGCCCCCATCTCCAACTCAATGTCGAACCGGCGCGAGGGCTGGAAGGCCGGCACGGCATGATCCGGCCCCTTCACCTGACCCCAGGGGCGGCGCACTTCGGTGCCACTGACCACGACGGACGAGGCCCGCCCATTGTAGCCAATCGGAATATGCAGCCAGTTCGGCGGCAGGGCGTTCTCGGCCCCGCGGAACATGGTGCCGACATTGGTCGCATGATGCCGCCCGGCATAGAAATCGGTGTATTCGGATACGAGGAAGGGCATCTCCAGCCGCGCCTTCTTCAGGGCAACCAGATGATCCTCCACCAGAAACCGCTTGCTGGCGCCGGCCTTCAAAAGCCCGGTGATCTGCGCCCGCAGACTGGCCCAGACCTCCGGCCCCGCTTCCATCACCGCATTCCAGAACGGCACGTCCAACAGCGGCCCACCGTCCAGCCGCAGCAGCCCCTCGGCCTCCAGCGCCGTCACGTCCAGCACGAAGTCGCCAATCGCCATGCCGCAATGCGGCTCGTCCTCGCTGGCCGTCCCCTTGGCCGAGAATACCCCGCACGGCAGGTTGTTCAACGGAAATGGCGCGTCAACAGAGTTCGCCGACTCCACCCAGCTTTTCATCAGGCTCATGGCGTTCCTTGTCTTTCTGGCCTTTTCATTCAGGCACAAATATCCCGGGGGGTGCGGGGGGCTGGCCCCCCGCTTCGCCTGCGTCTACTTGACGCCGGGCGTGCCGTCGAACTTCTTCTCAAGGCTGGCCCAGCAGTCGATGTAATCGTCCTGCAACGGAGCCGATTTGGCCGCCCATTCCGTCAGATGCTGCGGGAAGCGGGTTTCGAACATGAAACTCATCGTCTCATCCAGCTTTTCTGCCTTCAGCGCAGCATTGGAGGCGCCCTCGAAGGCGGTCCGGTCCGGGCCATGCGGCAGCATGCAGTTGTGCAGGGACATGCCGCCGGGGATGAACCCTTTCGGTTTGGCGTCGTAGATGCCGTAGATGTTGCCCATCAGTTCGGACATGACGTTCTTGTGGTACCATGGCGGGCGGAAGCTGTGTTCGGCCACCATCCAGCGTTCACGGAACAGCACGAAGTCGATGTTGGCGGTGCCCTCCAGCCCCGACGGCGCCGTCAGCACCGTGAAGATCGACGGGTCCGGATGGTCGAACAGGATAGCGCCCACCGGCGAGTAGGTCCGCAAATCATACTTGTACGGCCCGTAATTACCATGCCAAGCCACCACGTCCAGTGGGCTGTGATCGATCTTGGTGCGGTGAAACTGCCCGCACCATTTCAGCACCACCGAGGACGGTGCATCCCGATCCTCGAACGCCGCTACCGGGGTCTTGAAATCGCGCGGGTTGGCCAGACAATTTGCGCCAATCGGCCCGCGCGCCGGAGGCGTGAAGGGCGGGCCGTAGTTCTCGCAGACAAAGCCGCGACAAGGGCCTTCCAGCACCTCGACCCGGTAGACCAAGCCCCGTGGCAGGACGGCAATCTCCTTCGGCTCCAGATCAATGATCCCCAGTTCCGTGCAGAACCGCAGGCGGCCTTCCTGCGGCACCACCAGCACTTCGCCGTCGGCCGAGAAGAAGTATTCGTCCTTCATGGATTCGGTCACGAGATAGACGTGTGACGCCATCCCGGCCTGCGTGTTCACATCCCCCGCCGTGGTGACCGTGCGCATCCCCGTCACCCAAGTCAGCGGCTCGGACGAATGCGGCACCGGGTCCCAGCGGTATTGGCCCAAGGAAATCACATCCGGCAGCACATGCGGCGCGGATTTCCAGTGCGGCACATCGATCTTCTCGAACCGCGTCGTGTGCTTGACCGAAGGGCGGATGCGATAGCACCACGTCCGCTCCGGATGCGGCTTGGTGAAGGCCGACCCCGACAGTTGCTCGGCATATAGGCCGTAGCTGCATTTCTGCGGACTGTTCTGGCCCTGCGGCAGGGCGCCCGGCAAAGCCTCGGTTTCAAAGTCGTTGCCGAAGCCCGGCATATAGCCTTCGGTCGTGCCAATCGTCGTCGCGGCACGGATCATTCCGGCCGGCAGGGTGGTGCTGTTCATGGAATGCTCCTCGGTCACGGGAAGAGTCGGTATTGCGGTGTTATTAGTTGCAAGCGCAACTATGTCAAGCTAAACTTCCGGCAACGCAGCAAGGGACAGGCGATGATCACACTCTATGACTATTGGCGGTCCTCGGCGGCCTATCGGGTGCGGATCGCGCTGAACCTGCTCGGGATGGCCCATGAGAGCGTGCCGGTCGACCTGACCTCTGGCGCGCAGGCGGCCCCTGACAATCTGGCACGCAATCCGCAAGGGCTTGTGCCGACGCTGGAGATTGACGGGGCAAGCCTGACGCAATCCCTTGCCATCATTGAATATCTGGATGAGGTGCGTCGCGCGGGCTTCCTGCCGAAAGACGCCTTGGGTCGGGCGCGGGTGCGGGCGCTATCCTATGCGGTTGCGATGGACATCCATCCGATCTGCAACCTGCGTGTCGCCCGCCATGCCGTCGCCCAATCCGGCGGGTCGATCACGATGGACGGCTGGATGGGCCATTTCATCGCGCTGGGCTTGCAGGGACTGGAGGGGATGCTGACCGAAGCCGGCCCCTATAGCCATGGCGATACGGTGACGATGGCCGACATCTGCCTTGTGCCACAGGTCTATAACGCCCGCCGCTGGGGTGTGGAATTGGCGGGTTTGCCGAAGCTGACCGCGATCTCCTCCCGGCTGGAGGCCATGCCAGCCTTTGCCGCAGCTCATCCAGACCGCGTCAAACCGGCGTGACGGGGCCCGGGATGCCGCAGGATTTCGACCTTGAAACCTTCCTGCCTTACCTGCTGAACCAAGCGGCAGAGGCGACGTCGAAACGCTTTCAGGCCAGCTACAAGGCGGCTTATGGCATGACCCGCACCCAGTGGCGGGTGCTGGCCAACCTTGGCAAGTTCGGGGCCATGACGGCGCGGGATATCTGCACGATTTCCCATATCGAGAAGACCAAGGTCAGCCGCGCGGTGGCGGCGCTGCAGGCGGATGGGTTGCTGACCCGGACCCCCAACCCGCAGGACCGGCGCGCCGAGTTTCTGGCGCTGACGCTGCAAGGCTCTGCCGTCTTCCACGACCTTGGCCAGAAGGCGATCGAATACGACCTCGCCTTGCGGCACAGCCTTGGGCCCGACCTTGCGCAGAAGCTGGACGCCGTTCTGCGCGATTTGATCGCCCATGGCGGCGATTTCATCGAGGATGCCGACTGAACCGCCCCTTTTCACGCTCCGGACACGTGCAGCCCGATGCCGGCAAGGTCCGCCCTCAACTTGATGCGGCAAGGCGGGCAAGCGGGGGGCTGCCGGCCACCCTCGGCGGCGTTGTGTATCCGGGCCTAGCCATTGTCGACCTTGCCGTTTTGGACGAACAACGGGGGCCCGCGAGGACGTGGCCGGTTGCGCAAGTGACGACCCAGCCGCCTGCAAGACAGGTGCCATGGCGGCGACAGGATCAGCAAAGGCGTCGCGCATCCGATGCTCCTGAAGCACTTTGGTTGCACCTCATCGAACACACGGACGGTCGCGTTGCGATGATCGCCTCCGGCCCTTGTCACCGTATGCCTTTAGAGTGATGCGCGGCGTGCCCGGCACCGCGAGGCGAAGGGCCCCCTCTTTTGTGCGCCTTGAAAGGGCCGTCGCTTTCACATCCCAGTGATCGCCGTTGGCCCGTACCGAACCTAACGCG
>CANBRQ010000118.1 GCA_947371955.1 Paracoccaceae bacterium | reverse complement strand
AGGCAGCCCGGACGAGACGCGGGCCAACGCCATTCTCGAAGGGCTGGACACGCTGAACGTCTACCGAATCGCCGCCTACAAGGTGCCCTTGGGCATGCCGGTCAAGGCCGCGATCCGCTTCACCTCGGGCTTTGGCGGGCGCAATGATCCGATCAATGGCTCGGCCCGGATGCACGAAGGGCAGGATCTGGCGGGCGATTATGGTACGGCCATCTATGCCACCGCCGATGGCACCGTCACCTTTGCCGGTTGGGAAAGCGGATATGGCCGACTGATCAAGGTGCAACACGCCTTCGGCATCGAAACCCGGTACGGCCACTTGTCGCAGATCGAAGTGAATGTCGGTCAAAAGGTATCGCGTGGCGAAAAAATCGGTGATATGGGCAATTCAGGCCGGTCCACCGGCACTCACCTTCACTACGAGGTCCGTCTAAGCGGCACTGCCGTAAATCCGATGACCTTCATAAGGGCAGCGAAAGATGTTTTCTAAAAGCCGCATCAATGAACCCGGTCCCAAGGCTGGCGAGAGCGAAAAACCCAAGGCGCCGGAGGCCCCTGTGACAAAACCTGCGATGGATTATACGCCGTCCGCCCCCAAGGGCAAAGCCGGTCCCTCGATTCTGTCTGCGGACCTTACGGTTGTGGGCAACCTCAAGACCTCGGGCGATATTCAGGTTGAAGGCACGGTAGAGGGCGATATCCGCGCCCACCTGCTGACCGTCGGCGAAAGCGCCACGATCCGGGGCGAGATTGTTGCCGATGACATCGTGGTCAACGGCCGCGTCATTGGTCGGGTCCGGGGCCTCAAGGTCCGCCTGACCTCTTCGGCCCGGGTCGAGGGTGACATCATCCACAAGACGATCGCCATCGAATCGGGGGCGCATTTCGAAGGCTCCGTCCAGCGTCAGGAGGATCCCTTGGCCTCCAGCCGTGGCGCCCTGCCGCCGCCCTCGGCCAGCAACGCCGAAGGCGTCTGATCCAGGCTTCAGTTCGATGCGGGCGCCGTGCAATCGGCGCCCGTTTTCATGTTCGCCGCACCCCAAGAATTTTCGCCGAAAATTCTTGGGTCCCCTCCGCGTGCGCTGCTATCCTGTCCCGGCCCTGACCGCCGACGCGCATGCTAAACCAGACCCTGACCGCCCTGATGGCCCCGCATGGGGCAGAGGCCAAGCGCATGTTTGGCGGCACCTGTTTCATCGTGAACGGCAATCTGTTGATCGGCACCCACAGACAGGGGCTGATCGTCCGGATCGGGCCCGACGCGATGGAACGGGCCGTGACGCTTGGCGCTGAGCCTATGTTCATGGGCGGCCGCACGATGAAAGGCTGGGTCTCGGTCGCAGCGCCCGAGGACCTGACCCTCTGGATCAACCTTGCCATGGACTTCAACCGCACCTTGCCGCCCGAAGCCGCCAAGCGCAGGTCGCGGAAGGCCTAGACCCCGCCCGCCGTCTGCGCCACCTTCGCGTTCATGACACAGACCGATATCTGCCGCACCAGACCCGGCTACCTGCTGGCCGCCGCCGTTCTGGCCTCGGCCATGGGGTTCATCGACAGTTCGGTCACGGCCATCGCCCTGCCCCAGATCCGCGCCAGCCTTGGCGGCACGCTCTCGGCGGCCGAGTGGGTGCAGGGCGGCTACCTTCTGGTGCTGACCTCGCTTATTCTGGTGGGTGGGGCGATGTCCGACCGCTTCGGCGTGGTGCGGATGTTTCAAGGCGGCATCGTAGCCTTTGTCTTCAGTTCGATGCTCTGCGCCGCAGCGCCCTCTATGCCGCTGCTGATCGCCGCCCGCGCGCTGCAAGGCATGGGCGCGGCCTTCATGGTGCCCGGCTCAATGACCCTCGTCTCCCGCGCCTACCCAAGGGAGGAGCGCGGCCGCGCCCTTGGCCTTTGGGCCGCCGCCGCCACCGCCACCACTGCCGGCGGGCCGATCCTCGGCGGGCTGGTGCTGACTCTGGCAGGGGGCGACTCTTGGCGGGCGATCTTCGCGCTGAACCTGCCTTTGGGCGGCGCGGCCCTCTACCTGCTGGCGCGCCACGCCAAACGCGACACGGGTCGCCCAGGCATCCCGGTTGATCTTTGGGGCGCAGCGCTCGCCACGACCTGCCTTGGCGCGCTCGCCCTCGCCCTGACCGAAGGCGAGGCGATTGCCCTGCCCGCGGCCCTTGTCTCGGCGCTGGCGGCAATGGCCTTCCTCTGGCTGGAGGCGCGGATCGGGGCGCCGATGATCCGCCTTGGCCTGTTCCGGGACCGCAGCTTCAGCGCGGTCAACCTCGCCACTCTGCTCTTGTACATCGGGCTGAACGGGTTCAGCTTCTACCTGCCGATGACAGCGATTTCGGCCTGGGGCATCTCGCCCTTGGGAGTCACGGCGGCCTTCCTGCCGGGATCGGTGCTGATTGCCACGCTGTCCTCGCGCGCCGGACGGCTGTCCGACCGTATCGGACCGGGCTGGCCGCTGACGATCGGCTGCCTGATCGTGGCCTTGGGATACGGCCTGATCGCCCATTTCGCGCCCGAGCAGCATTTCTGGCGGCTGACGGCTCCGTTCTGCATTTTCACCGGCTTGGGTCTTGCCCTGCTGGTCGCCCCCCTGACCGCCGCCGTCATGGCCAGCGCACCGGATGCCGACCAAGGTGCGGCCTCGGGCATCAACAACGCCACCGCCCGCGCGGCGGCCCTGATCGCGGTAGCTCTGATGGGCCGCGTCGCCACGCTGTCCTATGGGCCAGTATCGGCAGATCTGCCCGGCTTCGCCCTGCCTTTTGCCTCAGCCGCACATAAAGCCGCGACCAGCCTCGCCTTCTCGCACATCGCCGCCACTTCCTGCGCATTGGCGCTGTCAGCGGCGCTGGTGTCTGCCATTGGCCTGCTCAGACGATAAGCCTGCGGTACAGATGCCAGCTGGCATGGCCATACAGCGGCAGCACCACGAACAGGCCAAGGAATCCCGGCAACATCGCCACGAACAGCGAGACCGCAATCAGCGCCCCCCAGCCCAGCATCACCACCGGCGCCGCCGTCACCGCACGGACCGAACTGATCATCGCTGTGACGAAATCCACCTCGCGGTCCAGCAGCAGCGGCAGGCTGACCACCGAAACCGCAAACAGAAGCGTTGCAAACGCCGCCCCCACCAAGGTCCCCATCGCCAGCATCGCCATCCCCTGCGGTGTCAGGAACACCGCCGCCGACGAGGTCACATTGGTCAGGGTCGAGGTCCCCAGAAACAGCGCAAAGATCATGTGGCTGAGAAAATTCCAGAACAAGAAGAACACCACGATCACCGCCGCCATGGAAGGGATCTGCCTATCCTTCTGCCTTGCAACCACGCCAAAGACCGCAGCGGGCGACAAGGCCTCCCCCGCCTCCAACCGACGCGAGATTTCATAGAAGCCGCAGGCGATGAAAGGCCCCAGTATCGGAAACCCGGCTGAAACTGGAATGGTCCACCAAAGCTGCCCCTTCAGGGTAAAGGCCGCCACGATCAGCCAGCCGCCCAGCACATAGACCAGCGCAAAGGCCATGCCATAAACAGGAGCTTTCCGCAAATCGCGCCACCCGGCCTTCAAGGCCGCCAGAATATCCGACCCATCCGCCGCCATCACCGTCACCTGCACCGGCGACGCTTCCTCTGCCACAGCCATGGTGTCTCCTCCCAAAGACCGCCACGCCAACCGCGCGGCCTTTCTCTTGCTCCTTGCCAAATACTCCACGGGGGTGCGGGGGGAGGAGCCCCCCGCTCCTGCCTGTGGCAAGGCAGAGCGGTCCGGCCTAAAGGTGCGACACATGCCCCCGGGCATGCAACAGGCATGACACCTCGGGCTGCGATTATTTTGCAGGCGGATCGGAAAGCCGGATCAGTCTTCGCCCATCGCATCGGCGCGGGACTTGCCCGACACGTCTTTGGCCAGCGTCGCCGCCATGAAGCGGTCCAGATCGCCGTCCAACACGCCTTGGGTGTCGCTCGTCTCGACCGAGGTCCGCAGGTCCTTGACCATCTGATAGGGCTGCAGCACGTAAGACCGGATCTGGTTTCCCCAGCCCGCCTCGCCCTTGCTTTCATGCGCCTCAAGAATGGCCGCGTTGCGCTTGTCGAGTTCCTGCTGGTAGAGGCGGCTCTTCAGCGCCTGCATCGCGATATCGCGGTTCTGGTGCTGCGATTTCAACGACGACGTCACCACGATCCCGGACGGAAAGTGGGTGATCCGCACCGCCGAGTCGGTCTTGTTGACGTGCTGGCCACCGGCACCGGACGACCGGTAGGTGTCGATCCTGATATCCTTGTCCTGCACGTCGATCTCGATGTTGTCATCCACCACCGGATAGACCCAGACCGAACTGAACGAGGTATGACGCCGCGCCGCCGAGTCGTAGGGCGAGATTCGCACCAACCGGTGCACCCCGGCTTCCGACTTCAGCCAGCCATAGGCGTTCTTGCCGCTGATCTTGTAGCTGACCGACCGGATGCCCGCCTCTTCGCCCGCAGTTTCGGACTGCATCTCGACCGTGTAGCCCTTCTTCTCCGCCCAGCGCACATACATCCGGGCGAGCATCGAGGCCCAATCGCAGCTTTCCGTCCCACCCGCCCCAGCGTTGATTTCCAGGAAGGTGTCGTTGCTGTCCGCCTCGCCGTCCAGCAGCGCTTCCAGTTCCTTCTGGGCCGAGAGTTCGACCAAAGCTTTCAATGCCGCTTCCGCTTCGGTGACGATTTCCTCGTCGCCCTCCGCCTCACCCAGTTCGATCAGTTCGACATTGTCGCGCAAACCGTTGCCGATCAGGTCAAAGGTCGACTGCGCGTCAATCAGCCCCTGCCGCTCGCGCATCAGCTTCTGCGCCTTAGCCGGGTCGTTCCACAGGTCCGGCGCCTCGATCATGGCGTTGAACTCTTCCAAGCGGTGCGGGGCGGTTTCCACATCCATCCGCTGGCCCAGAAGCCGCAGCGACTTCTTGATCGCTTCGACTTGGTTCAAGGTTTCGGCGCGCATGGTTGGATTTCCCTATTCGAGTGGGCTGCAGTCAGGCTGCGGCGGGATTTAACGGCAGACGGCGGGCGGGACAAGGTAGGATGGGCAATTTGCCCATCTAACCGGACAGACCCCGACAAGAGAGCGGTTAATACAACCCGCCCGAGCTGACGCTGCCGAAGGTGGCCTTCTTCTGCACCTTGGTCGTCTGGCCATTGCCGTTCACGACGATATCGGTCTGCGTCGAAAGATCGGTCTGATCTGTCTCTCCGGCTGCGAACAAGGGCAGGTCCTGCCCCATGCCGAAGCCACCATCCACCATGGCACCAAGACCGAAGACAGGCTCTTCGCCATCGCGGAAGTATTCAGCCTGCACATTCGGCCCGCTGGCACCCTCGGGCAGTTGCGCGCCGGAATAGCGGTCGATGTTGATGAAATGGCCACCCTCGGGCACCTTGAAGTCCGTGCCGCCAAAGCGCTTGACCGCCTGTTCCATGAAGGCCTGGAAGATCGGTACACACAGCGTCCCGCCAAAGGCCCCCGGCCCCATGGTGCGCGGGTTGTCAAAACCCATGTAGCAGCCCGCCACGACATTCGAGGTGAAGCCGATGAACCACACGTCCTTGGCGTCGTTCGTCGTCCCGGTCTTGCCCGCCACCGGCACTGGCAGCTTCACACCCGTCGCCGTGCCGCGCGTGATCACACCCTGCATCATCGAGGTCAGCTGATAGGCCGTGATCGCATTCATCACCCGCTCGCGGTTGGTGGTGATGTCCAGGGCCATCCCCGCTGGCAGGGTGTCATTGCTGCAATCGGTGCAGGTCCGCGCGTCATGGCGGTAGATCGTCTTGCCATAGCGATCCTGCACACGGTCGACCAGCGTCGGCTCCACACGCTCGCCGCCATTGGCAAACATCGCGTAAGCCGCCACCATCTTGAACAAGGTCGTCTCCTGCGCGCCCAGCGAGTTCGCCAGCAAAGGCTGCAGGTGATCATAGACGCCAAACCGCTCGGCATAGCCCGCGACTGTGTCCATCCCGACTTCTTGGGCAATCCGGATCGTCATCAGGTTCCGGCTCTGCTCGATGCCGGTGCGCATCGGTGTCGGGCCGTAATACTTGTCGTGGCTGTTCTTCGGCGTCCAAAGCCCCTGCGGCGTGTCCACGGTGATCGGAGCGTCGACGATGATCGTGGCGGGCGTATAGCCCGAATCCAGGGCGGCGGCATAGACGAAGGGCTTGAAGCTGGACCCCGGCTGCCGCGCGGCTTGGGTGGCGCGGTTGAAAACCGAATCCTCGTAAGAGAACCCGCCCTGCATCGCAATCACCCGGCCCGTGTTCACGTCCATCGCCATGAAGCCGCCCTGCACCTCGGGCACCTGACGCAGCGACCAGTGGTCCAGACTGCCATCATCGGCCATCCCCGGCATCACCATGACCACGTCACCGACCGCGACCAGATCGCCCGGCACCTTGGCCTTTGCCGAAAGCGAGCCATCGGCGTTGCGCTTCCTTGCCCATTTCACGTCCTTGGCCGGGATGACCGCAGGCGCATCCTCGCCCTCGATGCCAACCGTCGCGGTGGTATCATCCACTGCCAGAACGACGGCGGCCTTCCAGCCCTCCACATCGCGCGGCAGGTTTGCCACATTGGCCAAAGCCGCCCGCCATGTGTCGGCAGCCGTGTCGCCAATCGACAAGGTCTTGCCGGTGCCGCGCCAGATACCCTGATCGCGGTCATACTTCTCCAACCCGTCGCGCAGCGCCTTGGCGGCCACCTTCTGCAAGTCCGGGTCTTCCGTGGCGCGGATCGACAGGCCACCCGAGAAGAACTCGTTCTCGCCAAAGGTCCCCGACAATTGCCGGCGGATTTCGTCGGTGAAGTAATCGCGCGGCGGCATCGCGTTCCGGTAAGCCGGAATGTCGCCGCCCTGCACCGTCTTCAACGGTTCGGCCTTCGAGGCCTCTCCGGTCGCCTGATCCAGATAGCCGTTCTGTTCCATCTCGTTCAGCACATAGTTCCGCCGTTCCAGCAAACGCGCCTTGTTGCGCACCGGGTGGAATTCCGACGGCGCTTTCGGCATCGAGGCCAAGGTGGCAGCCTCAGCAGGCGTCAACTCGTTCAACGTCTTGTTGAAATAGGTCTGCGCGGCCGCGGCCACACCATAGCTGTTCTGACCAAGGAAAATCTCGTTCAGGTAAAGTTCCAGAATCCGGTCTTTCGACAACGTCTGTTCCAGCCGCGTCGCCAGAATGATTTCCTTGATCTTGCGCGCCACCGTCTTGTCGCCCGACAGAAGGAAGTTCTTCGTCACCTGCTGGGTGATCGTCGAGGCCCCGCGCGTGTTCTGCCCGCGCGAGCGAATCGCCTCATAGGCCGCCGCAATCATGCCCTGCACGTCGTAGCCCGCATGGGTGTAAAAGTGCTTGTCCTCAGCCGAAATGAAGGCATCCTTGACCAGATCCGGAATATCGCTCACCGGCACGAAAAGCCGCCGTTCAGTGGCGAATTCGTCCATCAACTGGCCTTCCGCCGAGTAAATCCGGCTAATCGTCGGCGGCGCATACTGGGCTAGGCTCTCATGGCTCGGCAGGTCGCGGGAATACATGTAGAAGATGCCGCCCACGGACAAGGCGGCAAACAACAGTCCCAGCGTGACCATCGAAAAGACGGCCCCGAACATCGACACGATAAACCTGAGCACGAAGCGCCCCCTTCCAGTCGCGGTTCTTATACAGTGAGCCTGCGCAAATGGTCAAAACGATGACGTGACAGGCCGTAACGTCCCGGTGCAATCCCGCCTATCTTGCCACGCCGCTATTTTCCCGCCCCCGCCTGCGCCGCATCGGCGGCAGCCCAGGCTTTCAAGCCATTCAGGATCGCCCGCGCCATGCCGGCCCGCCACTGCGGGTCCTCCAGATGCGCCAGGTCACTGTCCGAGGACATGAAGCCCACCTCCAACAGGATCGAGGGGATATCGGCCGATTTTAGCACGGCAAAGGCCGCCTCCTGATGCGGATGGCGGTGCATGCGGATATCGGCGCCCTTGATGGCGCTCACCAGCGCCTTGGCGAGCTTTGCGGTGCGCGGCTGGGTTTCCGCCCGCGCCATATCCATCAGAACCGTGGCCACCACGTCATCCTGCTGGGTCAGGTCAACGCCCGCCAGCAGGTCATCGCGGTTGTGCCGTTCAGCCAAAGTGGCGCTGGCCTTGTCGCTCGCCTCATCGGCCAGTGTGTAGACCGTCGCCCCCACCGCCTCGCCCTCGGCCAAGGCATCGGCATGCAGCGCCAGAAACACCTGCGCCCCCGCCATATGTGCCACCGAGATGCGGTCCTCCAGCGGCACGAAGGTATCATCCTCCCGCGTCAGGATCACCTTGAAGCCGCCATCGCGAAGCAGAACCTCTTTCAACTCGCGCGCAAAGACCATCATCAGCTTGGCCTCCGACTGCCCACCCGCCTCGGCCCCCGGATCAATGCCGCCATGGCCCGGGTCGAGCACCACGATCAGCGGCCCCGTCCCCCGAGGGGGCACCGGCATCAATGCCGCAGGCTTGGGCAAGGCCCAGTCCTCCGGCTCCGGCTCCGCCGCCTTGGCCGCAAACTCGGCCTGCGAGGCAGGACGCAGCACGATATGCACCGAAGTCTCGGGGCTGGTCACCATGCCCGCCTGATCCACCAGCATCGGCCCCAAAAGGTCCACCACCAGCCGCGACCACCCGGGCCGGAACACCCCCGCCCGCAGCCCCAGCACATCCGCGCTGTCCTGCTGCATTCGGGAAAGCCCCGTCCAGTCCACCTCCCGAAAATCCACGATCAGCCGTGCGGGATTGTCCAGCACCCGCACCCGCCACGGCACCGGCTGGCTGAGCGAAAGTTGCAGGTCCACCCCGGCAGTGACGTCGATCAAATGGCTCTTCGCCGGATCAAGCCGCGCCAAGGCCGAAAGCGTCTGCGCCTGAGCAATACCAGCCAACGCAATCAACACCACAAAAAGCCGAACCAGAACCCGCACACCCCACCCCTTCATTCAGGCACAAATATCCCACGGGGGTCCGGGGGTGTGAAACCCCCGGCGCCAGCCCCGCTCACCGCCGCTGGCCCATGTAATCCTGCAGCCGCCGCAGACCTTCCACAATATCCGCCGTCGCCCGCGCATAGGAAAACCGCAAGGTGCGCCCGCCCCGGACCGGATCAAAGTCCAGCCCCGGCGTCACCGCCACGCCCGCTTCCCGCAGCAACTCGGCCGAGAAGGCCAGCGAATCCTGCGTGAGATCACTCACATCGGCATAGACATAGAACGCCCCATCCGGAGGTGCTATCTTGGTGAACCCCGCCAAAGGCAGCCCTTCCAGCATCAGACGCCGGTTCTCGGCATAGGTCGTCCGGTTCGCCTCCAGTTCATCGACACAGTCCAGCGCGGCCAAGGCCGCCACCTGCGCCACATGCGGCGCGCAGATGAACAGGTTCTGCGCCAGCCGCTCTACCGTGCGGATGTGATCTTCCGGCACCACCATCCAGCCGACCCGCCAGCCGGTCATGCTGAAATACTTGGAGAAGGAGTTGACCACATAGGCCTCATCGCCAATCTCCAGCGCCGAAACCGCCCGCGCGCCATAGTGCAGCCCGTGGTAAATCTCATCCGAGACGAAGTTGATCCCCCGCGCCGCCGAGACGTCCATCAGGGCCGCCAGCGCCGCGCGGTCCAGCATCGTCCCCGTCGGATTGCCGGGCGAGGCCACGATCAGCCCCTGCAAATCCAGCCCCTCCAGATCAGCAGGCACCGGCTGCAAGCGGTTTTCATCTCGCGACGGGATGCCCACCGGCACCAGATCCAACGCCTTCAAGATATGGCGGTAAGACGGATAGCCCGGCTCCCCCAGCCCCACCCGGTCGCCACCATCAAACAGTGCCGTAAACGCCAAAAGGAACGCGCCGGATGATCCCGAGGTCACGATCACCCGCGCCGGATCCAACTCCACCCCATACCAGCGCCGGTAAAGACTCGCGATGCCAGACCGCAAGTCGGGAAGTCCCAAAGACACTGTATAGCCAAGCGGCTGTGCCAACGCCCGCGCCACGGCCGCAGTCGCGCCCGCAGGCGCCCCGGTCCCGGGCTGGCCGACCTCCATATGGATGATGTGACGCCCTTCAGCTTCTGCCTCAGCGGCGGCCCGTACCACGTCCATCACAATGAAGGCATCCACCTGCCCGCGTCTTGATCTTATCATCAACCTGCCCCATCCTGCCGCCCCATGTTCCCCCGCGCGCGGCTGGCGTCAAGCTTGCTCACGCCCGAAGTCTTCAAAGGTCTGTCATGCGCCGCTTTGCTTTTGCCCTTTCCGCCTGCCTTCTGGCCTCCACCGCTTTGGCCGGAGGCTTGGGCGACATGACGCCCGCCGAACGCGACGCCTTCCGGGCCGAGGTCAAGCAATACCTGCTCGACAATCCCGAAGTCATCATGGAGGCGATGCAGGTCCTGCAAAGCCATCAGGATCAGGCAGCCGCCAAGGCCGACACCGATGCCCTGACCACCTATTCCGACGCCATCTACAAAGACCCGGCCTCATGGGTCGGCGGCAATCCGGATGGCAACATCACGGTCGTCGAATTCATGGACTACCGCTGCACCTATTGCCGCAAAGCCTATTCCGAGGTGGAAGACCTTGTGAAGACCGACGGCAACATCCGCTTTGTCGTCAAGGAGTTCCCGATCTTGGGCGAGGATTCGCTCACCTCCTCCAAATTCGCCATCGCGGTGCGGCTGTTGCACGGGGATCAGGCCTACAAGTCTGTCCACGACGCCCTGATCGTCCTGCGCGGCGCGCCCGATGCCGAAACGCTGGGGCGGCTGGCCAAGACGCTGGGCTATGACCCGGCCGCAATCATCGCCAAGATGGACAGCCCGGAAGTGACCGATGTCATCCAAGCCAACCACGCGCTGGCCGCCAAGCTGAACATCACCGGCACACCGACCTTCGTGATCGACACCAAAATGCTGCGCGGCTACGTGCCCGAAGACGGCATGAAGCAGATCGTCGATCAGGAACGCGCGGGCTAGGGCCTTTCCAGCGTTTCAATCACCGGCACGATGACCTCGTCCAGAAAGGCCGGGGTCATCGAGCTTGCCACCAGCCGCCCGGCCAGCGCCAACCGGCTGTAGCCATGCACCACCGACCAAAGCCGGATCGTTGCAGCCGCCACCTTGCCCTGCGGCGTGCCCGCAGGGCTACAGGCGGCAACCGCCCCCTGTAGCAGCCCGAAAGCCTTGGTGCCGTTGTCGGGCGAGGCTTCCAAGCCCGCAACCGGGGCTGCAAACATCAGATCAAACATCGCCGGATGCGCCCGGGCAAAGGCCACATAGGCGCGGCCCATGTCCAGCACGCGGGCCAAGGGCGTAGCATCGGCGGCCAAGGCCGCCTCCATCCCCAGAACCAGTTCCCCAAAGCCGCCATCCGCCACCGCCCGCAGCAAAGCCTCCTTGTCGGCAAAATGCCGGTAAGCCGCCATCGGCGACACGCCCACGCGCCGCGCCAAATCACGCAACGACAGATCGCTGCTGGAGGTCTCCTCCATCACCGCCCGTGCCGCCTCGATCAGGGCGGCGCGCAGATTGCCATGGTGAAAGCCTTCGGATTTCATGTTTACACCGCATACTTACCTCAGGTATATATACAGTGTAAACAATCCGACTCGCCCTGTCGATGCGACACTTGGCCGAGTCCCAGAACAGGAGACCTGCCATGCTGCCCACCGCCCTTTTCGCCTCGATGCACCATCTGCTGGCCTTTCTGGTCATCAGCCTGCTGGCCATGGAATTAGCCCTCGTGAAGCCAGGGCTGACCGGTCCGCAGCTTCGCCTGATCAGCCGGATTGACCTCGCCTATGGTGCCGGGTTCGGTCTTCTGGTGCTGATCGGCATCGCCCGCGTGATCTGGTTCGAGAAGGGAGCGGAGTTCTACCTGGCCTCCCCGGCCTTCTGGGCCAAGATGACGGCGCTGGTGCTTGTGACGGGGCTCAGCCTGCCGCCGACCTTCCGGTACATCCGCTGGGGCCGCAGCCACCGCGCCGATGCCGGGTTCCAACCCGCACCGGCGGAAATCCAGACCCTGCGCCTGTGGCTCTGGACCGAAGCTGCGGTGCTGGCCTTCGTCCCACCGCTGGCGGCGCTGATGGCGCGGGGGTTCTGACCGCCTGACGCTAGTCTTCGGCGCCGCCGTGTCGGCTTGGATGGGTCAGGCGCTTGTCCATCACCGCCGCCACGGCCTGCTCGCTCCAGTCCAGCTCCAGAAACGCCAGCATCCGGTGGATCAGCCGGTGATCCGCCACATAGTCCTCGTACTGCATATGGATCGTGCGGTCCGAGGTCCGGTCATAGCCTGCAAACCGTTGATCCGCCTCTTTCAGCACCCTGCGCGTCAAGTGCGGCTTCTCCATCGCCATCATGGACGAGACGATCACGTCCTCGGACCGGCGCGAGTTGAAGACGATGCGGGCCTGCGGAAAACGGCTCAGCAGGAAATCCATATAGGGCGCGAAATCCTCCATCAGGATCGACTGAGAGGTGTAGCGGATTTCCTTGAAGCCGATCACCCGCGCAAAGGGATCGGGCACAAGAATGTCCCGGACGAAGGCATTCAGCAGCGCCGCCTCAAACGGGGCCGCCTGCACTTCATTGAAGCCGTACCAAGGATGATCCGGCGACCGGGGGGCGGGGTCCCTGACCCGGCCCGAGGATGCCCGCGAGATGGATCTGTACAGGTTGTACAGGATGTTGCGGTTCTCTCCCCGGATTTGTGTGCCGGGGGTCGCGTTGAGCACACTTTGCAGCAGGGTCGATCCGCTGCGCCCATAGGTCACCACGAAAACGTAGCGATAGCGGTCCAGAAACGCCCGATCCGCCTCGGGCAATCCTTCGGCTTTCGGTGTCTTCATCCTCGGGCCTTCTCAGGTGACGGTCACTCGACCTTCTGCGCTTCCAGTTCGGCGGCTTTCTTTTCGACGAGGTCGACGATGTGATCGACCATCTTCTCGTTGCCCATCGTATGGTCCTGCTTGCCCGCCAGATAAACCATCCCCTTGCCCGCCCCACCGCCGGTAAAGCCGATGTCGGTCATCAGCGCCTCACCCGGCCCGTTCACGACGCAGCCGATGATCGACAGGCTGAGCGAGGTGGTGATATGCGCCAGCCTCTCTTCCAGCGCGGTCACCGTCTTGATCACATCAAACCCCTGCCGTGCGCAGGAGGGGCAGGATATGATCGTCACCCCCCGATGCCGCAGGCCAAGGCTTTTGAGGATCTCAAAGCCGACCTTCACCTCTTCCACCGGGTCCGCCGACAAGCTGACGCGGATCGTGTCGCCGATGCCGGACCAGAGAAGGTTGCCCAGACCGATGGCCGACTTGACGGTGCCGGAAATCAACCCGCCCGCTTCGGTGATGCCCAAATGAATCGGTGCGTCGGTGACAAGGGCCAGTTGCTGATAAGCCGCCGCCGCCATGAAGACATCCGAGGCTTTCACAGAGATCTTGAACTCGTGAAAATCGTTGTCCTGCAGCAGCTTGATGTGATCCATGCCGGATTCCACCATGGCATCCGGGCAAGGCTCGCCATATTTCTCCAGCAGGTGCCGCTCCAAGGACCCGGCG
>CANBRQ010000117.1 GCA_947371955.1 Paracoccaceae bacterium | reverse complement strand
TGCAACAGAACCCCGACGGCAATGCCGTGGTCGAGGCTGCCCGCAAGGCCGCCGCCCACGACATGATCACCAAGCTGCCGGATGGCTATGACACCCGCGTTCAGGCACTGGGCGGCAGGCTTTCGGGCGGCCAGATCCAGCGCATCGGTCTGGCACGGGCGCTGTATGGCGATCCGGTGCTTCTGGTGCTGGACGAACCGAACTCCAACCTCGACAACGAAGGCTCCATGGCGCTGAACCAAGCGATCCGCGTGATGAAAGAGTCGGGCCGCGCCGTGCTCATCATGGCCCACCGCCCCGCCGCCATCCAGGAATGCGATCTCTTGCTGGTGCTGGAAGACGGCACCCGCCGCGCCTTTGGCCCCCGCGATCAGGTCTTGAAGGAAATGGTCAAGAACCACGCCGAAATTGCGAAGTCCCCAACGCCCGGAGGTGTGTCTTGAGCGACGAAATGAAAGCCACCCCCGGCCAGCCCGCCCCAAGCACGCCCGCCACACCCGCGCCGGCGGAAACCACGCCTGCCCAAGCGGCGGCAGCCGCCGCAACCTCGGTGCCAGCTGCGGCAGCGGCGTCGGCAGCCCCTGCCACGCCAACCCCCGTTACGGCAGCCGCCGGCGAAGCCGCGGCACCGGCATCCGACGCCAAGCCTGCCGAAGTCCCGGCAACCCCTGCCGCCACCGCTTTGGCGCAACCGGCCCCTTCCGCCCTTGCCTCCCCGCGCAGCACCGCCCTTTCGACCGAGGTGCGCCCGCCCAAGATGCAGCAATCGCCGCCGCCCAACCCCAAGGCCTGGTCCTCCAGCCGCCCGATCTGGACGGGCATGCTGACCATCATAGCCCTGATCGCCTTCTTCGTCGGCTGGGGCATGCTGACCACGATTTCGGGTGCGGTCATCGCCTCGGGCGTCATTCAGGTTGAACAGAACCGTCAGGTCGTTCAGCACCCCGACGGCGGCCTTGTCGCCGAAATCAACGTCGAAGAGGCGCAAACCGTCAAGGCGGGCGACTTGCTGATCCGGCTCGATGGCACCAACGTCAAGGCCGAACTCGCCATCGTCGAAGGCCAGTTGTTCGACGGCATGGCCCGCAAGGCCCGGCTGGAGGCCGAGCGCGACGACTTGTCCTCGGTCACATTCCCCAAGGACCTGACCGACCTTGCCCCGACCCGCCCCGATGTCGCCGAACAGATCGAGGGGCAAAAGCGCCTCTTCGCCTCCCGTCTGGAAACGCAAACCGCGCAGATCAGCCAGTTGCAAAAGCGGCTTGACCAGATCGGCTCGCAGGACATCGGCATCACCGCCCAAATGGCCGCGATCGACGACCAGATCGGCCTGCTGCAGCCCGAGATCAACGATCAGCAGACCCTGCTCGACAAGGGCCTGACGCAATCCTCCCGCATCATGGACCTCAAGCGCGAAGTGGCGCGGCTGGCCGGCAACAAGGGCGAATTGCAGTCCAACCTCGCCCAGGCCGAGGGCAAGGCGACCGAAACCCAGTTGCAGATCCTGCAGATCAAGTCAGCCCGGCGTGAAGATGCCAACACGCAACTGCGCGACATGGGCGACAAGACTCTGGAACTGGCCGAGCGCCGTCGTTCGCTGGCCGAGCAGGTGTCGCGTCTCGACATCCGCGCCCCGGTGTCCGGCGTGGTTCTGGGTCTGGTGGTGACGACGCCGCATTCGGTCATCCGCCCCGCCGACCCGATCCTGTACATCATCCCGCAGGATCGCCCGCTGATCATCATCGCTCAGATCCCGCCGATTCATGTCGACGAGGTGCATATCGGCCAAGCGGTCCACGTCAGCTTCGCCGCCTTCTCAGCCCGCACCACGCCGCAACTGGAAGGCAAGCTGACCACGATCTCTGCCGATGCGATCAGCGATCAGGCCAGCCACCAAAGCTACTACCGGGCTGAGATTACGCTGGACCCCGGCGAAATCACCAAGCTGAAGAACGAAAAGCTGGTGCCCGGCATGCCGGTGCAGGCCTATATCGGCACGGGCGACCGCACGCCGATGGCCTATCTGCTGAAGCCCTTCACCGACTACTTCAAGATGGCCATGCGCGAGAACTGACCCGACCGCCGACCATCCCATCATGTCTTTACCCTGTCATGGCCTGCAGCTAGCCTGCAGGCCTTGGCTTTTGGAGGAATCATGTCCGCGATCGAAACCCGTCTGGAAGCACTTGGCATCAGCCTTCCCGCCGCCCCCGCGCCCGCCGCGAATTACGTGCCCTTCGTGCAGGTGGGGTCTCAGGTCTATATCTCCGGCCAGATCAGCCGTGACGCCTCTGGTGGCCTGATCACCGGCAAGCTCGGTGCCGACCTCGACGTGGCCCAAGGGGCCGAGGCCGCAAAGACCTGCGCCATTGCCCTTCTGGCCCAGTTGAAAGCCGCCTGTGGTGGCGATCTGGGCCGTGCCGTCCGGGCGGTCAAGCTGGTGGGCTTCGTGAACTCCACCGCTGATTTCACCGATCAGCCCAAGGTGATCAACGGCGCCTCCGATTTCCTCGTCGCCGTCATGGGCGACGCGGGCCGTCACGCCCGCTCTGCGGTTTCCGCGGCCTCGCTGCCCTTGGGCGTGGCTGTCGAGATCGAAGCCATCTTCGAAGTGCTCTGATGCCGACCTCCGCCGTCCACGCAGTGCCGCTGCCGCAAGCCTTCCTGCGCGCCCCTATCGCCCACCGCGCCCTGCACGACGCCGCCCGCCGCCGCATTGAAAACTCCGCCTCCGCCATCCGCGCCGCCCGCGCTGCGGGCTATGGCATCGAGATTGACCTGCAACTTTCCTCCGACGGCGTGCCCATGGTCTTTCACGATGAGGACCTTGACCGCCTGACCGCCGAACAGGGCCCCCTGAACACCCGCACCGCCGCCGAACTGACGCGCATCAAGTTGAACGGCTCTGACGACACCATCCCAACCCTCGCCCAGACTCTGGCGCTGGTCGGCGGCGCGGTCCCCCTGCTGATCGAGGTCAAGGACCAGTCCCTCACCCTCTCTGACACCGACGGCCTCCTTGAAAGCGCCACCGCTTTCGAGCTGGAGTTCTACTCCGGCCCGGTCGCTTTGATGTCCTTCAACCCCCACTCGATCGCGCAACTCAGCCGGATCGCCCCCAAAATCCCGCGCGGCCTGACCACTGGGTCCTATGGCGACGACTGGGAGCCCGTGCCTCAAGCCACCCGCGACCGCCTGCGCGAGATCCCGGATTACGACAGCACCTTCTCCAGCTTCATCAGCCACGAGGCGTCAGACCTGTCCCGCCCCCGCGTGGCCGAACTTCACGCCCAAGGTGCGGCAATCCTCTGCTGGACGATCCGCTCGCCGCAAGCCGAGGCAGAAGCCCGCAAGATCGCCCAGAACATCACCTTCGAAGGCTATACCGCCGCTTTCCCCGCTTGACGCGGGCCCCCGCCACACCATCATCTGCTGGGCAAACGGAGGGCGCATGACCTACGAAATAGCCCTGCTGGACGGCATGTCCGCCATCACCGCCGCCGATTGGGACGCGCTCGCCAACCCGGGCGGCGGCGTGCCCGTTGACCCTTTCACCACGCACCGCTTCCTTGTGGCACTGGACCGCTCCCGCTCCACCGGCAAGGGCACCGGCTGGCAGACGCGCCCATTGGTCCTATACAGCGACGGCAAAGTCGCCGCCGCCATGCCGCTTTACGTGAAAACCAACTCCCAAGGCGAATACATCTTCGACCACGGCTGGGCCGAGGCGTTGGAGAACGCGGGCGGCACCTACTACCCCAAACTGCAAAGTGCCGTCCCCTTCACCCCCGCCACCGGCCGCCGCTTCCTCGGTGACCCCGTCCTCGCTCCCCTGCTGCTGGATGCCGCCATCGGCATCACCAAAGACAACGGCCTGTCCTCCCTGCACATCACCTTCTGCACCGGTGAAGAAGCCGAAGCCTTGGAGGGCCATAACGGCACCCTCCACCGCGTCACCCAGCAATTCCACTGGGAAAACAACGGCTACGCCAGCTTTGACGCCTTCCTGTCCGACCTCGCCTCCCGCAAGCGCAAGATGATCCGCAAGGAACGCGAGACCGCCCAAGGCCACGGCCTGACGATCCGCGCTCTGACCGGAGACGACATCAAGCCCGAACACTGGGATGCCTTCTGGACCTTCTACCAGGACACCGGCGCGCGCAAATGGGGCCAGCCCTACCTGACCCGCGCCTTCTTCCACGAAGTCCACGACACGATGCGCACCGACGCGCTCCTCTGCCTCGCCTTCGACGGTGACCGCGCCGTGGCCGGCGCCTTGAACTTCATCGGCCGCGACACGCTGTTCGGCCGCTACTGGGGCTGCACCGAAAACCACTCCTGCCTGCATTTCGAACTCTGCTACTATCAGGCCATCGACTGGGCCATCACGAACGGCCTCGCCCGCGTCGAGGCCGGCGCCCAAGGCGAACACAAACTCGCGCGCGGCTACCTGCCCACGCCCGTGCATTCCCTGCACTGGCTGGCAGACCCGGCCTTCCGCAAGGCCGTGGCGCAATACCTCACCCGCGAACGCCGTGCAATTGACGAGGAAATCGAGGTCCTCACCGCCTACGGCCCCTTCAAGAAATCGGCGCAAGAGGAGAAGGACTGACATGCTGACCCTCTACACGAATCCGCAGTCCCGTGGCCGCATGGCCCGCTGGATGCTGGAGGAACTGGGCCAGCCCTACGACACCGTCATCCTCGACTACGCCACCACGATGAAAGCCCCCGCGTATCTGGCGATCAACCCGATGGGCAAAGTCCCGACCCTGGTCCACGACGGCCAGATCATCACCGAGGTCGCCGCCATCTGCACCTACCTCGCCCAAGCCTTCCCAGAGGCCGGCCTGATGCCCAAGGACAAAGCCGCCTTCTACCGCTGGATGTTCTTCGCCGCCGGCCCCTTGGAGCAGGCGGTGGTCAACACCCTGCTTGACTGGATCCCCGCGCCCGAGAGGGAACGCGCTGTTGGCTACGGCAACCTGACGCATGTCGTGGCAACCCTGACCGGCCATCTGGCGCAGCACACCTATGTCTGCGGCGAAAGCTTCTCAGCGGCTGATGTATATCTGGGCGGTCAGATCGGCTGGGGCCTAAGCTTCGGCGGCCTGCCCGCCAACGACACGCTCACCGCCTACTGGCAGCGCCTCGCTGCCCGCCCCGCCCTCGCCCGCGGCAATGCTGCGGATGACGCTCTCATGAAAGGCACCTGACATGGCCACCCTCCTCACCCAATCCGAACGCGAAGCCGCCCTCCCCGCCTTGGGTGACTCCGGCTGGGGCGCCGTCCCCGACCGCGACGCCATCCGTAAAGTGTGGAAATTCAAAAGCTTCATCGAGGCCTGGGGCTTCATGTCCCGCGCCGCCCTGATCGCCGAAAAGCTGAACCACCACCCCGAATGGTCCAACACCTACAACGTGGTGGATGTGACCCTCAGCACGCATGACTGCCACGGCCTCTCCGCTCTCGACCTCGACCTCGCGACCAAATTCGACAAACTGGCGCCGGATGCCACGATCCAGCGCGACCATTCCCAACCCATCACCAGCCTCTGCCAAGACAGGGCGGCCCAACCCAAATAGTCCCCCTGCCCCCATTCACACTGCCAAAATATCCCACGGAGGGGTCCGGGGAGGTGTGAAACCTCCCCGGCGTCAGCCAAGCAAGCCGACGTCAGATCGCCTCGACCATGGCTTCCCCGCCCGAAATGTCGCACAGGCCGCCGTGCAATTCCACGCTCAGCACCTTGACCACACCATCCACCGCATGCAGCGCATAGCGCTTGGACCTGGGCGCGCCGCGCGCAAAGCCCGCCGCGAAGTCCAGACCCAAGGCCAGAGTGAACGCCGCATCCGGGTCAGCCGCCATCACGATCCCGGCCTTCAGCGCCCCGGTCGCCTCGCCCCAGGCCTTCATCACATACGCGTCGTTGACCGACACGCAGAGCACCGCATCCACGCCCTTGGCCGCAAGCTTGTCCATGCTGCGGATGAACGACGGCACATGCGCTGTCGAACAGACCCCGGTGAAAGCGCCCGGCAGACCGAAGATCACCACCGACTTGCCCGCAAGCAGGCTGTCGACCGTGACCTCGGCAATCTCACCCTCGCCCTTCACCATCAAGCTGCCAGCCGGGATCTTGTCGCCCACTGAAATCGTCATTCTCAAACCCTCGTCCGTTGCGTTTCCTGAGATCAGGGATATAGGCTGACCTCGGATATTCGACCAGTGGGGGAATGTGATGGCACATGTCGTGATCGTAGGCGCAGGCCAGGCCGGGGCCGCCGCCGCCGCAAAATTGCGCAGCCTGGGCTTTGACGGCGAGATCACCCTGATCGGTGCCGAACCCGCGCCGCCCTACCAGCGCCCGCCGCTGTCAAAAGCCTATCTCTTGGGCGAGATGGAGGAGGAACGCCTCTGGCTCCGCTCGCCCGAGTTCTACACCGAAGCCAAGATCACCCTGAAACTGGGCACCAAAGTCACCGCCATCGACACCGTGGCGCAAACCGTCACCACGGCGGATGAGGTGATCCCCTACACCGACCTGATCCTCACAACCGGCTCCACCCCGCGCCACCTGCCCGCCGCCATCGGTGGTGCGCTCGAAGGTGTCTACACCGTCCGCACCCTCGCCGACGTTGACGCCATGCGGACCGAATTTCGCGAAGGCCGCAAGCTCGTCATCATCGGCGGCGGCTATATCGGCCTCGAAGCCGCAGCCGTCGGCCGCAAACTAGGGCTGGAGGTCACGGTGATCGAGATGGCCCCCCGCATCCTGCAACGCGTGGCCTCGCCCGAAACCTCGACCTACTTCCGCATCCTGCATCAGGACCACGGCGCGACGATCCTCGAATCCACCGGCCTCGACCGCATCCTCGGCGACAGCCATGTGATCGGCGTCCGCCTGAAGGACTCCCGCGAACTGCCCGCCGATTTCGTCATCGTCGGCGTGGGCATCACCCCCAACAGCTTCGAGGCCGAACACGCTGGCATAGCGCTCGACAACGGCATCGCCACCGACGCCCAAGGCCGCACCTCCGCCCCCCGGGTCTGGGCCGCAGGCGACTGCGCCTCATTCCCCCTGAACGGCGCACAAATCCGCATCGAATCGGTCGGCAACGCCATCGACCAAGCCGAACTGGTCGCCGAAAACATCATGGGCGCGGCCAAAGACTACATCCCCGCCCCGTGGTTCTGGTCCGACCAATACGACTGCAAGCTGCAGATCGCGGGCCTCAACACCGGCTATGACAAGATCGTGACCCGCGCCCCCGATGGCCACGCCGTCAGCTTCTGGTACTACCGCGGCGATCAACTGCTGGCCGTCGACGCCATGAACGACAGCCGCGCCTATATGGTCGGCAAGCGCCTCATCGAATCCGGCCGCTCCCCCGATCCGGCCAAGATCGCCGACCCGGCGACCGAGATGAAAGCCCTCCTGAAAGCATGAGGATCATCGGCGGCAAGTGGCGCGGTCTGCACTTGGCCGAGGTGGGGGAGGGTGACCCCAAAGCTCACCTGCGCCCCACCTCCGACCGTGTCCGCGAGTCGATCTTCAACCTCTTGATCAACGGCAGCCACGGCGACCTTGTCACCGGCACCACCGCCCTTGACCTTTTCGCAGGCACCGGTGCCTTGGGTCTGGAGGCCCTGTCGCGCGGCGCAACCTCCATCACCCTCGTCGACGACGGCAAGGCCGCCCAGAAACTCATCGCCCAGAACATCGCCAAAATGCGCGTCGAGGCCCAAGTCAAATTCCTGCCGCGCGACGCCACGAAACTGCCAGCCGCAGCCGCTCCCTTCACCCTGATCTTCCTCGACCCGCCCTATGGAAAAGCCTTGGGCGAAGCCGCCCTCGCCTCCGCCAAAACCCAAGGCTGGATCGCCCCCGGTGCCACCATCCTGTGGGAAGAAGGCCAGCCCCCGAAGCCGCCACAAGGCTTTGCCCTTCTCGACCAAAGGCGCTATGGCGACACCTGGGTGACCCTATTGGAAGCGGAACCATGAGACCGGATGGCGTGATTTTCGACTGTGACGGCGTTTTGGTTGATTCCGAAACCGTGGCCTTCGACCAGATGGAAGCCGACCTTGCAACCTATGGTCCCGGCATCACCCGCGCCCAGATGGAGACCGACCTTTTCGGCCTGACCCTCGCAGGCGTCGCCGCCAAATCCAACGCCCTCGGCGCCCGGTTGCCCGAGGATTGGATAGAAGATTTCTACGCCCGCCTCTACGCCAAGCTGGAACAAGGCACGCCCCTCGTCCCCGGCGTCCTGACCGTGCTTGACGCGCTGGATGCCGCCAAAATCCCCTATGCCATCGGCTCCAACGGCAGCCCCCGCAAGATGGAAATCACCCTTGGCCAACACCAAGGCCTGATCCAACGCTTTCAAGGCCGCATTTTCTCGGGCCAAGAGACGCCCCGCCCCAAGCCCTTCCCCGACCTCTTCCTGAAAGCCGCCGCGTCGATGAACGTGGCCCCCGCCTCTTGCGTGGTTGTTGAAGACTCCCCGACCGGAGCCCGCGCCGCCCACGCCGCCGGAATGCGCTGCTTTGGCTACGCCCCGCATGGCACAGCCGCTTTGAAAGCCGAAGGTGCCGTAACTTTCTCCCGAATGATCGACCTGCCCTCCCTTCTGACTCTCAGTTAAGCACCGATTCGGAAAAAAGGGGTTAACGCCAGCACCGCCAGCGCGTGTCGGTACAAATGCCATACGATTGACATACGTTTGCCAGACGCAAAACCGACGGCACCCAACGGCCAATCCCGCAGATTAACGCCGCGCTCTCAACCCCTTAGGATAATCTCCGCCCCGCGCCAGCCCATCATCATCGCAGGCCCGTTGGTATTGCCCGAAATCAGGTTCGGGAAGGCCGAGGCGTCGCAGACCCGCAGCCCCCCGACCCCACGCACCCGCAGCTTTTCATCCAGCACCGACTCCCCCTCCGGCCCCATCCGGCAGGTGCAGGACGGATGGTAAACCGTCCCTGACCGCCGCCGGAAATCGGCAATCAACGCCTCGTCGGTGTGAACCGCAGGCCCCGGACGCAACTCCTCCGCAATCCAGCGCGAGAACGACGGCTGCGCCGCGATCTTGCGCAGGAACTTCACCGCCAGCAGCATCTCGTCGACATCATGCTGGGTGGAATAGGCATTGGCGACAATTTCCGGGTGCTGCATCGGGTCCGGCGTTTTGATCCTGATTGTGCCCCTGCTCGTCGGACGGCAGTTCGACAGGCCAATCGACAGGCCCTGAAACGGGTCGGGCGACAGCAGCGGACGCTCGCCATTGCGTGGGATCAGCGTGGAAAAAGCCTGAAAATACAACTGCATATTCGGACGCGGCTCTTCCGGCGAGGTGCGGAAGAACCCGCCCGCATGGTTGATCGACTTGGCCAAAGGCCCGCCCCGCGTCAACAAATACTGCAGCCCAACAAAGGCCTTGCCCCACCACGGCCGCAGGATGCCATTATAGGTCGCCACCTTCATGCGCCAAGTATAGTTGATGCCCTGATGGTCATTCAGATGCGCGCCCACGTTGGCATTGTCCACCAGCACAGGCAGCCCCATGTCCTGCAGCAAGGCACCCGGCCCGATCCCGGAAAGCTGTAGCAATTGCGGCGAGTTGATCGCGCCGCCCGCCAGAATAACCTCACGCGCTTTCAGCTGAAGCAACTGCCCGTCGCGCCGGTACTCCACGCCAACCGATTGTTTTCCCTCAAACAAAACCCGCGTCACCTGCGCGTCGGTCATCACCTGCAGGTTCTTGCGCTTCATGGCTGGCCGCAGGAATGCCCGCGCCGCCGAGTTGCGACGCCCACCCTTGATCGTCATCTGATAGGTGCCGGCGCCCTCCTGCTCGGCCCCGTTGAAGTCGCGGTTGGCGGCCAGCCCCGCCTCGCCACAGGCGGCGATGTAATCGTCCACCAGCCAATGCAGCCCGCGCCGGTTCTCGGAGATGAACAAGGGGCCACCCCGCCCCCGGTAAGCATCTGATCCGGCTTCGTTATCTTCCATCGCGCGATAGGCGGGCAGAACGTCATCCCAGCCCCAGCCCGAGGCCGCAGCCCCCCATTCGTCGTAATCCGCCCGGTTGCCCCGGATATAGACCATCGCGTTGATTGAGGAGGACCCGCCCAGCACCTTGCCCCGCGGCCAGTGGTCGGCATTGCCCGCCAAACCGGGATCCGGCTCGGTCCGGTACATCCAGTTGACGTTGGGGTTGTAGAACAATTTCCCATAGCCCAAAGGCAGATGAACGTAAGGCCGCAGGTCAGACCCCCCCGCTTCCAGCACCACGACCCGATGCTGCCCGGATTCCGTCAGCCGATTGGCCAGCACCGACCCGGCAGAGCCGGACCCCACAATGATATAGTCAACTTCCATGTCCGCCTCATGCTCTCGCCGCGAAACTAGCGGAGCGGCGGCGGCCGAAGTGTCAGGTTTGCGACGAAGTATGTCGCACCCAGCCTCTGGACATCCCCCAAAGGCCTCATTAGCGATATCACAGGGCCCAAGCTGGCCGTGGAATGCCTCAATGACCCCGATCCGTTTCGTGTTGCGTCACCCGACGCTACGGCTGATTGCCGTGGCCTTGCTGCTGTTGGGCGCCCACAACGCCTCGGTCTACCCCTACCAGTCGCTGATTGCGATCGAGCGGATCGGGATGAGCAAACCCTCCTTCTCGCTGCTGCTGGTTCTGGCCTCGCTGATTGCCGTGACGTCATCGGTGGTGTTCGGCGTGCTGGGCGACCAGTTCGGCCATCGCAGGCTGATCGCCTTGGGCACGGCGCTATGCAGCACAGTGGGCATCGGGTTGATGCTGGTTTTCCCCGGCATCTGGGCGCTGATCCTGTGTCAGGGCGTGCTTTTGCCTTTGGCATCAAGCATGTATGGCCAATTGTTCGCCCTCGCCAGATTGGCCAGCGCCGATGAGGGGCGCAACCGGGATGCCGTACTTGGGGCGATCCGGTCCGCCATGTCCTTCTCGTTCCTCGCCATGCTGATCTTCTGGACCTTCGCCTTCGGCTTTGGCCTGTCGGAACTGGCGGTCTATGTCAGTGCCGGGGTGGCGAGCCTTGGCATGTCTTTGCTGGTCTGGTTCGGCTGGCCGAAAGATGGGCAAACGGCTTGGGCCGATCCCAGGTCTGGCCTGCGGCTGCGCGATGCCTTGGCCGAGATTGCCAAGCCCAATGTCGCCATCCGGGTCTTCCTGCTGGGGGCGCTGGCTTCTGCGGGCAACCTTTATATGGTCTTGGTTTCCTTGATTTTTGACGCCTCGCCGGTTCGGGGCCCGGCCGATGTGGCGCTGTATGTCGGGCTTGTTGCGGGCTTTGAAGTGCCCGCCATGCTGCTCGTGCCGCGCTTTGCGCATCGGATGCAGCGGTCCACCCTGATCGCCATTGGCGCTGCGATCTATGCCTGTCACTTGCTGGCCTTGCCGCTTCTGTCGGATTCACCTCTGCTTTGGGTGATGACGGTGTTTGCAGGCTTTGGCGGGGCGGTGATCATCACGATTCCGATCCCCTACTATCAGGACCTGCTGGCCGACCGGCCCGGTACGGCCTCGGCCATGCTGGCGGTGCAGAAACTGGTGGCGGATGTGCTGACCGCGGCGATTTTCGCGATTGGCACAAGGTTTGGCGGGTTTGAGGCGGTGGCGATCATGGGCGCATCGGTCAGCATTGCGGGTGCCTTGGGGCTGTATCTGGCCGACCGCAACGCATGGTTCCCGGCGAGGGCATGATGGCCCAGACCCCGTTCCGCGCCATCCTGACCAATCCTGCGCTGCGGATGATCACAGCGCTGATGATGCTGCAAGGGGCGCTGGTCTGTTCCTTCGGTCCGTATGTTTCGGTTCTGGCGGTGCGCAGCTTTGGCTTGGGAAATCAGGGCTTTGCCTCGATGCTGGTGCTGGCTACATTAGTTTCGGTGACCTCGGCGCTTTATGCGGGCATCAGGGCGGATCAGACCGCCAACCGCCGCAGCATAGCCCTTTGGGCGGCTTTGCTTGTCATCACAGGGGCGGCGGTGATGACATTCCTGCCCTCAACTCCGAGTTTCATTCTGGCCCAAGTGCTGCTGTTTCCCGCCAACACCCTCTTCGGCCAGCTTTTCGCACAGGCGAGGCTGGCCGCCAGCCACTATGACCCCGCCTTGCGCGATGGCATCCAGACGACGATCCGGGCGCTGTTCGCCCTGCCCTTTCTGGCCGTCCTGCCGCTTTGGTCAGTGGCAATCGACCACGGCACGCCGATGCTGACGATCTATCCAGTGGCCTTGACTCTGGGCGTGGTGATGTTCGGGCTGATCTGGGCCTTCTGGCCCAGCAAGGCAGCGATGGCGGGGCGGGATGCGCCCTCGGGCCTGACGATCCGCGCGGCGCTGGCCGAGGTGGCGGCCCCGCGCCTCGCCCTGCGCATTCTGGCGCTGGGGGCGGTCTCTGCGGGGGGCACGGTATATTGGTCGTTGATGGGGCTGGTGTTGACGCCTTCCAATGGGGTCGGCGGCACGGCGGCGCTTTACGCGGGGCTGGTGGCCGGGCTGGAAGTGCCCTTCATGCTGGCCGTGCCGCTGGTGCTGAGCATAAACCGCAACCTGTTGATTTTGATCGGAACCTGCGTCTACACCATACACCTTGTCGGCTTGCCGCTGCTGGCAGGCTCGCCCTGGCTCTGGGTTCTGCTGATCCCCGGCGCGGCGGGCGGGGCGCTGACCCTGACGCTGCCCTTGGCCTATCTGCAAGACGCGCTTGCTTCGCGTCCCGGCACGGGGGCCGCCCTGATGGCCCTAATGAAAGTCGCCGGAGACGCGATGGCCGCGGGCACCTTCGCCCTTGGTACGGCCCTGAGCGGATACGCTCTGGCGGCGGTTCTGGGGGCCTCGGTCACGGTGATCGGCGCGGTGGTGCTGGTCGTGGCCGACCGAAAGGAAGCGGGCGCCCGGTAAAGGGCGCCCGTCACTGACTTATTTGGAGGCCGGGAAGGGCCCGATGTAGCCGACATAGGCATTCGCCTCGTCCGGGGTCTTCAGTTTGTCTTCGTCGGTTTCGCCGAAGGGATGCTGCACGACGGTCATGAGGTAGGCGTGGCCGTTCACGTTCGGATACCAGTCAACGGAGGTCGCTTCGGACCCGTAGGGGGTCGACAGGATGCGGGTCAGGCTACCCGTCGCCTGATCACGCGCCCAGACGGCGTCGTTCTGGTGGCCTTCGGTGTCTTCAGCGATGATCAAGGTGTTGTAGCCCGACAGGAACGTCAGGTTGTCGGGGCTGGAGATGCCGTCGACGTCGCAGGTGTTGCCAGCCTCGGGCGCATCTGCGGCGTATTCCTTGGGAGAGCCAGTCAGCAGGGCCTTGATGTCCGTGGCAGCAAAGTCAGCGCCCAGTTGCAGTTCGTAAACCGCGCCGCAGGGGTTCTTTTCCAGACGGATGTCGTTGCGGCCAACCAGATCGGTTTTCTCGTCAGCGTCCTTCATGCCCTTGCCGATATCGGTCATGGCCAGATACATCTTGTTGGTCGCGGCATCGTAGGCCTGACCTTCCATCTTGCGGAACTCGGTCGTGGCACCCTTGACCGAGGCGTAGCGGGTGGTTTCCAGACGCGAGGCCAGCATGTCCATGCCGTCCTTGACCTTCAGGCATTCCATGTTGCCATCCGCGTTCGATCCGGTGAAGCCTTCGGGGCAGGACCCGTCAGCATTGAACTCGGCCACGTCGAACAGGTCCGAGAACT
>CANBRQ010000116.1 GCA_947371955.1 Paracoccaceae bacterium | reverse complement strand
ATATCTCGGAATGTCTGGAGTATCGCCCGTGATCGTCTTCAAATCCAAGCACATTCAACAGCTTGGCAGCAAATGGATGCCCTTTGCCGATGCGGCATCGGAAGGGCTGACGCTGCGGCAATTGCTGCGGCTGGGCCTGTTTCAGGTGTCGGTCGGCATGGCGACGGTGCTGCTACTGGGCACCCTGAACCGCGTGATGATCGTGGAGCTTGGCGTCCCCGCCACCATCGTGGCGATCATGATCGCGCTGCCAGTCGTGTCAGCCCCGTTCCGCGCCATGCTGGGCCACAAGTCGGACAATCACAAAAGCTGGATCGGCTGGAAGCGCATTCCCTACCTGTGGTTCGGCAGCCTCTGGCAGATGGGCGGCCTTGCCATCATGCCCTTCGCGCTGATCGTGCTGTCGGGCGACCATGTCCACGGACCGGAATGGGCGGGCAAGGCACTGGCCGGCATCGCCTTCCTGATGACCGGCATCGGCATGCACATGACGCAGACCGCCGGTCTGGCGCTCGCCTCTGACCGCGCCACGGAAGAAACAAGGCCCCGCGTCGTGGCCATGCTTTACGTGATGAACCTGATGGGCATGGCGGTTTCTGCCGTCGTCTTGGGGCTGCTGCTGCGCGACTTTGACGAGATCAAGCTGGTCCGCGTCGTCCAAGGCTGCGGTGCGGCCACCATGATCCTGAACCTGATCGCGCTTTGGAAGCAGGAACAGGTCCGCCCGATGTCCAAGGCCGAGATGGAGGAAACCCGCCCGGTCTTTGCAGAGGGCTGGCGTGACCTGATGGCCGGTGGCACGGCCGGGCGGCTTCTGCTGGTCGTCATGCTGGGCACCATGGGGTTCCAGATGCAGGACGTCCTGCTGGAGCCTTATGGCGCTGAAATCCTTGGCCTTTCGGTAGGCTCCACCACTTGGCTCACTGCCTGCAACGCGATGGGCGCGCTGATTGGTTTCGTACTGGCCGGCCGCTGGATGAGCCAGGGACAGGACATGTTCCGCATGTCGGCCCGTGGGCTCTTGGTCGGCGTCGTGGCCTTCCTCTTGGTGATCTTTGCGGCCCCCCTGCAATCGACCGTGATGTTCTACATCGGCGCCTGGACCATCGGCCTTGGCGCGGGCCTTTTCGCTGTCTCGACCCTGACCGCCGCGATGGCGCTGCCCGAACATGGCCATGCCGGACGCGGACTGGTGCTGGGCGCGTGGGGCGCGGCACAAGCCACCGCAGCGGGCCTGTCCATCGCCATCGGCGGCGGCCTGCGCGACAGCGTCGGCGCCTATGCGATGGAAGGTCACCTCGGTCAGATCTTCGTCACCAAGACCTTCGGCTATGCCTTTGTCTATCAACTGGAAATCGTGGTTCTGTTTGCCACGGTCCTCGCCTTGGCCCCGCTCGTGCGGGTGACCCTGTTCAATGCACAAACCAAAGCCAACGCCGCCCGCATGGGCCTCGTTGACTTCCCCAACTGACCCTTCGGAGGACACCATGCTGGGCGTACACTTCTTTGGCAATTTCGACCTTGCCTCTCTGGCGATCTGGCTTTTCTGGGGCTTCTTCGCGCTGCTGATCTTCTATCTGCAAACCGAAAACATGCGGGAAGGCTATCCGCTGGAAACCGAGGACGGCGCGCCGGCCGCCAACCAGGGCCCCTTCCCGCTGCCCAAGCAAAAGACCTTCATCCTGCCACATGGCCGGGGCGAAGTGACCGTGCCGAATGGCGCGCGTGAGGCCCGTGAACTGGCCATGGGCCGCTCGGCCGTGTCGGACGGCTTCCCCCATTTGCCGCTGGGCGACCCTATGGTTGATGGCGTTGGCCCCGCCTCCTGGGCACCGCGCCGCGACATTCCCGAACTGGACGGCCATGGCCACAACAAGATCGTGCCGATGGCGCAAGCCCCGGCCTTCGGCGTCTCGGCAGGCCGTGACCCGCGCGGCATGCCCGTGCAGGCCAATGACAACGAGATTGTCGGCACCGTCTCTGACATGTGGGTCGACGCGCCCGAACAACTGGCCCGCTATATCGAGATCACGCTGAACTCGGGCGAAAAGAAGCTGGCCCCGATCCCGATGATCAAGATCTGGAAAGACCGGGTCCGGATCAACTCGCTGTCCTCCGACCTCTTCGCCGGGGTGCCCGCCACCAAGACCATGTCGGAAGTGACGCTCTTGGAAGAAGACAAGATCAGCGCCTACTACGCCGGCGGCACGATGTACGCCGCCGCCAAGCGCAAGGGCGGTTCGGAGTCCTGGAAGCCATGAGCATTCATTCCGCAAAAGACCTCGAAGACTTCGAGATCGAGCCGGTTCGGGGGCTGCCCGAACGGCCCCCGGCCGGAGAGGAACTGCTGTGGCAGGGCCGCCCAACCGTGCTCGGCTTGGCGCGCGAGGCCTACAAGCTGACCTGGATCGCCAGCTACTTCGGCGCGGTGGCGATCTGGCAGGCCGCAGCCAACGCCCATGACGCGGCAGAGGTTGTCGCGGTCATGCTGCCCTATCTTGTGATCGGCCTTGTGGTCTGCGGCATCCTGCTCGGCATGGCCGCCGTGCAGGCGCGGACGACGATCTACACCCTGACAACCGCCCGGGTGGCAATGAAGATCGGCGCCGCGCTGACCGTCACGCTCAACATCCCCTTCCGCCAGGTCGCCAACGCCAATCTGGCGCTGCGCTCGAACGGCACGGGCACCATCGCGCTGGAAACACTGGGCGACACCCGCATCTCTTACCTCGTCTGCTGGCCCCATGTCCGGCCCTGGCGCTTTGCCCATACTCAACCCGCGCTGCGCTGCATCCCCGATGCCGCCCGCGTCGCCAAGATGCTGGCCGAAGCCGCCGAGACCCGGATCAACGAACCCCAGGTCGCCCGCGTGATGGGCGGCATGGCCGTGGCGGCGGAGTGATGATCATGCAAGCCCAAGCCAAACCGACCCTGACCCGTGGCTCCGTCAAAGCCGCTGCCAAGGGTCGCCCCTCTGACGACAAGGACATGATCCCCAAGCCCCTGCTTTGGGCGATGCTGGTGCTGGTTCTGTCCAGCCTCACTTTGGTCAGCTATGCCGTGATCACCAAGCGCCCCCATGTCGGCGTGCCCAAACCCGCCGCCATCGTGGCCGAGCGGGACATCATCCTGAAAGGCGGCGGCGCGCAGGCGGTGACCGTGCTTGACAAGGACGGCAACCTCTTGATGGACCTGCCGCATGGCGGCTTCATAACCGTCATTCAGAACGGTATGGAGCGTGCCCGCTACACCGCAGGTGTCGACAAACTGCTGCCAGTGCGTATTGTGGAATACGCAAACGGACGCCTGACTGCGCTTGATGACTACACCGGATGGTCCGCCGAACTTGGCGCCTTCGGGTCCGACAATAGGGCCGCATTCGAACGGCTCATGTCACAACACTAAAAGAACAACAATGGGAACCAAATCATGGGAATTTTCAGCAAATACGCCGAGGACGTACCCTGCACGGTTGAAGTGAGTCACCGCTTCGAAAGCCTGCACGCCCACGTTCGTTTCAACAATGGTGCCGTCGTCTATCCGGGCGACGAAGTGCTGGTCCATGGCAAGCCGATCATGGCCGCCTACGGCGAACTGGTCGTCGAGGACCGTCAGGCCACCATCACCCGCGCTTCCGCCCTCGAACGCCTGTGGACCCGTATGACCGGCGACTTCGGCTTCATGGAACTGTGCGAATTCTCCTTCTCCGATGAGGTGACGCTATGAACGCAACCCCCAAGGACCTCTACCCCGACAGCGGTGCCGAAGTCGCCGCAGGCTTTACCGATGCGCCGCTCGACACGCAGGCGATGGCCACCGAAACCACCCTGCTGAACCCGCGCTTCTACACCACCGACTTCGACGAGATGGACCGGATTGACGTCACCCCCGTCCGCAAGGACTGGGACGAACTTCTGGCCGAAATGGCCTCTGACCCGAACAAGGGCCACTTCAAGAAAACCGTCGAGTGGACCGAGTGGGACGCCAACTGGGACGGCATGGAACCGAAGCTGAAGCGCGAGTTCATCGACTTCCTCGTGTCCTCCTGCACCGCCGAATTCTCCGGTTGCGTGCTTTACAAGGAAATGAAGCGCCGCGGCGCCAACCCCGACATCTGCGCCCTCTTCGGCTACATGTCGCGGGATGAGGCACGCCATGCCGGCTTCATCAACGACGCCCTGCGTGAGGCGGGTGTGGCCGTGAACCTGGGCTTCCTGACCAAGGCCAAGAAATACACCTACTTCCGCCCGAAGTTCATTTACTACGCCACTTACCTGTCGGAAAAGATCGGCTACGCCCGCTATATCACCATCTTCCGCCACCTCGAGGCGAACCCGGAACATCGCTTCCACCCCATCTTCAAATGGTTCCGCGAGTGGTGCAACGACGAATTCCGCCACGGCGAGGCCTTCGCGCTGCTGATGCGGACCGATCCGAAGCTGACCCATTCCTTTGCCAACAAGCTCTGGATCCGCTTCTTCCTCACCGCCGTCTACTCCACGATGTTCGTGCGCGACCACCAACGCCCGGAATTCCACAAGGCCCTCGGCGTCGACATCGAGTGGTACGACCAAGAGGTTTACCGCAAGACCTCCACCATCGCGCGCCAGGTCTTCCCGGTCGAGATTGACATCGACCACAAGCGCTGGCTGCCGAACCTGCGCCGCATGCGCGACGCCTTCGGCCAGATGGACGCAGGCAGGAAGCAGGGCGGCCTCGGCGGCTGGGTCAAGGCCAAACTGGGTGCGGCCAAAGCCGGCGTGGCCTTCGTCTCGCTTTACACCATCCCGGTGATCAAGCGCGAGCCGCCCAAGAACGTGCGTCTGGAGCCGGTCTATTGATCGTCACCCCGCATAAGGCCGGAGGCTTGGGGCGGGCGCGCCCCGGCCTCCGGCTGCCCTCTGACATGTCTGCAATTTATCGAAAATACCGCCTGCCCAGTTCACTGAGGTCCAAATACTCCACCGGGGTGCGGGGGCGTGAACCCCCCGCTCTTGGTCAAGGAGCGCGCCGATGACCGAAAGCCCGTGGATTGCCGCCATCACCACGCTATTTCTCTGGTGGTTCTCCACCGGCATCATCCTGTGGCGCGTGCGCGTGGCCGACAACGGCACGGCACACGACCATCTCTATTCGGTGTTCTTCGGCCTGCCAATGCTGGTCGTCGGCGTTCTGGCCGCAAGGGCCTCGCTGGCCGACCTCTCAGCCGATGGCATCTACCTCGCCTTCCTCGCCGCCCTCGCCCTTTGGGGCTGGATCGAGCTCGCCTTCCTCTCGGGCGTCATCACCGGCCCGAACCTCATGCCCTGCCCGCCCTTCGCCCGGCAAGGCGAGCGGTTCCGCCGCGCCGTGGGCACGATCCTGTGGCATGAGCTGGCACTGATCGGCACCCTGACCTGCCTCGGGCTGGTCACGCTCCACGCCACCAACCCCTTCGCCTTCGGCACCTTCGGCCTGCTGTTCGTCGCCCGCATCTCGGCCAAGCTGAACCTCTTCCTCGGCGTGCCGCGCATCAACACGCAATTCCTGCCCAAACCCTTGTCGCATCTTGCCAGCCACTTCCGGCAAGGCCGCATCACCGCCTTCTTTCCGCTGTCGGTCTCTGCGCTGACCGTATTCTCCGCCCTTCTTTTGGAACGGGCGATCAATGTTGAACACCCCGGCATGTCGGTGGGCTATTCGCTCCTGACCTGCCTCTGCCTGCTGGCCCTGCTGGAGCACTGGTTCATGGTCCTCCCTCTGCCGGACGAGAAGCTGTGGCGCTGGATGATGCCCGCAGCAAAACAACACAAGAAGCTTGAGGACGCCAATGGACTTTGATCAGATCTTCCGCAGCCAGCTTGACACCCTCAAGGCCGAAGGCAATTACCGCACCTTCGCTGAACTGGAACGCAAGCGCGGCGAATTCCCGAAAGCCGCGAGCCACAAGAATGGCGATGTGTCCGAGATCACCGTCTGGTGTTCCAACGACTACCTCGGCATGGGCCAGCACCCCGCCGTGGTCAAGGCGATGATCGACAGCATCCAGACCGATGGCACCGGTGCAGGCGGCACCCGCAACATATCCGGCAACAACCACAAGCACCTGCTGCTGGAAGCGGAACTCGCCGACCTGCACGGCAAAGAAAGCGCCCTGCTCTTCACATCGGGCTATGTCTCGAACTGGGCCGCCCTCTCGACGCTGGGCAGCCGTATCCCCAACGTCGTGATCCTGTCGGATGCCGGCAACCATGCCTCGATGATCGAGGGTGTCCGCCACTCCCGCGCCGACAAGGTGATCTGGAAGCACAACGACTGGCGCGACCTTGACCGTAAACTGGCCGCTGCGGGCGACCGTCCGAAGATCGTGGCCTTCGAAAGCGTATACTCGATGGACGGCGACATCGCCCCCATCAAGGAAATCGCGCAGGTCGCCAAGGCCCACGGTGCCCTGACCTATATCGACGAGGTCCACGCAGTCGGCATGTACGGCAAGCGTGGCGGTGGCGTGACGGAACGCGAAGGCCTCGCCGACCAGATCGACCTGATCGAGGGTACCCTCGGCAAGGCCTTCGGCGTCGTCGGCGGCTATATCACCGGCTCTGCCCCCCTCTGCGACTTCATCCGCAGCTTTGCCTCGGGCTTCATCTTCACCACCGCCCTGCCCCCCGCCGTGGCCGCTGCCGCCACCGCCTCGATCCAGCACCTGAAATCCAGCCAGGTCGAGCGTGACCGCCAGAAGGCCCAAGTTGCCAAGCTGCGCGCCAAGCTGGATCACTACGGCATCCCGCATATGGCCAACGACAGCCACATCGTCCCCGTGCTCATCGGCGATCCGGTCAAATGCCGGATGATCAGTGACATCCTGATGAAAGACTGGGGCATCTACGTCCAGCCGATCAACTACCCCACTGTGGCAAAAGGTACCGAACGTCTGCGCATCACGCCCTCGCCCTTCCACACCGACGCTGATATTGATCATCTCGCGAACGCGCTACATTCGCTATGGCAGCACTGTGCGCTGTCGCGCGCTGTGGCCTGAGCTATCGAAGATGTGATCCGGCCCCATGCCGCAACCGTATAAAGTCCTATGACGCACGAGGGAGACCCTGATGAAATCGACACTGGCCATACTGGCGGTTTTGGCCACCGCAGCAGCCCCGGCATTCGCCGCAGGCGACGCCAAGAAGGGCGAAGCCGTCTTCAAGCAGTGCCAGACCTGCCACACCGTCGCTGACAAGGACGGCAAGGTTCTGGCTGGCAAGGGCGGCAAGATCGGCCCGAATCTCTATGGCGTCTTCGGTCGTCAGGCTGGGTCCTATCCGGACTTCAAATACGGTGATGCCATGGTCGCCGCCGGCACTGGTGGTCTGATCTGGGACGAAGCGCATTTCGTGAAATATGTGCAGAACCCGGCCGCTTTTCTGAAAGAGCAGACCAAGAACCCGGCCGCCGTCGCCAAGATGGCCTTCAAGGTCAAGGACGAAGCGACTGCCGAGGATGTCTATGCCTACCTCGCCCAGTTCAGCCCGCCCGCCGCGCAGTAATCTGGCCTGAAATGCAAAAAGCCCCCGGTGATCCGGGGGCTTTTTCATGTCTGCAAGCTTGATCAGGCCCGGCGCTGCGCCGCCTGCGCTGCGGGCATCACACCGGTCACCACCTTCACGATATCCGCCACGGTCAGGCCCGCATCGGCATACATCGCAGCCGGGCTCGCCTGCTCGATGAACCGGTCCGGCAGCGTCATGGTGCGCAGCCGCAAGCCGTTGTCCATGGCCCCGGCATTGGCCAGATACTGCAGCACCTGCGCGCCAAAGCCGCCGCCCGCGCCCTGCTCCACCGTGATCAGCGCCCGGTGATGCCGCGCCAGCTGGTCGATCAGGCCCGTGTCCAGCGGCTTGGCAAAGCGCGCATCTGCCACCGTCACCGACACGCCCTGCGCCGCCAGGGCCTCTGCCGCCATCAGACACTCGGGCAAATGCGCGCCAAACGACAGAAGCGCCACATCCGTGCCCTCGCGCATCACGCGACCCTTGCCGATCTCCAGCGCCCTGCCCCGTTCCGGCATCTGCACGCCCGAGCCTTCACCGCGCGGATAGCGGAACGAGATCGGCCCGCCGTCATACTCCGCCGCCGTAGCGACCATATGCACCAGTTCCGCCTCATCGCCCGCCGCCATCACCACAAAGCCCGGCAGGTTCGACAGATAGCCCACGTCAAACGCCCCGGCATGGGTCGCCCCGTCAGCCCCCACAAGCCCCGCCCGGTCAATCGCAAACCGCACCGGAAGGGCCTGCAAGGCCACGTCATGCACGATCTGGTCATAGCCGCGCTGCAGGAAGGTGGAATAGATCGCCACGAACGGCTTCAACCCGCTCGCCGCCATCGCCGCCGCAAATGTCACCGCATGCTGCTCGGCAATCCCCACGTCAAACACGCGCTTGGGGAACCGCTCTGCCATGATGTCCAGCCCGGTGCCCGAAGGCATCGCCGCCGTCACCCCAACGATCCGCCCATCCCGCGCCGCTTCATCGGTCAGCGCCTTGCCGAACACCGCCGTATAGGCCGGCGCATTGGACTTGGCCTTGGCCTGCGTGCCAGAGACGACGTCGAACTTCGCCACGCCATGATACTTGTCAGCCGAGCTTTCAGCCGGCGCATAGCCCTTGCCCTTGACCGTCACCGCATGGATCAGCACCGGCCCTGTGGCCCGCGTCTTGGCCGCCCGCAGCGTCGCCAACAACTCGGGCATGTTATGCCCATCGACGGGGCCGACATAGGAAAAGCCCAGCTCTTCAAACAGCGTGCCGCCGCCCGGCATCCCCGTCACCAGCGCCCGTGCCCGCCGTGCGCCATCGCGGAGCGGCCCTGGCAAAGCCGCCTCGAACCCTTCCGCCATGCCACGCAACGCGGCAAACGGAGTATGCGACGACAACCCGTTCAGATACTTGTTGAGCGCCCCCACCGGCGGCGCAATGCTCATGTCATTGTCGTTCAGAATGACGAACAGCCGCTTGCCCAGATGGCCCGCCGCGTTCATCGCCTCATAGGCCATGCCCGCCGTGATGGCCCCATCGCCGATCACCGCAATCGCATCGCCCGTGGGCATGCCCATGTCGCGGCCAATGGTGAACCCCAAAGCCGCCGAAATCGAGGTCGAGCTATGCGCCGCCCCGAACGGGTCGTAGATGCTTTCCGACCGCTTGGTGAAGCCCGACAGGCCCCCACCCTGCCGCAAAGTCTTCATCCCCTCGCGCCGTCCGGTCAGGATCTTGTGCGGATAGCACTGGTGGCCCACGTCCCAGATCAGCTTGTCCACCGGCGTGTTGAACACCGCATGAATGGCGACCGACAGTTCGACCACCCCCAGCGAGGAGCCCAGATGCCCCCCGGTCTGCGACACAACGGCGATCACTTCGCCGCGCAATTCATCAGCCAGTCGGGCCAATTCGGCGTCGCTCAGCCTTTTCAGATCGGCAGGACTTTGCACCTTGTCCAAGAGGGGCGTATCACGCATCATGGCATGACCTTTCCGGGCCGAAATCTCGGCCAATATCTGGGGAAAAAAGGTGCCGGGTGTGTCAGGCACTCGGCACCAGGAACCTGTCGCCAACAGGAAGGGAACCGGGCTGTGGAATGCGCCCAGGTCCGGACCGGCATGTGGTCCGAACGTCGTTGCAGGCCGGGCACCGCAGGGTGTCCTGCCTGAATGTCTTCAGACGACCTCGACCGCGTGGACGATTTGCACTTCGCCATAGGGCGAGGGCATCTGTTTGCTTTGCTCGGGCAAAAGCAGACCGATGACCCAGACCACCACAAGGATGGCAGCAATCGCGGCGATACCGGCCCCGGCGATAAAGGCGCCCCAGACCATCTGCCCCAAGGCCCAGACCCGAAGACGGATGATATGGTCCTCGCCGTCGTAAAGATTCTGCTCAGACATGATCACTCCTATTGCAGCGGCGCGTAGCCGTGGTCTTGCGCCCAGACATACCAGTTGTCGACAACCGTGCCGGTCAGCAGGATGCCGATGCCACCGCAGATCGGCACCAGAACCGCAAACCACCAGGCCCAGCGGTGAATGCCTTCCATCGTGGCGTTGAAGCCCATGGTCCAGCGCCAGAACAGCGCGGCCCGTTCGGCAGCCGTCCCCCGGTCGATGATCTGCTCCAGCTCCCGGTCACCGCCCAGTCGGGTCACCGACAGAATGGTCGCCCCATGCATGGCGAACAGCAGGGCTGACCCGTACAGGAAGGCAATCGAAAGCGCGTGGAAGGGGTTATAGAACAGGTTGCCGTAAGTCAGGCTGAACAGGTTCGTCCAGTCCAGGTGCGGGAAGATGCCGTAGGGCACCGCCTCGGACCAGTGGCCCATCAGAACCGGGCGGATCAGACCCAGCACCATCACCAGCCACAAGGCAGCGGCAAATGCCCAGGACACGTGCTTGCCCATGCCCAAAGCTTCAGCCCGCATATAAGTCCGGATCCACCAGGTCCACAGCGAGATGAAGAAGAAGAAACCTGCCAGAAGGAACAAACCGCCCTTGTCCATCGGCGGGATCGACAGGCCATATTCCGGCGCCGGCGGCTCCAGCGACATCCAGAACAGGTCACGTACGAACACCGCCGGGTTATAGCCCGCCAGATGCCAGAACCACAGGCCGATGATCATGAACCAGATCGCACCACAGGCCAACGAAATCACACCGAAGGTGCCCAGATAGATCGGCCCCAACTGCGCGTTGCCGAACAGACCCAGAAGGCTGGAATAGGTGGCCCCCTTCGTGCGGTTGTCGAGTTCTACATCCTCGATCAGCCCCATCTCGGGCTCGGCCGTCACCTGAACCTGGGTGAAGAAGTTCTGATACTCAGCCATTGATGCCTCCATGCACGCCATGCCAGATCGGCAGGTTCAACCACCAAGACCACCAGTCAACCCACTGACCGAAGTAAAGCGTGCCCGAGACCCCGATGCACAGTGCGCTGAAGAAGGCCGCACTCATTGCAAGCAGCATGCCCAGACGGTGGATGCCCAAAGTGCCGATCGAATAGCCGATCAGGTCACGGAAGAAGGTGTCCTCGTGATCGGGCGTCTTCATGACCTTGCCCTTGCCGGGGTTGGCCGCAGACAGGATCAGGCCACCATGCAGCGACAGGGCCAAGGCGTTGGTGAAGAAGAAACTCACCGCAATCATGTGCAGCGGGTTGTAGTGAAAGTTGCCGTAGGTGTAGCCGGTGTTGCTGACCCAATCGAGGTGGCTGAAGATGCCGTAAGGGAAGGCATAACCCCAGGCGCCCATCAGGATCGGGCGAAACACCACCAGCGTGACATAGGCGAAGATCGCGACGCCAAAGGCCATCGGCACATGCAACCCGATGCCCAGCTTCCGGCAAATCTCCACTTCGCGCAGGGCCCAGCTGATGAAGCTGCCCACGGCGCAAACGGTGATGATCTGCCACAGCCCGCCATGCAACAGCGGCGCAAAGCCCAAGCCCAGCTTCACGTCCGGCGGGTTGATCGAAATAAGCCACGGGTCCCATGTCGGCCCCATAGCCGCGCCGTAGAAGATCAGCGCCGTGCCAAGGACCGCAAAGAAGAATGTCGTGACGCCAAAGAAGCCAACGTAGAAAGGCCCGACCCAGAAGTCGAACAGGTTCCCGCCGACAAGCGTACCCCCAGGTACGCGGTATTTTCGTTCGAAGCTGAGCAGTGCCATGCTTCCCTCTCCGCATTGGACGGACGTGCCATTTGGCGCCAAAGGTGCCACGGGACCGTCAGATGATGGTCTTCTGATGGGTGTTCATGGTGCGGGCGGCTGACGTCGCCCGCACCAAAGGCAGGCTCCCGTCAGGGAGCGGGAGCTGCTGCGACAGGCGCGTAGCCATGCTTGGCAGAAGCAATTTCGAACCAGTTGTAAGCCGGGTTCGAAAGCAGGACGAGGTGGATCATCGCTGCCAGCAGGAACAGGAACACGCCCTGCGCCACAAACACGCGACGGGGGTCGAAAATCAGCCAGACTTTGTAGAACTTGCCCATTTCATACTCCCCTTAGAACCACGGACGCCACAGAAACACGGCCACGTGAGCGACAACGGCGATGGTCACGAACAACCAAAGCCCGCTCATGTAGACCGAGTGCAGTTCTTGCGCCTGCTGGTCGGTAAGACCTGTGAACGACAGGTCGGATTTATCAGCCATTGTATCCTCCGGATATTCGGACTGACGCCACAATCCCTGCGGCCGGGCCACGGCGGGCGGAATGCCCCTCCGATGTTTCGCCCTTCCACGAGGCATGTGCCCGTTGCGAAAGGACGAATTCTGTTGCGCGGTATTACCCGCGGAAAATCATGGGCGTGACCGCCTGCGCGTCCTTCCAGGCCCGCGCCACCGGCGACAGCCGGGGCATCTGGGCATGGCGGACAAGCTGGTAGGTCCAGCCCAGCACATGCGGCAGAACCGCAAGGCTGAAGATCAGGGCGAAGTACACGACGAACTCGGCCTTGTTCACGCGCTTGACGTGATGCATCTCACCGTTGGCGGTGTAATCGCTCATGTTCTCTCTCCCCCGTTGAGTGAAAAGCTTGCCCCTGGCAAAGCCTCCACGGTTTCCCTCACCACGCGTTCCGCGCCGGAGTCCAAAGCCGCCTTTTCCGCTGCGTCACGCAGGGATCTGGCCGCACTGATGCGCGTCAGTATCGGGTGGGTATTCACAATTCGGTCTAGCGCGGCCTGCGCATCGGCATCCCACGGGAAGTCCCTGCGCAGCGTGGTCGGTGTCGCCGCCGCCGAGTCCATCTCGGTCCCCAGCGGCAGAATATGGAACAGCGCGTCAAACAGGCTGTTGCAGACTTCCTGCAAGATCCAGACAGCGCCCGAAAAGCCCATCATCGGCGTCCCGATGGCCCTGCGGATCGCCGCACCCGGGAAACTTGCCGGAATGAAACTCGGCGCAGGGCCAAAGCCGCCCTTCATCTCCGCCAGGTACATCTTCTCGTTGATCGAGCCCATCACGACCAGCGGCCGATGCTGCTTCAGAAGCCCGCGCACCGCCTCGTTGTTGGTCTTCTTCCCCGGAATTCGCGCCACCGCAAAGGCACAGGGCAACCCCAGATCGCCTTCCAGATAGGCCCGGATGCCCCGAGCATAAGTCTCGTTCGCGACAATCCCGAAAGAGGCCGTCGCAAAGAAATCCTGCGTCACCGACCGCCACAGATCCCAGACCGGCTTCAGGGTCGAGTGCTTCTCGCGCTCGATGAACGGCTCCGGGTCCAGCCCCAGCAGTTCCCCCAAAGTCCGCAGGAACTTCGTCGTCGAGTCGATCCCGAACGGTGCCTGCAGATAGGGCTTGCCCAGCACCTCCGCCAAGCCACGCCCGAATTCCCGGTACATGGTGATGTTCACATCGGCGTTCACAAGGTTCCGCATCTCGGCCACATGCGCGCCCAAGGGCATCACCATGTTGACCTCAGCGCCAATCCCCTCAACCAGCCGCCGGATTTCGTGAAGATCCGAAGCCATGTTGAACACGCCATACATCGGCCCAAGGATATTGACCCTCGGTTTGGACCCTGCCGGCCGCGCCGTCTCCGGCGGCATCCGCCCCTTGGTCTGGCCGAACTCGGTGAAGATCCAGGTCATCGCCCGATCCGCCGTCTGCCACTGATCCTCGTCGATCGTGCGCGGCAGGAAGCGTTGAATGTTGGTGCCCATCGGTGTCACACCACCACCGATCATCTCGGCAATCGACCCCGTCACAACCACCGCAGGCAAAGCCGGGTCCAGCGTCTTCCAAGCCCGCCGCATGGCACCCTCAGTGCCATCCCGCCCCAGCTCTTCCTCGCCCAAGCC
>CANBRQ010000115.1 GCA_947371955.1 Paracoccaceae bacterium | reverse complement strand
ACAGCACCAGTGAAAGAACCTTTCTCGTGTCCAAATAATTCAGAGTCAATAGTGCCTTCTGGAATGGCGCCACAGTTTACTGCAATAAAGGGGTTGTGTTTTCTTGCCGATACTGCCACGCGCGCCTTCGCCACTCTGAAATCTCTGTGAGGCTCACATGACACATCTCGGCATCGGCATCATCGGCTGCGGCAATATCTCGGCCGCCTATCTGCGTCTGGCCCCGCTGTTCAAAGGGCTGGAAGTCCGCGCTGTGGCGGATATCAACATGGAGGCGGCCACCGCCCGCGCCGCCGAATTCAACACCAAGGCCCAGTCGGTCGATGACCTGCTGGCCAACCCCGATCTGGACATCATCATCAACCTGACGATCCCGGATGCGCACTACCCGATCACCAAGCGCATCCTTGAGGCGGGAAAGCACGCCTATTCCGAAAAGCCGCTGGTGTTGACGCTGGAGCAGGGCAAGACCCTGCGCGATCTGGCGAAATCGAAGGGCCTGTCGGTCGGCTGCGCGCCGGACACCTTCCTGGGCGGTGCCCACCAGCAAGCCCGTGCCATCCTTGACGAGGGCACCGTAGGTCTGATCACCACCGGCAACGCCGCCATTCAGGGCCACGGACCGGAAATCTGGCACCCCTCGCCCGATTTCTTCTACCAACCGGGCGCTGGTCCGATCATGGATATGGGGCCCTACTATTTCGCCACCCTGATCAATCTGCTGGGTCCGGTGCGCCGCGTGGCCGCCCTGACCTCCTCGGCGGAAGCCGAGCGCCCGATCGGCTCCGGCCCGCGCAAGGGGGAACTTATCAAGGTCAACACGCCGTCCAACATCCAGTCGATCCTTGAGTTCCATTCGGGCGCCACGATCAGCTTCTCGGCCTCGTGGGACGTCTGGCACCACAAGCGCAACCATTTCGAGCTGTATGGCACCAAGGGGACGCTCTATGTGCCGGACCCCAACTTCTTCGGCGGAACGGTCGAGGTGGCAGCCCCCGGTGGTCAACCCGTTGTGCAAGAGCCGTGGGATCACCCGTTCTACAAGACCAATCAGGACGGCTCGCGCGGGCCGGTGGCCAATTACCGCACGGCGGGTCTGGCCGATATGGCGCAGGCCCATCTGGAAGGCCGCGAGCACCGCTGCTCGCTGGAGCGGACGCTGCATGGGGTGGATATCATGACCTCGATCCTGAAATCCGGCGAGACCGGGCAGTTCGTGACCCTGACCACGACCTGCACCCGGCCCGAGGCTTTGGGGATCGCGGAAGCGCGGGCATTGCTCGCGTAAGCATCTTTGGCTGGCGTGTCGGGGGGGCTGCTCGCCCCCCCGAACCCCCCTCGCCAAAGGGGGGCTGCGCACCCCCCTTTGGAAACCCGTGCGGGATATTTGCGCCAAGGTGAAAGGGGTTAAGCGAAGGTTAAGGGATTTTTCGTTTGTGTGATATATCAAGAGCTTGCCGTGTATTGCACGCGTGCAATCTGTGAGGAATGATGATCGAAAACCCCATCCTGCGCGGCTTTAACCCAGACCCTTCGATCTGTCGGGTCGGTCGGGATTACTATATCGCCACCTCGACCTTCGAATGGTATCCGGGCGTGCAGATCCACCACTCGACCGATCTGGTGAACTGGCGGCTGGTCAGCCGCCCGCTCAACCGGGCCTCACAACTGGACATGCGGGGTAATCCGGACAGTTGCGGCGTCTGGGCACCGTGCCTGTCCCATGCCGACGGGCGGTTCTGGCTGGTCTATACCGACGTCAAGCGCTTCGACGGCGCCTTCAAGGACGCGCACAATTACTTCGTCACCTGCGAGACCATCGACGGGACATGGTCGGACCCGACCTATGTCACCTCCTCGGGCTTTGATCCCTCGCTGTTCCATGACGACGACGGGCGGAAGTGGTTCCTGAACATGCGGTGGAACCATCGCGGGCCGGGGACGGGAACCAACCCGGCCAATTCCCTGTTCGACGGGATCGAGATTCAGGAATGGCATCCCGCGCATGGCCTGATCGGCGCGGTCGCCACCATCTACACCGGCACCGACCTTGGCCTGACCGAGGCGCCGCATCTCTTCAAGCGGGGCGGCTGGTACTATCTGACGACGGCCGAGGGTGGCACCGGCTATGACCACGCCGTCACAATGGCGCGCAGCCGCCACATCTGTGGCCCCTTCGAGACGCATCCGCAAAAGCACCTGCTGACCGCCCGCTTCGCCCCCGAGAGCCCTTTGCAGCGCACCGGTCATGGCCAGTATGTTGAGACGCCTGAGGGCGAGGCCTATCACACCTACCTATGCGGTCGCCCCTTGCAAGGTCCGCGCGGCCTCTTCTGTGCCTTGGGGCGCGAGACCGGCATCGCGGCCTGTGAATGGCGGCAGGATGACTGGCTTTACCTCAAGGGTGGCGGGCTGGTGCCACCTTTGTCGCTACCTGCCACCGCGTTGCAGACCCGGGATCAGCCCAGCCACCACCGCTTCACCTCCACCCTCCCGGCGGAGTTCCAGTGGCTGCGCACCCCCCATCCCGAACGTCTTTTCAGCCTGACCGGCAAATCCCTGCGCCTGACGGGGCGCGAGAGCCTCGGCAGCTGGTTCGAACAATCCCTGATCGCCCGCCGGCAGGAGCATCACAGCTACACGGCCGCGACCGTTGTGGAAGCCTTAGCCTCGAATTTCCAGCGCGCAGCGGGGCTTGCAACCTATTACAACCGCACGAAATTCCATGCTGCCCTCATCACCCATGACCCGCATCAGGGCCGCGTCCTGCAACTGGTCTCCTGCCTCGGCGATTGGCCCGGAGAGGGGCTGACCTTCCACGGCCTTTACCCCATCCCCGAAGGTCCGGTCCGGCTGGAGGTGCGCGTCACCGGTGCCACGCAGCAATTCCTCGCCGGACCGGGGGGCGAAGCCTTGCAGGCGGTGGGGCCGGTGCTTGACGCCTCGGTCATTTCGGAAGAGGGCGGGCGGGGCGAGCATGCCTCTTTCACCGGAGCCTTCGTCGGCATGATCGCCCATGACCTGACCGGGCAGGGTTGGACCGCGGATTTCACCGAGTTCAGCTACACCCCACTCTGACCCCTTCACCGAGGGGCAAATACTCCTGGGGTGCGCTGGCCGGCCCCCGCTCCGCATTTCCAGCCTTGATTGCAGGCAAAAAGCCGTCATAACGCTATTTGATCAAACCGGGCGGCCCGATGAACGACACGCGCAAGATTCCGACCCACGAGGTCACCTATGCCCGGTTGCGGGACATGATCTTGTTTGGCCTGCTGGAACCGGGCTCGCCTGTGACCATTCAGGGCCTGATCAACGATCTGGGGGCCGGCATGACGCCCGTGCGCGAGGCGATCCGGCGTCTGGCTGCAGAAGGGGCCTTGCTGCCGCAGGGCAACCGGCGGGTCACGGTGCCGCGACTGACGCCCGGCCTGCTCGATCAGATCGCTTTCGCCCGCATGACCATCGAGCCGCGTCTGGCCGAACTGGCCGCCGCGAACATGACCCCGGCGCTGATCGCCCGGCTTGAGGCGATTGACGCCGAGGTTGACGCTGCCATCCGTGCTGGCGAAATCACCGCCTATCTGGAAAGCAACCACGCGTTCCACTTCGCCCTCTACGACGCCTCCAATGCGCCGGTTCTGGTCGACATGGCGCGCTCGCTCTGGCTGCGGTTCGGGCCATCGCTGCGGATCGTGATTGCGAAGGGCGGGGCCTCCAGCCTGCCCGATCAGCACGAGGAGGCGCTGGCCGCGATGGCGGCGGGTGATGCTGCAGGCCTTGCACGGGCGATGCATTCGGACATCGCACAGGGGGTGGATCAGGTGCGGCTGGCCTTGGACAGGGGCGAAATCTGACGGTCTGCGCGGCGCGGCAAAAATTTGATCAAATTTCTTGATCGCCTTTAGATTTGATCATAAACTGACCAGAAGGGCACCGGAGGACACCGGGGATTCGCCAAGCACAAGGGGTCACCATGAACAAGATCACCAACCACATGCCGACGGCAGAGCTTCAGGCGCTGGATGCGGCACACCACATGCACCCCTTTACCGACAATTCCGCACTCGCAAAGAAGGGCGCGCGGATCATGACGGCAGGCAAGGGCGTCTGGCTGACCGACTCGGAAGGCCACAGGATCATCGACGGCATGGCGGGCCTGTGGTGCGTCAACATCGGCTATGGCCGCACCTCGATGGGCGATGTCGCCAAGGCGCAGATGGACCAGCTGGCCTATTACAACACCTTCTTCCAGACCTCACATATCCCGGCCATCGCCTTGGCGGCGAAGATCGCCGAAGTGGCCCCCGAGGGCATGAACCATGTCTTCTTCGCGGGCTCGGGGTCCGAGGCGAATGACACCAACATCCGCATGGTTCGCCGCTATTGGGACATCAAGGGCCAGCCCGAAAAGCGCATCATCATTGCGCGGACCAATGGCTATCACGGCTCTACCATGGGCGGCGGGTCCTTGGGTGGCATGTCGGGCATCCATGCCCATGGCGGCAAGATCGCCGGGATCGTGCATATCGGCGAGCCGAACTGGTGGGAACAGGGCGGCGACATGACCCCCGATGACTTCGGTCTGCTGCGCGCCCGCGAGTTGGAGGAGATGATCCTGCAACTCGGCGTCGAAAACGTCGCGGCTTTCATCGGTGAACCGATCCAGGGCGCTGGCGGTGTGATCGTGCCGCCGGACAGCTACTGGCCTGAAGTGCAGCGGATCGTGGACAAATACGGCATCCTCTTGATCGCCGACGAAGTGATCACCGGCTTTGGCCGCACCGGCAACTGGTTCGGGTCGCAGACCTTCGGCATCAAGCCCCATATCATGACCATCGCCAAGGGCTTGTCCTCGGGCTACCAGCCGATTGGTGGTTCGATCGTCTGTGATGAAGTGGCCGAGGTCATGGGGTCGAAGGGCGATTTCAACCACGGCTATACCTATTCCGGCCACCCGGTCGCCGCCGCTGTGGCGCTGGAGAACATCCGGATCCTGCAGGAAGAGCATATCGTGGAACATGTCCGTGATGTGGCCAACCCCTATCTCGCCAAGAAGTGGCAGGCCCTGACCGAGCATCCGATGGTGGGTGAGGCTAAGCTGGTTGGCCTGATGGGCTCGCTGGCGCTGACGCCCCACAAGGCCACCCGCGCCAAGTTCGCGTCCGAAACCGGCACCGTCGGCTACCGTTGCCGCGAGAGGTGCTTTGCCAACGACCTGATCATGCGCCATGTCGGCGACCGGATGATCATCTCGCCGCCGCTGATCATCACGCCGGACGAGATTGATATCCTGATCGAACGGGCGTGGAAGTCGATCGACGAGTGCTATGTGGCACTCAAGGCCGACGGGATGTTTGTCGCGCGCTAAGGGTCTTTACAGGGAATGCCGCCCGGGCCAGTCTCGGGCGGCAGTTTCATTTCGAGGTCCCGATGTTGCGCGCTTTTCTGTTGCTATGTCTGATGGCTCTGCCCGCCGAGGCGGAGTGTGTGACGGCGGACAATCTTGCCAAAGGCATCAGTTTCACTCGACAGGATGGCCACAAGGGACGCATCACCTCGCAAGGTGGCGCGCTTCTGGTCGAATATGTCATTGACCGCCAAGCCTGGACCGACGCCCGCGTTGCACGCTTCGGCATCTACGAGCAGCACTTTGCGCCATGGCTCTCGGATGACATCATCGTGGGCGGTGATCCGCCGCAGTTCGACTGGGTCTTTTCCCCGCCGCCTCCCGCGTCAAGGCCGGGCATGACATGGCACACTGGCATCTGGCAAACCGAAACCGATGTCGGCTATGGCAGCCAGATGGTCAAGATCGTCAGCCACAAGGAAAGCGGCATCGAGGCGACATTCACCTACAAGGCCGAAGCCCAGGCCAAGCTGTCGGGATGCACCTACCGCATCCAGCCGGTCGAGGCGTCCTTCAAGGGTCTGGACTCCACCTTTACCCGCCGCTGGATCTATTTCCCCGACCTTGGATTCGGTCTGGAGACGGTGCGCGATGGTAAGAAGAACGGGCTGACGTCGCTTGTGGCCGAGTGAGTGCCGGGGACGCATCTTGACCTGTCGTCACCGGCAAAGCCCCTGACTTGGTTTGCTTTTACGTGGAAGCATGATCGCCACGTCCACCCTTCGCTTTTCCCGGCCTGCCTTGGCGGCCTTCTTTGCCATGGGCATCCTGTGGGGCAGCTTTGCGGCTGACCTGCCTGATATCAAGATCATGCTGGACGTGGGCGAAAGCCGCCTGGGGTTCCTGCTTCTGATGACGCCAGTTGCCGCGATGCTGGCGATGCTGGCGGCTCCGTGGGTCAGCGAGAAACTGGGCGGCGTGGCACTGCCAGTAACCACGCTGGCCATGGCGCTGGCCTTCGCCTTGCCGGGGCAGGTCACGCTCTGGTTCCTGTTTCCGCTCGCCATGCTCGCCTGCGGTGCCACGACCGGGGCAGTAGATGTGCTGATGAACGCCCGCGTCTCGGCGATGGAGCAGGAGCGCGGACTGCCCCTGATGAACCTGTGCCATGCGGCCTATTCCTTCGGCTACGCGGGGGGCGCTTTGGGCGTGGCGGCGCTGCGGACGGCTGCGGCAAGCCCTGGGCAAGTGATGCTGGTGGCGGCGGGTCTGGCCGCAGTGGTGGCGCTGCTGGCGTTCGAGGCGGATGGAAGGATTGACGGATTGCGGCATCCGAAGGGAGAGAAGGCGTCGGGTCTGGGTCTGATCCCAGTCATCGGTGGCGGCATTGTGCTGATTGCCTTCCTGACAGAGAACGCCGCCGAAAACTGGTCCGCCCTGCATATCGAACAGACGCTGCACGGCTCTCCGGCCTATGGGTCGGGGGCGCCGGCGGTGCTGGCACTGACAATGGGCATCGCGCGGCTGATGGGGCAAGGGTTGTCAGCAAGGGTCAGCCCTTTGCGGCTGTTGCTGGGCGGTTCGGCGATTTCCGCCATCGGCGCGTTGATGGCGGCGGGGGCGCAAAGCCCGGTGGTGGCCTATGCCGGGTTCATCGTGATGGGGATCGGATCGTCCGTGATCTCGCCCACCGCCTTCACGTTGGTCGGCCAGACGGCAGCACCCGAGGCACGGGCGCGGGCTGTCGCCCGCGCCACGATGCTGGGCTATGCCGGCTACTTCATCGGCCCGCCAAGCCTTGGCATCATCGCCGGAGCCTTCGGCCTGCGGTCAGCCTTTGTCTTTGCCGCCGCCATGCTGGGCTTTGTCTGGCTGCTCGCACCGATGCTGGCCCGCCTCAAAGCCCGTTTCGTTTGAAGAAATCCGCCGTGGCGTCCACAAGCCGGTCCAGCGTCGCAGGACCGGTGGTGGCGTTGAAGGAATGGTCCATCTCCTCCATCCAGCTTTCCTGACTGGCCTTGTGGGCGGCCCGAAACTTCGCTGCCGCGTGAGGCAGCACGGCCTCGTCCTGCCAGCCGTGCGCCACGAACAGCGGGCCTAGATAGGCCGCGACCTCGGCTGGAGGTTTCATCGCCATCATCCCGTCAAAATAGCCCTGCTTCAGGGCAATATCCTTCCACGTCAGATGGATGGGGAGCGCCACATCACCGGTCTTGAGGCCTGCCGCCACGGCGGCAGCGCCCATCGTGCCGCCCAGACTTTCGATCGGATCGGCCACTGCCGCCCAAAGTGCTGCGGCCAACGGCACATTGGTGCGCCCCGCCACCGCAGCCGCAACCAAGCCACCCTGGCTCCAGCCCAGAAGGCCGATGCGGTTGCCCTGCACGCGCGGTTCTGCCGCCAGCACCGTCAAGGCCGCCAAGCCATCGGCAATCTGGCCCTCATAGGTCGTGTCGCTGAAATCGCCCTCGCTGTCGCCGCTGCCGCGAAAGTCGATCCTAAAGCTGGCCAGCCCCTGCTGTGCCAGTCGCCGGGCCGAGCGGGAAAAGACACCCTCCCCCACGCCCGCCACCAGCATTTCATCGCGTGACCCGGTAAACCCATGCAGCATCAGCACCACCGGAGCAGGCGCGCCCCTTGGCAGGCACAGGGTGCCCAAGATGCGCTGACCCTGCACCGCGAAGGAAACCAGAGTTTCGATCATTCCCAACGCCCCTCGAAGCCTTCCGGCACCAGAACATGCTCTCGCCCGAACTCGCGCGCCTTTTGTACGCCGCAAAGCGCCATGGTGATGTCCATTTCCTTGTGGATCACCTCCAGCGCCTTGGTCACACCCGCTTGCCCCATCGCCCCCAGCCCATACAGGAAGCTGCGCCCGATGAAGGTGGATTTCGCCCCCATCGCCAAGGCCTTCAGCACGTCCTGACCAGATCGGATGCCGCCATCCAGATAGACCTCCATCTGATCCCCCACCGCCCGCACCACCGAAGGCAGGCTGCGGATGGTGGACAGGGCGCCGTCCAGTTGCCGCCCGCCATGGTTGCTGACAAGGATCGCATCGGCACCCACATCCACGGCCATCCGCGCGTCCTCGGCATCCAGAATGCCCTTGAGGATCAGCTTGCCGCCCCATTTGTCCCGCAATTTCCGCACCTTGCCCCAGTCGAGCTGCGGGTCGTAATTGGCGTTCGACCAGGCGTTGAGGTCGCGCAGGGACACGACGCCCTTGGCATGGCCCACCACATTGCGGAAGGTCCGCCGTTGGGTCTGCGCCATATCCCAAGACCAGCGCGGGTGCATGGCCATGTCGAGGATGTTCTTCGGCGTCATTTTCGGCGGGGCGGTCAGGCCGTTCTTGATGTCCTTGTGGCGCTGCCCAAGGATTTGCAGGTCCAGCGTCAGCACCAGCGCATCACAGCCCGCCTTGCGGGCACGTTCGATCAGGCCGTCGACAAAATCCTCGTCCTGCATGACGTAAAGCTGGAACCAGAAGGGGGCTGTTGTGTGGGCGGCGATATCCTCGATGGAACAGATGGCGAAGGTCGACAGAGTGAAGGGCACGCCAAAGGCCTCGGCCGCACGGGCCGCCTTGATCTCGCCATCCGCCGACTGCATGCCCGCCGAGCCAACCGGCGCCAGCGCCACCGGCATCGCGACCTTGCGGCCCATCATCGTGGTTTCCGTCGTGCGCCCGGAAAGGTCGCGGGCGACACGCTGGCGCAGGCGGATCTTGCTGAAATCGCTGCAATTCTCGACAAAGGTCTGCTCGGTATAGGATCCGCTTTCGCAGTAGTCCCAGAACATTTTTGGAACCTTGCGGCGGTGGATCTGCCGCAGGTCTTCGATGCAGGTGATAGGGGGCATTAGGTCAGGCTTTCTCGGCTGTTCGGGCAAAGCGGCGGTCGGGGACGATCCAGATCGCCGCCACGATGGCGATCAGCGCGAGAGAAAGGAAGGGCTGATACAGCGAAAGCGGCATTGCCAGCACATAGACGGCCAGAGACACCTTTTCCTTGTTGTCCGAACCCAAGGCGCGGGCAAAATCGCTGTCCGTGCCATGTTGGGCCAGCAGGGCCAGCACCAGCAGGTAATAGCCCACCGCGCACATCAGCAGGTCCAGCGCATAAAGCAGCACGGTGATGCCGCCGAACTCGTTCTCTCCGATCAGTTCGGTGACGAAAGGCATCAGAGAAAGCCAGAACAGCAGATGCAGGTTGGCCCACAGCACCCAGCCACCGACATGGCGGACGGCGTGGAACATGTGATGGTGGTTGACCCAGTAGATCCCCACGTTGATGAAGGACAGGATATAGCACAGGAAAATTGGCACGAGCGGCTGGAAATCGGCCCAACTGCTGCCATGTGGCACCTTCAGTTCCAGAACCATGATGGTGATGATGATGGCAATGACGCCATCCGAAAACGCTTCGATCCGTCCTTTGGTCATGCCTTCCCCCCTGTTCGCTTTGGCAGTCTGGAGCGTCGGCGGCGGTTAATCAAGCCGCTCCACTCGTCCGATCAGGGCGGCCTGACCGTAGCGAAGGCCTTGGGCATCGGTCACGGTCCACAGAATCGTCTCGGCAATGCGGAAGTGGCGGCCCTTGGCGCTGATGCGGATGCCTTGATAGTTCTCGACCCAGCCCCGCGCGGCCGCCTCGGCCAGATAGCGGTTGCGGTCGGTCTGGATGGCGGGATCCTCCTGCGCAGACAGGCGGGAAGGGAGTTTGGTGAAGGCGGCCCAGTCCATCTCCCATAGGGACAGGGCTGCCGCATTGGCATAGCGGAAGATCGGGTCAGCTTCGGTGCCGTGGGACACAAGCGGTTGCGGCAGGGTCCAGAGATCGGTCAAAGGTCGGCCCGTAAGCCGTTGAAAGCTTTGAGCCAACAGGGTTTCGTAAGCGGCCTTCTGCATCAGGCCTTGTGCGCACCGGCGGCGAGGCCTGCCACAAAGGCCAGAACCTCTGACACCGGGCGGCCCTCGCCAATCTGCTTGACGATGGCCGATCCGACCACGCAGCCGTCGGCGACCGAGGCGATGGATTGGGCGGCCTCGGGCGTGGTGATGCCAAACCCCACGATGATGGGCAGGCTGGTTTGCGACTTGATCCGGGCGACTTCGGGGCCGACATCGGTGGCTTCGGCCGCGGCGGCGCCGGTGATGCCGGTGATCGAGACGTAGTAGACAAAGCCCGAGGTATTCTGCAGCACTTTGGGCAGGCGCTTGTTGTCGGTCGTGGGGGTCGCCAGACGGATGAAGTTCAGCCCGGCTTTCTGGGCGGGGATGCACAGTTCTTCATCTTCTTCCGGCGGCAGGTCGACGATGATCAGGCCGTCGATGCCAGCCTCGTTCGCTTGCGCCAGAAAACGGTCGACACCGCGCGAATAGATCGGGTTGTAATAGCCCATCAGCACGATCGGCGTCGTGGCATCGCCCGCACGGAAGTCGCGCACCATTTGCAGGGTCTTGTCGACGGTCATCCCGCCTTCCAGTGCCCGTTGGCCGGCCAGCTGGATCGTCGGGCCATCGGCCATGGGGTCCGTGAAAGGCAGGCCCAGTTCGATGATATCGACGCCCGCACCCGGCAAGCCCTTCATGACTGCCAGCGAGGTTGCCAGATCCGGATCGCCCGCCATGACATAGGCCACGAAAGCCTTGCGGCCCTGCGCTGTGAGCCGTGCGAAAGTGTCATCGATTCGGGTCATGTCAGCGATCTCTGCATGGGGAATATCCATGCCGATTTGCACGGGGCCGCTGGGAAAAGCAATGGGGCGGGAGGAACCAAAAATCTTCGACGAAGATTTTTGGTGAGGCGCTCGGTGTGTCTAAAAATCTTCGACGAAGATTTTTGGGGTTATACGTCAGGCGACCGCAGAGATGATCCAGTGCGTGCCGAAGCGGTCCACCACCATGCCGAAGCCGGGCGAGAAGAAGGTCGGCTTGAAATTCTCAATGATATGGCCCCCTTGCGCGAGGCTGGTGAACCACGTGCCGCCCGTGGCCACATCAGGTGCCGATTGCATGACGGAAAAGCCCTTCTGCGGGTCGCCCTCCATCCCCGGCGGGTAGTCCGAGGCCATCAGGGTGCCGGTGCCGATGGTCACCTGCGCATGCATGATGCGGGGGCTGCCCTTGAAGGCCTCTGGCACGGTGGGGCCGTCGGTGTAGCGCATCATTTGCAGGTCGGTGCCGCCGAAAAGGGCAGTGTAAGCGGTCATCGCTTCGGCGCATTGGCCTTGAAAATGGATATAGGGATGGGTTGGCATTGCAGCCTCCTTTGATATGAAAGGAATTTACCATGGGCGGCGCGAGGCTGGCAAGGCTTGACCGGAGGCCATGCTCCGCCTATTGCGCGGGGGAGTGCGGGACAAGGGGAATGCGATGGGTTTCAAGATGGGTATCGTGGGTTTGCCGAATGTCGGAAAGTCCACCCTTTTCAATGCTTTGACCCGGACGGCAGCTGCACAGGCGGCCAACTTCCCTTTCTGCACGATTGAACCCAACGTGGGTGAAGTCGCCGTGCCCGATGCGCGGCTGGACAAATTGGCCTCGATTGCCGGATCAAAGCAGATCATTCCGACGCGGATGACCTTTGTCGATATCGCCGGACTTGTCCGGGGTGCCTCTAGAGGGGAAGGGCTCGGCAACCAGTTCCTCGCCAATATCCGCGAATGCGATGCGGTGGCCCATGTGCTGCGCTGCTTTGAAGACGGCGACATCACCCATGTCGAAGGCCGGATTGATCCGGTGGCCGATGCGGAAACCATTGAAACCGAACTGATGCTGGCCGATCTGGACTCGGTCGAACGCCGCCGCGCGGGGCTGGCGCGCAAGATCAAGGGCGGCGACAAGGATCTGGTCGATCAGGACCGTTTGCTGGGTCTGGCGCAGGTGGCGCTGGAGGCCGGGCGGCCCGCGCGCACCGTCAAGGTGGCCGAGGATGACCTGCGCGCGTGGCGTCTGTTGCAGCTTTTGACTGCAAAACCCGTGCTTTACGTGTGCAACGTCGAGGAAGCCTGTGCCGCCAATGGCAACAGCCAGTCCGACCGCGTGGCCGCGATGGCCAAGGCGCAGGGGGCGGGATCGGTGGTGATCTCGGCCCGCATCGAAGAGGAAATCAGCCAGCTTCCCGCCGATGAAGCGGCGATGTTTCTAGAGGAAATGGGGCTGCATGAGGCGGGTCTGGACCGGTTGATCCGGGCTGGGTACGAACTTCTCGGCCTGCAGACCTATTTCACCGTCGGGCCGAAAGAGGCGCGGGCCTGGACGATTCTGAAGGGCACTTTGGCGCCGCAAGCGGCGGGCGTCATCCATGGTGATTTCGAGAAGGGCTTCATCCGGTCCGAGACGATTGCCTATGATGACTATGTCGCGGGCAACGGCGAATCCGGGGCCAAAGAGGCGGGCAAGTTCCGCGTCGAGGGCAAGACCTACGAGGTCAAGGACGGCGACGTGCTGCACTTCCTGTTCAATGCCTGACACCGGTCAAGGTTGCCGCGCGCTATCGCGCAACCGGTTGGGAACGCTGCGTTAATCTGGCTTGCGGGGCCGTGGGCCCTGTCTGTTCTGCGTCGGTTCCCCGTATGGTATCCGTATGGCATCTGTACCGACGTTTGTTCCTGAAATCTTCCGTTAACCTTTCGGTGCGAATCAGCCTCGCGACCGGGGCGACCCGCTTCGGGCCTGCCAGTCACGGGTCCGTGTTGGCAGAGTTGCCCGAGCACCCAGAGATTTGATGATGTCGCTCCGGGACCGATTGTGGGAGGTGTTCGCGTTTGAGGCCAGGCTTGACGCGGACGCGTTCAAGCGGGTGCATCCTTGAGCGTTTTGGCACCCTTGAAGTGATCCCGATGGTATCGTCGCATCTGGGCCATGAGATGGCTCCGGTGCAGCTGAACTTCGCGAATTTCGTCTCGGTCGATGCGATATGCGCCTGTGTCGGGCGGGTTCACGTCCGCTGAGACAGACCAGAACGACGCCCAGGCGTCAGAGCACCGAATGGTGGCGGCCGCGTTGGGCATGCTGGGCCTTCTGGCCGTGGATGCCCGCTTCATGCAGGTGAAGACCCATATCCATCATGTGGCCAACCCCAGTGCTTCGCAGGAATTGAGCGCCTTCCAGCAGATGCTGGCAGAATATGCCGAGCCCGCGGCGCTGGCCCTTAGTGTCGCGTTGGCGCCAAGTGGCAGTGCTTCTCCGCGCGGCGGGCGATGATCTGCCGGTGCGGGGTGCTGATGCCGGGAGCGGGCTGGTGGCCTTTGTGGCGGGGCCGATGCACACTATGTTCAGGGCGAACTCGCGGTTTCTGGACCGGCTGGGCCATTTGCCGGTGGATGTGCTGATCCGGTCGAACCGGGCGGGCAGATTCGGGTCCCGGGACCATGGGCGACAGGGGCAACAAGTACGAGGCGCTGATGTGGCTGAGGGTCGGGCTGGCGGCCAAACGCGTGGCGCCGCGCGTTTATGTCCGCGCTGCGCTGGTGCTGGCAGAAGCGGCAGATTGCCCATCCTGCATGGGGGCCGGGGCAGAACCCGTTCTTGCGTCGGGTCTGTCAGCG
>CANBRQ010000114.1 GCA_947371955.1 Paracoccaceae bacterium | reverse complement strand
GGAACGCAAAGGCCTCGCCGTCGACTTCTGCCGGCAGCCCCCCCCCGGCCCCCCTCTTCCTCGCTGAGAAATATCCCACGGGGGTGCAGGGGGTGTGAAACCCCCTGCTTGCGCCCTCTCAACCCCAAACCACCGGCCGGATCTCATATCCGATATACAACGGATGCTTCGGCAACCCGCCCTTGCTGAGCCCAAGGTGACACAACTCCAACCCCGCCCCGCGCAGCAAAGCCTCCACCGCGGCCCCGCGCCCCAGATGCAACCCATGCGTGCCCCAGGCACAAATCACCCGGTCCGCCTCAGAAGCCATTTCCACAATCGCCGCATCATTGCCCGGCCCCACAGGGTCGGCAACGGAACGCATCACCTTGGGATCGGTTGCGCGATAGGCGAAGATATTCCCCACCGCGAAGCTGCCGAACCCCAGCGCCCGCGCCCGCCGCTCACAGCGCTCCACCGTCGGATCGTTCTGTGTCTCGGTCGCGGTCGAGGGGTTCAGCATCACAAACAATGCCCGAGGCCCCGGCTCCCACACCCGCACCAGCCGATACCGATAGGCCTCGTCGTCGGAATACTCCGCCCAACTCGCCGCATCGCCCTTCTGATGTGTCCGCCGGATCATTCCTGCACGAACACCCGGCTCGGATGGAACATGCCCATCTTCACTTCGCCCAAGCCCAAAGCCACACCCTGATGCGAGGCCCAGCACTCTCCCTCAACACTCTGAAACACCGCCCCCGGATTGCCGACCGCAATCTTGCGTGCTCCGTCGGCCGTCACTTCCACCCGCTCCATATCGGCCAAAGCCGCCTCGATCGGCAGCAGCCGGTCTTCCAACTCCCCGGCCTCGCCCAGCCGCAAAACCTCGTCCCACGTCAGCCCGTCGTCCGCATCGAACGGCCCCGACCACGTCCGTCGCAGCCAGGACACATGCGCCATGGTCCCCAATGCCCGCCCCAGATCCCGCGCAATCGAGCGGACATAGCCGCCTTTGCCGCAGACCATCTCCAGCACGACATGATCGGCATCGACCCGCTCGATCATCTCCAGGCTTTCCACCCACAACTCACGCGCCGCGAGCTCAAAAGCCTCGCCCTCCCGCGCCAGATCATAGGCCCGCGCGCCATCCACCTTCACCGCCGACACCCGAGGCGGCACCTGCATGATCTCCCCGCGAAACGCCCCCAATGCGCCCTCAATGGCCGCATCCGAGGGCCGCACATCGGACGAGGCCACAATCTCCCCTTCGGCATCATCGGTCGATGTCTCAGCCCCGAACCGCACCTCGAACCGGTAGCATTTCAAGGCATCCGTCAGCACGGCCACCGTCTTGGTCGCCTCGCCAAAGGCCAAGGCCAGAACCCCCGTCGCAGCTGGGTCCAACGTCCCCGCATGCCCCGCCTTCTGCGCCTTCAACAGCCACTTCACCTTGTTGACCACATCGGTGGAGCCCAACCCCGCCGGCTTGTCGACGATCAGCCACCCCGACAGCTTGCGCCCCTTTTTGCCCCGCGCCATTCAGTTCCCCTCTACCAGCCCGACAATCGGCCCCACCGGGAACCCCGCGCCACTGCGCCCCAACTCCGCCGCATACATCCGCGAGACCGAGCCGTCGAAATACAAAGCGTTCCGCGCCCCCAGAACATCGCGGAAGAACCGCGCAAACCGGTCAAACGTCACCGGATCGTCCGAGATCGCAAACCACGCCATCTTGCCATCCGCACTGACCCCAACCCCGTTCCGGATATGATAGGACGTTGAATCCGCCTGAAACGCCGGATGCAGCGCGCCATCAATCACCAGCATCGGCCCCGATTGCGTCGCATAGCGGCAGGCCGGGGGCTTGGCGGCAAAGCTGCGGCTTTCGACGACCGAGAACCTTTTGCCAATGCAGAACACCCCATTTGGCAACAGACCGAAATTCCCCGGCCCATCTCGTGTGACGATCTTGTGCCCCTGCACGCCGTCTTCAATGTACAATCCCACCGGCGACTGATCCGGCTGATACATCCCCGCATTCATCGCAAAAGCCAGATGCTTGCCGCTCGCAGCCAAAGCCGCATCAATGGACGAGAAGCCACCATAGGGCAGCCCATCCGCGCCATCCATGAACAACCGGACATCCTCGCCCGCCTGCGCCTGACAATAGCTGATCGCAGCGCCTTCGAATGTCGTCGCAATACACCCCGCTCCCGCAGGGCTTGCCATCACGGTCAGGGCAAACAGCAGAGTCCGCATCGGTCAGTCTTCAGATTCTTTGGCTTCTGATGTCGCGTCAGGGGTGTCTTCGGCCTGCACATCGGGTGCCGCAAGATCGCGCATCACGACAGGATCAGAAAACATCCGCCGTGTCTCGTCCAGCCGGTCGAAGGTCTCATCCCGGCGGAAGCGCAGATCCGGCGCATGGCGCAGGATGACCTCTTCGGACACTTTCTTGCGGATGATCCCCTTGTGCCGCGACAGCGCTTCAATCGCCAGATCGACATTGCCGCTGCCCAAAAGAGGCATCACATAAACCGTCGCGATCTTCAGATCAGACGACACCGAGACCTCACCGATCGTGATCGACATGGCGTCAAAGGCCGGATCATGGATCTCGCCGCGTGACAGCAATTCCGACAGACGCCGCCGGATCATTTCGCCCACGCGCAGCTGACGCTGGCCGGGCCCTTTGGATGTTTGTTTGACCATGCCGCCCCTTTAGGCCGAAACCGCACCCACCGCAACTGCAAGCGCCATTCGCCCTGTCCCAAGCGGACCGCATTTGCCCGTTTCCCTTGCAAACCGCCCCCCGCAGCGCGTAAACCGACGGGAACCTTGGGGAGGCACAGATGAGCGACAAGCCCGGCATCGTGGTCACCGGCGCATCCGGACGGATGGGCCAGACCCTGATCAAACTCATCCTCGCCTCGGACCGCTGGCATCTTGCCGGCGCCATCGAACGCCCCGGCAATGCCTGGCTCGGCCGCGATGTCGGTGAGGCGATGGGGATCGGCACGCTTGGCGTGGTGGTTTCTGACGACCCCCTCCCCGCCTTCGCCCGCGCCCGCGCGCTGGTCGATTTCACCGCACCGCACGCCACAGTGGAATTTGCCGCCCTCGCCGCCCAAGCCCGCCTTGTCCATGTCGTGGGCACCACCGGGCTGGAGGCCGAACACCACCGCCGGTTAGACCTCGCCGCCCCGCACGCCGTCATCATCCAGGCCGGCAACATGAGCCTTGGCGTCAACCTTCTGACAAGGCTGACGCAAAAGGTGGCCCAAGCCCTCGACCTCGATTGGGATATCGAAATCGTCGAAGCCCACCACCGCATGAAGGTCGACGCCCCCTCGGGCACCGCCCTGATGCTGGGCCAGGCCGCAGCGCTTGGCCGGGGCACCACGCTGGAGGAAGCCAAAACTCCCGCCCGCGACGGCATCACCGGCGCGCGCACCCGCGGCTCCATCGGCTTCTCGTCCATCCGCGGCGGTGACATTGTCGGCGAACACGACGTGATCTTCGCCGCCGATGGTGAACGCATCACCCTGCGCCACGTCGCCACCGACCGGGGCATCTTCGCCCGGGGGGCGCTGAAGGCCGCGCATTGGGGCCTCGACCAGAAGCCGGGGCGCTATGACATGATGGATGTGCTGGGTCTGTAAGCGCAGCACCCCGGCCCGGCGGAGGAGCCTCCGGCGGGGATATTTGGGCCAGAATGAAATCGCTTAGCGTTTGCGCGCGGCCAAGGACAGGCCAAGGGCTGCGCCGGTCATGGCAATGCCAAAGACCGCGTAGGTGGCAAAGCCGGCCCTTATGCCCCAACCTTGCGCCAGCGCCGACATGGCGAAGGGGAACAGGAACGCGCCCACGCCGCCGCCTGTGGCGGCAAAGCCGATCGCCTGACTTTGGGCTTGCGGAAAGCAGTTGCCCAGCAGCGTGATGACCGCCGGATAGTAGACAGAACACCCGAGCCCCGACAGGAACACCAGCGACAGCCCCGTGACATGGGTGAACCCGCCCTGCGGCGCAAATCCAAGGATGCTGAGGCCAACAATCGACAAGGTGGCCAAGGCGGAGGACGCCAGCAGCACAATGTCCTGCCGTGTGCCATGGTACAACAGCGGCACGCCGAACCGACCCGCCAGCAGGCCCGCCCAGAACAGTGACACCAGCAGCGCGCTTTCCGCCGCAGGGGTCTGGAAGACCTTCACGAAATACTCCGCCACCCAGTTCGACACGCCCAGTTCCACGCCGACATAGAAGAACAGCGCCAGAAACGACAGCCAATAGGCCGGATGCGTTGACAGCTTTTGCGGGTTGGCCTCGGCCGCGTCATCCTGCGCCGTCAGGTCCATCGGGATCAGCGCAATCGCCAGTGCAAGGCCCGCGAAGATGCCGGTCATGGCATGGTAGACCGTGATCCAGTCGAACCCCGCCTTGACCAGCACGCCCAAAGCCAAGGGCCCGATGATCGCCCCCACCGCAAAAGCGCCATGCATCAGATTCATCGGCCGCCCCGATTTGGCCGTATCAATCCGCAGGGTCGACCAGTTGACGGTGATCTCGACAAAGCCTTGCCCCACGCCGATCAACCCGCTCAGCAGGATATTGGTCAAGGGATCGGCGGTCGACCCAAAGAACAACAGCCCCAGGGCCGAGATCGCCAGCCCGCCCACCATCGTCCGCTTCGGCCCCAGCCGCTTGATGGCAAAGCCGCCGACAAAGGTGAAGCTGAAATAGGCCACCGCATTGGCCCCCAGCACCATCCCCGCCACCAGATAGCTCCAGCCGAACGAGGCCAGAATCTTGGGCAGTGCCGCCCCGATGATCGTCATCGAGGTGCCAAAGACGGTGAATACGCCAAACAGCGCAAGAAACAGCAGGCGGTAACGCGGTTCGATCAGGGGCATTTGGCGGCCTTCGTTTGGGGTCGCGCCTGTCTACGGGCGGCAAAGGCCAAACGCCAGCCCCTTGCCCTTCCCTCTCGCCTGCCGCAGGCTACGGGAAAAGGGGACCCGACATGCAGCACATCATCAACCTTGGCCACCTGCCCGCCACCGCGACCACCGGGCCTGCGACCTTCGGCCCGGCGCTGCACGCCCTGGCCCATGGCACCGACCCCGACTTGCGCTTTGGCCATCTGCTGGCCCAGGGCCTCGGCTCCACCACCGTGCCCGCCACCATCACCATCATCCTGCGCGCCGGAACCTTGTCGCTGGAGGGCGCCGCTGCCGATATCACCCTTCACCCCGGCGAGGCCGCTCTGATCGGCAAGGGCACAGCGCTGGCATGGTCCGCTCATCAGGCCGATATCGTGGTCATCGCCGACTTCGCCGCCGAGCCGCGCAACCTTGTGGCCAAGCACGACCTGACCCAAGCCTTGGGCGCGGGCACCGGCCCCAACCCCGCCCTTCTGCGCTCGCCCATGCCCAGCATCGGCCACCACGGCTTCATCGCGGAAGCCGAACTTTCCTCCGGCCTCTGGTCCGCAACGCCCTATGACCGTGCCCCCATGGTCTATTCCTTCACGGAAGCCATGTATCTGCTGGAGGGCTCCGTCACGCCCTATGACGACGAGGGCAATTCCGTGCATTTTATCAAGGGCGATGTTTTCATCATCCTGACCGGCGCGACGGCAGGCTGGCGCAGCACCGAACCCGTGCGCAAGATTTACGTCATCAGCCAGCGCAAAGGCTAAACGGCAACGCCCGCCTTCAGCCCCTCAAACACCGCCTCTTCCGCCGTCCTTGGCGCAAGGCAATCCCCGGCCATCAGCACCTGAATGCCCAAGGCCGCCACCGCCTCGGACAGGTCATCGACCTGAGCATGCCCCAAAGCCAGCACCACGGTATCCACGCCCTCGACCTCCACCGCGTCGCCATTGGCGGTGTGCTGCAGATAGACCGTATCCCCCGCTGTGCCGAACAGCCGCGAATACGGCCGCACCTCCACCCCCAGCCGATGCAGTTCGGACACGATATTATCCCGCACATACAAGGGCAAAGCCTCTCCGGCATGGGTGCCGTTTACGGCCAGGGTCACGCGGCACCCCTCCCGCGCCAGCAGTTCCGCCACCCCCGGCCCGATCCAGTCGCAACGCCAGTCGGCCACCAGAACCCGCGGGCCGGGCTTCACCTTGCGCTCCAGCACATCCCAGGCGGTGACGATCTGCACCTGCCCGTCTGTCGGCAACTCCGGCACAAAGGGCACGGCCCCGGTGGCAATAATCACCGCATCCGGCGCCTCGGCCTGCACCATCTCAACAGTCACCCGCACCCCGCGCCGCACCTGCACCTGCGCCAGTTCCATCTCGCGCGACAGGTTGGTGACAATCCCGCCAAACTCCGCCCGCCGCGGCAGCAACTGCGCCTTCAACGCCTGCCCGCCGACCTGCGGCGCCGCCTCGTACAGCGTCACCACATGCCCGCGCTTGGCTGCCGTGATGGCCGCCTTCATCCCGGCAGGCCCGCCGCCCACCACCATCACGCGCTTGGGCGACAGGGCAAGGGCCACGTCCCCATAGGTCAATTCCCGCCCCGTCTCGGGATGCTGGATGCACGACACCGGCAGCCCACGATGGAAATGCCCGATACAGGCCTGATTGCACCCGATGCACGCGCGGATATCATCCACAGCCCCCGCCAGTGCCTTGGCAGGCATCTCAGGGTCCGCAATCATCGCCCGCGTCATGCCGCACATATCCGCCCGGCCACTGGCCAGAATGGCCTCAGCCTCCTGCGGCTGGTTGATCCGCCCGGCGACAAACACAGGCACGCGCAGCGCCTTGCGGAACACCCCGGCATCCGCCGCCACATAACCGGGGCTGAAGGCCATCGGCGGCGCAATATGCACCGCGCCCCCGACCGAGGCCGAAGTCCCCGTCGTCACATTCACATAATCAAGACCCGCCTCGACCGCGACACAGGCCGCCAAGGCCTCCTCCAGCGTCAGCCCCTCGTCATCCCGCTCGCCGCCGCTGATCCGCAGGCCCACCACGAACCGCTCATCCGTCGCAGCCCTGATGCCCTCCAGCACCTCGCGCAGAAAGCGCAACCGCCCCTCATCGCTGCCGCCATACCCATCGACCCGCCGATTGACCCGAGGGTTCAGGAACTGCGCCGGCAGATAGCCATGGCTCGCCACCACCTCCACCCCGTCCAGCCCCGCCTGCCACATCCGCCGCGCGGCCGAGGCATAACCCGCCACGATCTCCTCAATCATCGGCAAGGGCAGGGCGCGCGGCATCACATGGAACCGCTCGTTGGGCGAGACCGAGGGCGCATAGGCCACCGCCAAAAGCCCATCCGCGCTCTCCATGATCTCGCGCCCCGGATGGAACAGTTGGGAAAAGATCGCGCAGCCTTCGGCATGCACCGCCTCAGCCAGCGCCCGATACCCCGGAATGCAGTCATCTGACGTGGCCATCAACAGATGCGACGTATAGCGCGCCGTCTCATGCACCCCAGCCACCTGCGTGACAATCAACCCCGCCCCGCCCTTGGCCCGCGCCCGGTGATAGGCGATCAGCGCAGCATTCACCGTGCCATCGGAAGGCAGCGTCGTGTCATGGCCCGTGGAGAGAATCCGGTTGCGCAGCGTCACGCCGCGCAGGGGCAAAGGGGCAAACAGATGGGGAAAGCGCATGTCATGGCCTTGGGTTGAGATGCCGCTGACCTAGGCCGCGCCGCGCCATTTGGGAAGCGGATTTTCCCCAGCCACCCTTACACCAAAGGTGCCGCCATCGCCGTCACCTCCACCTTCATCCCCGGCACCGCCAGGTCCTTGACCCCCACCGCACAGCGCACCGGATAGGGCGTGCGGAAATACCGCTTGTAGACCGCGTTGAAGGCAGGTCGCTCGGCCATGTCGGTCAGGAAGATCGTCAGATGCAGCACCCGGTCCATCGTGGAACCTGCCACCTCCAGCGCCGCCTTCAGGGCGCGCAGGGTCTCTTCGCTTTGCGCCGTGATATCCCCCAGTTCCAGCGACCCATCGACCCGCGTCGGAATCTGCGTCGTGATCATCACATCGCCAAACCGCGCCACATCGGACGAGATCGCCTCGGGATCGGCGTCTAGGGTGAAGACTGGGGTGTTCGCTGTCATGGCTCTGGTCCCTCTGGCTGTGGACCTCAAGCCTACCGCCAATCCCCGCCAAGGCAACAGCCAGAACGGCCCGCCAAATCCGCCCCGTTTCAGCCACCCGGCCTGAACCACCACCGGAATTTGCTTGCTTCCCGCCCCGCACTCCGTAATTTGATCATAAGCCCGCGCAAAGCGGCACCGCGCGACGTGCGCGCAGATCAGGGAGCCTAATATGCAAACCATGAAACTTATGGGCACAGGCCTTCTCGCCCTGGCCCTTGCCACCACACCGCTTCTGGCCCAGGTCACCGCCGTGGGCGATGGCGAAGGCGAGCTTAATATCGTCGCCTGGCCCGGCTATATGGAACGCGGCGAAAGCGATCCGGCCTATGACTGGATCACCAAGTTCGAGACGGAAACCGGCTGCAAGGTCAACGCCAAGACCGCCGGCACCTCGGACGAGATGGTGACCCTGATGAATCAGGGCGGCTTTGATCTTGTGACGGCCTCCGGCGACGCGTCCTTGCGCCTGATCGCCGGCAAGAAGGTACAGGAGATCAACACGGGGCTCATCCCCTCATGGGCCAAGCTGGATGACCGCCTGAAAGATGGCGCTTGGTTCACCGTGGACGGCAAGCACTACGGCGTGCCCTACCAGTGGGGCCCGAACGTGCTGATGTACAACACCGACGTCTTCAAAGAGGCGCCGAAGTCCTGGTCCGTGGTGTTTGAAGACGGCAACCTGCCCGACGGAAAGACCAATGCCGGCCGGGTGCAGGCCTATGCCGGCCCGATCTACCTGGCCGATGCCGCCCTCTACCTGATGGCCCACAAGCCCGACCTCGGCATCACCAACCCCTACGAACTGACGCCCCCGCAATACGCCGCAGCCCTCGACCTGTTGCGCGGCCAGCGCAAGCTGGTCTCGCGCTACTGGAGCGATGCAGCCGTGCAGACCGATGACTTCAAGAACGAAGGGATCGTCGCCTCGACCTCCTGGCCCTATCAGGTCAACCTCCTGCAGGGCGAGAAGTTCCCGGTCGCCTCGACCGTCCCGGAGGAAGGGGCGACCGGCTGGTCGGACACCTCGATGATCGCAACGGACGCGCCGCACCCGAACTGCGCCTACAAATGGCTGGAACACACGCTGAACTCGAACCTGCAAAGCGACCTGTCGTCGTGGTTCGGCTCGGTCCCGGTGGTGCCTGCCGCGTGCTCGGACAAGTCGGGCGTGCAAACGGCGGAAGGCTGCAAGGCCAACGGGTCCGAGACCTTCGACAAGATCCACTTCTGGACCACGCCCATCGCCGACTGCAAAGCCGGGGCAGGCGCCTGCGTGCCCTATGCGCAATGGGTGACCGACTACATGGCCGTGGTCGGCGGCAACTGAAGGTAGGGTGGGGTTAAACCCCACCCTACGCCCCCGTAGGTCGGGGCGTGCCCCGACTTTACCCGACCCACCCCTCACCCCACCGGTCCCCAATGCCCCCTGCCGTCGAATTCCGCGCCGTCACCCGCCACTTCGGCCCGGTCAAGGCGGTCGACTCCGTTGACCTGACGATTGCCGAGGGTGCCTTCTTCGCCATGCTCGGCCCCTCGGGCTCCGGCAAGACCACCTGCCTGCGCCTGATCTCCGGCTTCGAACAGCCAAGCGCCGGCCAGATCCGCATCTTCGGCGAGGATGTCTCCGCCACCCCGCCCCATCTGCGCAATGTCAACACCGTCTTCCAGGACTATGCCCTCTTCCCCCACCTCACCGTCCTCGACAACGTGTCCTACGGGTTGATGGTCAAAGGCATGGGCAAGACGCAGCGCTACGCCAAGGCCGAAGAGATGCTGGCGCTGGTGAAACTGGGCAGCTACGGCCACCGCAAACCCGCCCAACTCAGCGGAGGCCAGCGCCAACGCGTCGCCCTCGCCCGCGCCCTCGTCAACGAACCCAAAGTCCTCCTCCTCGACGAACCCCTCGGCGCCCTCGACCTCAAACTCCGCGAGGCGATGCAGGACGAACTGAAAGCCCTGCAACGCCGCCTCGGCATCACCTTCATCTTCGTCACCCACGACCAATCCGAGGCGCTCTCGATGGCCGACAGCCTCGCCGTCTTCAACCAGGGAAAGATCGCCCAAATCGGCACGCCCGCGCAGATCTACACCCAACCCGCCACCCGCTTCGTGGCCGATTTCGTAGGCTCCTCCAACGTCCTGCCCCCGACCCTCACCCAAGCGCTGGGTGGCCCCGCCAAATGGTCCTCCCTGCGCCCCGAATCCCTGCGCCTTGCACAAACCGGCCCGCTCACCGGCACCGTCCAATCGCAACGCTACCTCGGCACCGGTACCCGCATCACGCTCACAGCCCAAGGCACCGAACTCGCAGCCTTCCTCCCCGCAGGCCAACCGATCCCGCCCGAAGGCACCCAGATCTCCCTGACCTTCCCCCCCAATGCCCTGCACATCATGGATGACACACCATGACAGCACCCCGATTTGCTCCTTGCCAAATACTCCCGCCGGAGGCGCCTTCGCCCTCGGGCTCAACCTCTCCCGCCTGCGTAGGGTGGGCATCCGCCCACCGTGGCCTCCCCGTTCAGGAACGGTCCCGCCTCGTAGGGTGGGCATCCGCCCAACGTGACCTCACCGTTCGGGAATGGTCCCGCCTCGTAGGGTGGGCATCCGCCCACCGCCCCCGCCAAGATTTTTCGCTGAAAAATCGTGGTCTTACCGCCGACCGTTGCCAAGGGTCCAAGCCGTGACCCCAGCCAGCTTCCCCGCCCGCGGCCTCGCCGACCGCCTGACGACCCTGTTCTGGCGCCACCCCCGCATCCTGCTCGTCCTCCTTCTCACCCCGCCGCTCCTTTGGCTGGGTGTGGTCTACCTAGGCTCCCTCGCGGCCCTCCTCCTGCAATCCTTCTACGCGCTCGACAGCTTCTCCGGCCTCATCGTCCCCGAGTTCACCCTCAAAACCTACGCCCAGCTCTTCACCCAATCCAACCTGTCCATCATCCTGCGCACCCTTCTGATGGCCAGCGCGGTCACCGCAGCCTCCACGATCATCGCCTTCCCGATCGCCTATTACGCCGCCCGCTACGCCAAAGGCCGCCTCAAGGCCGCCTTCTACCTCGGCGTCATGCTGCCCCTGTGGTCGAGCTACCTCGTCAAGGTCTATGCCTTCAAACTGATCCTCGCCAAAGAGGGCATCGTGACCTGGGTTGCCACCTCCACCCATACCGACTGGCTTCTAACCGCCGCCCTGTCGCTGCCCTATGTCGGGGGCAATTCGCTGGCCACCTCCTACCTCGGCACCTTCACCGTCTTCTGCTATGTCTGGCTGCCCTACATGATCCTGCCGATGCAGGCCGCACTGGAGCGCGTGCCCACCACGATGCTGGAAGCCGCAGCCGACCTCGGTGCCACCGCCCGGCAAACCTTCTGGACCGTCACCATGCCCCTCGCCCTGCCGGGCATCATCGCAGGCTCGATCTTCACCTTCTCTCTGACCTTGGGCGACTACATCATCCCGCAGATCATCGGCAATTCGGCCAGCTACATCGGCATGGCGGTCTACCAACTGCAAGGCACCGCCGGAAACATCCCCTTGGCCGCCGCCTTCGCCGTAGTCCCCATCCTGATCATGCTGGTCTACCTGACGCTGGCCCGAAAGGCCGGAGCCTTCGATGCGCTCTGATGCCCCCCTCTCCCTCAAACTCACCGCCGGCGCAGGCCTTTTGTTCCTGCACCTCCCCATCCTCCTGATCTTCCTCTACGCCTTCACGAGTGAGGAGCGCAGCTTCGCCTTCCCGCCCCCCGGCCTGACGACCAAATGGTTCGCGGTGGCGTGGAACCGCGCCGACATCTGGCCGCCCCTGATCCTGTCCCTTCAAGTGGCCTTCCTCGCTACGATCCTCGCCCTGATCCTCGGCACCCTGATCTCTGCCGCGATGAGCGGGGCCAAATTCTGGGGCCGTGACCAACTGTCCCTGCTGATCATCCTGCCCATCGCCCTGCCGGGGGTGATCACGGGCATAGCGCTCCGCGCTGCCATCCCGATGCTGCATCTCGATTTCTCGGCCCTGACCATCGTCCTCGGCCACGCCACCTTCTGCATCGTCATCGTCTACAACAACGCCGTCGCCCGCTTCCGCCGCTTGTCCGGAGGCATCCTTGAAGCCTCCGCCGACCTCGGCGCCAACGCCTTTCAGACCTTCCGCCACATCCTGATGCCCAACCTCGGCACGGCGCTGCTGGCCGGCGGCATGCTCGCCTTCGCCCTGTCGTTCGACGAGGTCATCGTCACCACCTTCACCGCCGGCGTCGGCGCGGCGTCAAAGACCCTGCCGATCTGGATGCTCGACGAACTGATCCGCCCACGCCAACGCCCGGTGACCAACGTCGTGGCCATGGTGGTCTTCGCGACCACCTTCCTGCCGATCTTGGGAGCCTACTACCTCACCCGCGACGGCGCCGAGACGGCAGGCGCCGGGAAATGACCCCGGTAGGGTGGGGTTCAACCCCACCCTACGCTGACGCCCAACCGGGGCCGCAATCCTTAACGTTTCAGTAACCGAGCGTCCCGCGTGTCGGTACAAATGCCATACGGAGAACCGACGCAAACCCGACACCAAATGTAGGTCGGGGCCCGCCCCGACACCCCCTGTCGGCGCCCTAGATCCGCGCCGCCGCCCGTCCCGCCCAACGCCCCGTGGCCAGACACCCGGTCAGCAAATAGCCCCCGGTCGGCGCCTCCCAATCCAGCATCTCGCCGCAGACGAAGGTGCGGGGTAGGGCTTTCAGCTCCAAGTCTTTGGTAACGCTAGAGAATCCTACCCCACCCGCCACCGAGATCGCCTCATCCATCGGTCGCGGGGCCCCAAGCCGCACCGGCAGCGCCTTGACGGCCCGCAGCACCGGCACATCCCGCCCAAATTCCATCACCAAAGCCGCCGCAGATGCCGATAAACCCAGCTTTCTCAACCGGTTGGCCAAAGTCTCCGAGGCTTTCATCGCCCCCAGTCGCTCTGCCACCAAAGCCTCCGTAACATCCGGCATCAGGTCCAGCACCAACGCCGCCCCCTCCCGCAACGCGGCCGAGACGGCATAGATCCCGCCGCCCTCCAACCCCTTGGAGGAAATGACGAATTCCCCCCGCTCGCGCCTGTTGCCGACGCAAAGAGCCGCGCCCTTCACCGCATGGCCAAAGACCTTCGCCATATGCGCCGACCAGTCGACGGAAAACCCCATGTTGGCGGGCCTAAACCCTTCAATCTCAACACCTTTTGCGGCCAACCAGGGCACCCAGGCCGCATCCGACCCCAGCCTCGCCCAACTTGCCCCACCCAAGGCCAGAACCGTCACGCTTGGCCTTAAAACCTGAACAGAATCAGTGGTTTGAAAGGCAAATCCGTCCTGAAATCCCACCCAGCGCCAGCGGCTGCGCAACTCCACGCCCAGCCCCTCCAACCGCGCCAGCCAGGCCCGCAGCAGCGGAGAGGCCTTCATCGCCACCGGAAACACCCGCCCCGAAGACCCGGTAAACACCTCCACCCCCAGCCCCCGGCACCAGTCCATCACCGCCTCCGGCCCGAACTCCGCCAGCATCGGCTCCAATTCCGGGCAACGGTAAGTTCCGGAAAACACAGAAGAATCCTGATCCTTTGTGATGTTCAGCCCCGACTTGCCCGCCATCAGAAACTTGCGTCCGGGCGAGGATTTCCCTTCGCAGACCACCACCCGCCGTCCCGCCAAGGCAAGCTCCTCCGCGGCCATCAGGCCTGCCGGACCGGCGCCGATGACCAGCGCGTCAACCACGCAAACCACCTTTGATCTCGATGACCCGCTGCGGATAGGGCATCTCTATCCCATTGGATTTGCAGGCATTCCAGATCGCGAACAGCA
>CANBRQ010000113.1 GCA_947371955.1 Paracoccaceae bacterium | reverse complement strand
TGCCCGCAAATTCGCCTCGCTGGACCTGATTTCGGGCGGTCGGGCCGGGTGGAACGTGGTCACGACGACAGGCGACGCCTCGGCGCAGAATTTCAACCGCGACACGCAACTGCCCCATGCCGCCCGCTATCGCCGCGCACATGAGCACGTCGATCTGGTCAAGAAGCTCTGGGACAGTTTCGAGGATGACGTCTTCGTCCGCGACCGCGAGACGGGCCGCTTCTTCGACCCCGACAAGCTGCATTTCACCGACCACAAGGGCGAGCATTTTCAGGTCAAGGGCCCGCTCAACATCTCGCGGTCGCCGCAGGGCCATCCGGTCATCGTGCAGGCTGGCCAGTCCGAGGATGGGCGCGGTCTGGCCGCCTCGACCGCCGAGGTGATCTTCACCGCCCACCAACGCATTGACACCGCTCAGGACTTCTACCGCGATATCAAATCCCGCGCCGCAGGCTATGGCCGCGACCCGTCCCATGTGCTGATCATGCCCGGCGTCTCCCCGTTCATCGGACGCACGTTGGAGGAAGCGCAGGAGAAGTATGACCGCCTGACCAGCCTGATCCTGCCGGAAGATGGCGTGGGCCTGCTGAATGGCCTGACCGGCGGCACATTGGACCTGCGCGGCTATGATCTGGACGGCCCGCTGCCGCCAGCCCCGCCGACCGAAGGTATGAAAAGCCGTCAGGCGCTGATCCGCGAGATCGCGGATGAGAACAACTTCACCATCCGCCAGCTTTACCAACATGTCGCCTCGGCCCGGGGTCACTTCACCATCGTGGGCACGCCGGAGACCATCGTCGACACGCTGCAGGACTGGTTTGAAAACGAGGCCGCAGACGGCTTCAACATCCTGCCGCCGTGGCTGCCGACGGGCTTGAACGATTTCGTGGACCTTGTGATCCCCGAACTGCAACGCCGTGGCCTGTTCCGTACGGAATACGAAGGCACCACCCTGCGCGAGAACCTCGGCCTGCCTTTCCCGCAAAACCGCTGGACGCAAGCGCGCCACGCGGCACAAGCGGCGGAGTAAGGTCATGGCGTTCCAGACCATTGACCAACCGGTCCGCATCTCTGCGCCAAGTGTCGCATTTCTGAGCGGCTCCCGTGGAGGGGCGGCGCGACTGGCCTCTCGCTACGCGCTGGTTCTGGCCTTCCTCGTGGCTTGGGAGGCGGCGGCGCGGCTTGGCGCCATCAACGCCTCGATCTTCCCGGCCCCCGACCAGATCGCGCAAGCGATGTGGAAGGGCCTGACCTCGGGCACCCTGCGCGCCGATATCGCCATCAGCCTGCAAAGGTCGGGCGCGGCTTTTGCGCTGGCGGTTCTGTCGGGCATTCCGCTGGGCCTGATCATGGGGCGGTTCCGGGCGATTGAAGGCGCGCTGGACCCGATCCTGCAATTGTTCCGGCAGACCTCGGCGCTGGCGCTGTATCCGGTGTTCATCCTGATCTTCGGGCTGGGTGAGACCTCCAAGGTCTTCGTCATCTTCTGGGCGACGCTCTTCCCGATCCTTCTGGCCACCATCGGCGGCGTGAAGGAAGTCGACCGCAAGCTGATCGAGATGGCACGGACCTACGGCGCATCCGAACCGACAATCTTCCGCCGGGTGATCCTGCCGGCCTCTGTCCCCCAGATCTTCGTTGGCCTGCGACTGTCTGCCACAACGGCGCTGCTGCTGCTGATTGCGGCAGAGATGATCGGTGCCAACAAGGGCCTCGGCTTCACCGTGCTGAACGCCCAGTACAATTTCGAAATCCCGACCATGTTCGCGGCGATCTTTCTGCTGGCCTTCCTTGGCCTTGCCGCAAACGCCCTTCTCGTCCGACTGCAGGCCAAGCTGTGCCGCTGGTCAGACGCCACCTGAACCCTTCAAACGTCAAGGACACCAAAATGACCTCTCTTCTCCGTTCCGTCGCTTTCGCGGCGCTGGCTTTTGCAACCCCGTCTCTGGCCGAGGATGTGACCCTGCGTTACCTCGCCAGCCAAGGCGGTGTGGCACCCCATGAACTCGCCGCGGCCTTGGGCTATTTCGACGGCACCGGCATCAAGCTGGATAACCTTGGCTATGCCCAAGGTGGCCCTGCCACGCTGATCGCCCTGGCGGGTGGCAGCGTCGACATCGGCTCGGCGGCGACCCCGGCTGTCATCAACTCCATCGCGGCGGGCAATGACTTCGTGATCGCCTATCCGACCAATGGCATCAACGCGACGGTGCACTCTACCTTCTACGTGCTGCCCGACAGCCCGATCAAAGAGATCAAGGACATCGCCGGCAAGACCATCGCGGTGAACACCCTTGGCGCACACCTTGACTATGTGGTGCGCGAGGCGCTGCACTCGGTCAGCCTGCCCTCCGATCAGGCCAATCTGGTCGTGGTGCCCGGCCCGCAACTGGAACAGGTCCTGCGGTCCAAGCAGGTTGATCTGACCGCGTTCGGCTACTGGCAGCAGACCTTTGAAGGTGCCGCTTTGAAGAACGGCGAACTGCGCCCGATCTTCACTGACTACCAACTGCTGGGCGAGATTGCCGGCGGCTTCACCGTCCTGCGCCGCGACTGGGTTGAAGCGCATCCGCAAGCGGCCAAAGACTTCGTCAAGCAATCGGCCCGCGCTTTGGACTATGCCCGCGAACATCCGGAGGAAACCAAGACACTGCTCGCCAAGATCCTGAAAGACCGCAACGAGAACCCCGACCTTGCCCAGTTCTTCGCCGGTTTCGGCGTACGCAAGGGTGGCCTGCCGGTGGAACACGATCTGCAATTCTGGATCGACGTGCTGACCCGCGAAGGCAAGCTGACCGAAGGTCAGGTCAAGGCCGCTGATCTTCTGGTCGTCTCTGCCAGCCTGTCGCAGACCAACTGAGGCCGCCATGCAGACGATTACACCATTTCCCCGGGGTGAGATCGCAATCCGCGACCTCACCAAGTCTTTCGCGCTGAATGGCGGGCGGCTCAACGTCCTCAGCGGAGTCAATCTGCAGGTTAGTGCCGGGGAATGCCTTGCCATTGTCGGCCCCAGCGGATCAGGCAAGACCACGCTTCTGCGGGTTCTGGCCGGGCTGGAGGATGCCGATGGTGGCGAGGTCCTGATCGACGGGCACCCGGTGCATGGAACCGGCAGCGACCGGGCGGTAATCTTTCAGGAACCCCGCCTGCTGCCCTGGGCCAGCGTGCTGCGCAACGTGGCCTTTGGGCTGGAGGTGCGCGGCGTCCCGCAGGCCGAAGCCGAAGCGAAGGCGCGCCATTACATTGCGCTCGTCGGCCTCACCGACTTTGCCGAGGCCCTGCCGCGCCAGTTGTCCGGCGGCATGGCGCAACGTGTGGGCATCGCCCGCGCCCTGACCGTGCAGCCGGAAATCCTGCTGCTGGATGAGCCCTTCGGCGCGCTGGATGCGATGACCAAGCTCGCCATGCAGGAAGAACTGTCGCGCATCTGGGCTGAAGAAAAGGTGACGATGATCCTTGTCACCCATGATCTGGAAGAGGCGATCTTTCTGGCGGACCGGGTTCTTGTCCTGCCCCGACCCGGCAGCGGCTCTGTTCGTCAGATCGATGTCGATCTGCCACGCCCGCGCGCCCGCAGCGCACCCGCCTTTGTCGAGATGCGGCGACGGCTGATGGCCGAATTCGGGCTGCACTGACTTGATGTTTTCAATCCTTCCGGACGCCCCGGCTCTGTCGTGGCGCCCGGGAAAGGTTTGCGCCCGTCAGCCCTTCAAGGCCGCCTGAAACGCCGCAAGCTCGGCGGGGGACATCTTCACGACATGCTTGTCTTCGGGATAGGCCGAGGAGGCGACGTCGGCGATGAACTCTTTGAACGCGGCAACCCGTTCGGCCTGCAGCCGGTCATATTCGGCGGCGAAGTTGCGGTAGACCTTGGAATGGCGGGGCATATGGCCGCGGTTGGTGCCAAGGATATCCTCGGCGAACAGATATTGCGCATCGCACCCCGGGCCGGCGCCCATCGACCATAGAAGAATGCCCACCCGGCGGCTGATTTCGGTAGCAACCTCGACCGGGACCACCTCGATCTCCACCGCAAAGGCCCCTGACGCCTCATAGGCGCGGATTTCTTCCAGCAAGGCCAAGGCGCTGGCCGCCGTCTTGCCGACTGCCTTCATCCCCCCCGTCCATGTGGCACGGCTGGGCACCAGACCGACATGACCCACCACCGGGATATGCTCGCGCGCCACATATTCCACCGTGGCAAGGCTGCCCGAGCAATAGACGGCATCCGCACCCGCCAGCATCACCTTGCCCGCCCAACGCAGGTAATCGTCGCGGGTCCCGGCCTCCAGATGTGTGATACCGGTCATGGAAAACAGCGTCGGCGCCACCTCGCGGTAGCGCGGATGGGTGACAAGTTCGGACGGGACCGAGACGATGTCGATGCCCGCCTGTTCGGCGGCGGCGGCCTCGTCCAGCGTCATGACGCGCAGCATGGTCAACTGGCCCTTGCCCTTCAGGGCGCGCAGGTCGGCGATTGTGGGTTTCTTGCGGGTCATCAGGGCCTCCTCAGCGGGCGATGTTCAGGTTGTGGAATTCATCGCGGTAGGGCCTGGCCGTGGGCGGCAGGGTCTTGCGATAGGCATATTCCGGGTCGATCTTCTGCTGGCGCAAAGAGGCGAAGACCTCGCGGTAGCCGTCCAGGATCGAGGGGTTGGGCGGCGGCAGGTCGTTCTTGATCAACGCGTGCAGGCGGGGCAGGGCGTGGTAGGGCACCATGGGGAACATGTGATGTTCGACATGGTAGTTCATGTTCCAATAGATGTAGCGGCTGAAGGGGTTCATGTAGACGGTGCGCGCGTTCAGCCGGTGGTCCAGCACGTTGTCGGCCAGCCCCGCATGCTGCAGATGCCCGGTCATCACCATGTGCCAAGACCCATAGATGCGCGGGAACCCGATCAGGAACAGCGGCAGCCACGACCCCATCGCCAGCGCCACAGCGATGGTTGCGACATAAATCGCGATGTGAATGCGGGCGGCGTTGATGGTCTTGCCCCATTCGCTTTCCGGAATGTAGTTCTTCTCATCCGACGACAGATTGCCCGAGGCATTTCGCACCAGGATTTGCAGGGATTTGAACACCCCGATCACGTCGAAGAAGGCGAGGAAATTCATCAGCGTGCGCGGCGGGCGCATCCAGGCAATCTCGGCATCGCGGCCGACGATATAGGTGTCGGTGTGGTGGCGGGCGTGGCTCCAGCGCCAGGTCACCGGATTCCGCATCACCATGAAGCTGGCGATGTTGTAGATGACATCGTTCATCCAGGCTGTCTTGAAGGCCGTGCCGTGGCCGCATTCATGCCAGCGGCTGTCGCAAGACGACCCGTAGATTACGCCATAGACGAAGAAGAACGGCACGCAGGCCCAGGTGCCCCAATAGTGGATTCCGCCCCAAGCCCCGCCGATCAGCAGCGCGAACCAGATCACTGTATCCCGGATCGCCGGGCCATCGGTGCGCTTCATCAGGTCCTTCATCACCGCGCGCGGCACCTCGGAGTGGTACCACTCCGCCGAAGCGAGGCCAATCTCGACCGCGCGGCGGCTGTCAGCGCCGGTGAGGCTGTAATCGCGTTGCCCAACAGGGATGGCTGTTGCTGTCATGGCTGAACCTTTCGCATGTGTGCCTTTGTCTGTTGCAGTTTGTGTGGCGAAGTCTTGCGGCAAAGCCCCGCGCCGGGGCCACCTTTCCTGATCCTTCACCAGCCTCCGTCAATGCCGATGTTCTGCCCCGAGATCATACGCGCCTCTTGCGAGGCAAGGAAGACCGCCAGATGGGCGACATCCTCGGGCAGGATGCGGGACTTGATGCTTTGAGCCTTCAGGACGAACTGATTGTAGTCTTCCAGCCGGTCGGCGAAAACCCGTTTTTCGGCCGCGGACACCACAGCGCCGGGGGCTATGGCATTGACCGTGATGCCGAACGGGCCCAATTCCCGCGCCAGCCCCTTGGTCAGGCCCAGCATGGCGCCTTTTGAGGCGACATAGGGCACGTAACCGTCCCACTGACCGTTCAGCGTCAGCGAGGTCAGGTTGATCACCCGGCCCCATCCTTTGGCCTTCATCCCCGGCGCGCAGGCCCGCGTCAGGGCGAAGGCGGCCGAGGAATTGACCCTGACCTGCTCCTCATACTCCTGAAGGCCAAACTCTTCGAAGGGCTTGTTGACGATGAGCGCGGCGTTGTTGATCAGGATGTCGAAGGACCCCGCCGCCGCCACCTGCGCCTGTGCTGCGGCCAGATCGTTCAGATCGACCCCCAGCCAGCCATACCGTTCGGGTGGTGCCCATTCCGGCCGGTCCAGCACCGTCACCTGCGCACCGGCATCGGCAAAAGCTGCGGCAAAAGCGCTGCCTATCGTGCCAAGGCCGCCAGTGATCAGGGCGCGTTTGCCGGACAGGTCGGTCATGGCGTCACAACAGCTCCGACACTTCCTCGATGGATGTGTCCGAAACCGGCTTGTCCAGCACCACCTGCCCCAGCGCCATCGCGACGATCCGGTCACAGCAGGCAAAGACATGGTGCATGTTGTGGCTGATGAAGATCGAGGTCACGCCTTGAGCCTTCAGCCCCTTCACGAAGCCGATCACCTTGGCGGTTTCCTTGACCGACAGGTGGTTGGTCGGCTCATCCAGGATCATCACCTTGGACTTGAAATGCATCGCCCGGGCAATCGCCACACCCTGCCGCTGCCCGCCCGACAATTCCCCCACCAAGGCATCGGGTGAGCGCAGATGCAGATCAACATCGGCAATCGCCTTGACCGAGTCATCACGCATCTTCTTTTCATCCAGAACGCCAAAGCCGCCGATCGACCACTTCAAAGGCTCTCGCCCGATGAAGACATTGCGCGAGATCGTCATCAGCGGAACCATCGAGTTGTACTGGTAAATCGTCTCGATCCCCAGCCGCATCGAATCCTTCGGGCTGCGGATATCAACTTGTTGGCCTTCCAGCAGGATATCGCCCTCGTCCTGACGATGCAGGCCGGACAGGATGTTGATCAGCGTCGACTTGCCCGCGCCGTTGTCGCCGACCAGCCCCAAAGCTTCGCCCTTCTGGACCTTTAGACTGACCCCTTTCAGCGCATGAACGCCGGAGTACCATTTGTGCAGATTGCGGGTTTCGATGATCGGGGCGTTCATTTGTCAGTCTCCACTTTCATCGCGCGGCCCCGGCGGCGCAGCCATGCGTTGCCGACCACGGCGAAGATCGTCAGCGCGCCGATGGCGAATTTGAACCAGTTGGCGTCGATCTGCGACATGACCATGCCGTTGTCGATCACGCGGATCAGAACAGCCCCGATCAATCCCCCGATGATCGACCCTACGCCACCTGACAGCGACGTGCCGCCGATCACGGCTGCCGCCACCGCCTGCAACTCCATCCCCTCGCCGATGGAGGGCAGGAAGGAATTCAACCGCAGGCTCTGGATCATCCCGGCAAAGCCCGCCAGCACCGAGCAGATCATGAAACAGGCGATCTTGACCTTGCCCGAGGGGATGCCCATCGCCGCTGCTGCTGGCAGATAACCGCCCGTGGCGCGCACCCAGTTGCCGAAATTCGTCTTGGCCAGCAGCAGGCTGATCAGGATGGCAAACGCCGCAAACCACAGCACCGAGGCGCGGATCAGCCCGCCGCCATCGACAAACCCGGTGAAAATCCAGCTCGGCACCGTGCCCGGCTTGATCCGGGGCGGAAACCCGCCCGACACAACCACCGTCATCGAGCGCGCCATGAACAGCATGCCCAAGGTGGTGATGAAGGACGGAATCTCGAACCTTATGGTGATCCAGCCGTTCAGAAACCCAATGGCCGCACACAGCAGCAATCCCACGACCACCGCCGCCCAGAAGGGCCAGCCGCCCACGACCAGCACCGCCATCGTCATCGGCATCAGCGCAAAGACCGACCCGACCGACAGATCGAACTCGCCGCAGATCATCAGCAACGTGACCCCCACGGCCACCAGCGCCGTTTCCGGCAACAGGCCAAGAATGCCGCGCAGGTTATCCACCGACAGGAAGATGGCGTTCGAACGGATCTGGAAGGCGATCACCAAAAGCAGCAACAGGATCGAACTGGCAAGTTCTGGCTTCTGCAGGAACAGTTTTACAAGACGGCGCATCCGGCGGGGTTCCCCTTGTCATGAAAGGACCGGCGCGAGGGGTGCCCCCGCGCCGGTTGGGTTGAAAGGATCAGCGCAGGCCCTTTTCCGACAGGTCGCGCACGGCGGCCACGTCCTTGGGATAGACCAGCGCGTTGCCGGTGTTGATGTCTGCGGGGGCAAGGCCCACGGTCTTGGCGAGGTAAACCTCCATCACCGGCATGAAGCCCTGTTCGTAGGGTTGCTGGTCGACTTCCACCTGAATGTAGCCGGAATCCATCGCATCCAGCACCACCGGCACAAGGTCGAAGCCCGCCAGCAGAACCTTGCCCGGGGGCACGCCCTTGTCCTTCAGCACACCCGCCACCCCGGCATGCCAGAAGCCGGTGTCGAAATAGGCGTTGGTTTCGGGATGGGCGTTCAGGTACGCGCCCACGCGGTCGGCGGTCACGGCAAGGTCGGTACCCGAGTCGATCTTCTCATAGGTGATCTTGCGGTCAGGGTTGGCCTTGATCGTCTCATCCAGGAAGTTCGTGACACCCAGGGCGCGGGTTTCCGACCAGTTCTGTCCGGGGCCAGAGATGCCGACCAGCACATGGATCGGGCCGTCCTTGGGCATATTCTCCCACTGCGCCTTGGCCAGATTGTAGCCAGCCGGTTCAAAGCCTTGCCCGATGAAGGCCTGGCGCGCATTGCCGGCAGCGCCTTCCAGATCGTCCACGTTCGAAGCGATCACGATCACACCCGCATCGCGGGCGCGCTTGATCACGTCGTCAAAGGCGGTGTTGTCGACGATCGAGGTGATCAGCGCATCCGGCTTGCGGGCCAGTGCGGCTTCCATGTTGGCGACCTGCTCGGGGATCGAGCCATCGGTCTGCACATAGACCATCTGGCAGGTCGCCGCGATCTTGGCGCAAGCATCCTCGTAGCCCTTCTGCACAGCCTGCCAGAAGGTGTTGGACGCGCCCGAGTGGACGGTGAACACGATGTCCAGCGGCTTGTCCTGCGCCCAAGCCCCGGTCGCAACCGTGGACAACAAGGCAGCCATAGCTATTCCCGTAAGTTTCTTCATCAGATGCTCCTCCCAGAAGCGGTTATGGTCTTGTCAGACCGTTGTTGCGTCGGATGTTCTTCGCGACGTCGTAAAAACCCGGTCGAGGTCGGGATGCAGCGCCATCCCAAGCCCCGGTCCGGGCGGAACCGTGATCATGCCGCCCTTGACCTCTGGCAAAGCCGTGACGAGATCGCGGTACCAGGTGCGGTAAAACGCGCGCACACTTTCCTGCACCAGCGCGTTGGGCGCGTTCAGCGACAGATGCGTGCTGGCGCACAGCACCACCGGCCCGGTGCAGTCATGCGGGGCAATCGGCAGATGCCAGGCCTCGGCCATCGAGGCGATCTTGCGCGCCTCCGACAGCCCGCCGCACCATGACAGGTCCAGCATCACCACGCCCGCCACACCGGTTTCCAGCAGGTCACGGAAGCCCCAGCGGGTGGCCAGCGTCTCGGATGCAGAAATCGGCGCGGGAGACACCTCGGCATAGCGTTTCAGGCTTGCCAGACTGTCCATCTTGATCGGGTCTTCGTGCCAGAAGGTCTGGTAGGGCGTCAGCGCCTTGGCGATCTGCAACGCCGGCAATAGCTGCCACATGGAATGGAACTCGACCATGATGTCCATCTTGTCGCCGACCACTTTGCGGATTTTCTCGAACGGCTCCAAGGCACTGCGAAGATCGGGACCCGATATGTACTGCCCCCGCGCCGCCTCTGCGGCCCGGTCGAAGGGCCAGATTTTCATCGCCGTGATGCCCTCTTCCAAAAGCGAAAGCGCCAGTTCATCGGCGCAGTTCAGGAAGCTGTTCAGATCGTCATACTGGTTGCTGTCGCCAATGCCGTAGTTCGCGGTGACCTGCCCGGTCGTCTTCTTGACGTATTCCGTGCCCGCGCAGGTGTTGTATGTCCGGATTTCCCGCCGGGTGAAGCCGCCCAGCATCTGCGCCACCGGCTGGTTCAGCGCCTTGCCGAATATGTCCCACAGCGCGATGTCAAAGGCCGAATTGCCCCGCATCTCGACGCCCGAGGACCGAAACCCCAGATAACCCACAAGGTCCGCCGCCAGCTTGTCGATCTCGAACGGATCGCGGCCTATCACGCGCGGGGCGATATAGTCATGGATATGTGCCTCAACGGCCGAAGCGCCGAAGAACGTCTCTCCCAACCCGGTGATGCCCTCGTCGGTGTGGACCTCCAGCCAGATCAGGTTCGGGCGTTCCGCCACCCGTATGGTTTCAAGCGCAGTGATCTTCATGACAGCCCCGCCGTCAGCAGCGCCCGTACGCTTTCATCGAAATGCAGCGTCATGGCGGCCATCGCCTGTTGCGGGTCGCCTGCCGCCACCGCGCGGGCAATGTCGAGGTGGGTGGACACCATCAGATCTCGAGACGCCTGCGTGGGCCGGCTTTTCCAGCCAATCGGCCAGGTCTGCCGGGTAATCCCCTGAAACGCCCCGATCAGCAGAGAGTACACCGGATTGCGCGAGGCGCGGGCCAGGGCCGTATGGAAGGCCAGATCATGCTCCAGCAACGCTTCCGGATCGTCGGCGCTGTCCTGCATCCGTGCGGCCAATGCCAGAATCGCCGCCGCCTCTTCATCGCTGCGCCGGATCGATGCCAGCGTCACGATCCGCGTCTCGATGGTGCGGCGGACGTCATAGATCTGCTGGATGTTGATCTGATCGGTGTGAACACCATGCTCGATCATCAGCGACATCGCACCATGGTCGATCTGCGCCACTGTAGCGCGCTTGCCGGTCGCAAGTTCGATGATCCGCATCGCGGCAAGCGAGCGGAACGCCTCGCGCACCACGGTCCGCGACACGTTCAGCTCTTTCGACAGAAGCGCTTCGGACGGGAGCTTGTCGCCCGGCATCATGTCCATCTCGCGGATATGCCGCGAGATGGCACCGATGGCATCGCTGACCAATCCTGAGCTTCCGACCTGCTCCAAACCGCTTCCCCCAAACCTGTACGACAGGTTATGCCTGAACTGCATTTAGGAGAGGCGCATCCTGCCTGTCAACGGATTCGTGATCTTGCTGAAGCGGGGTTGTTTCCGCGTCCTCAGACAGGGCGGTCCGGGCACTTTTCGTCGGGCAACTCATCCGCTCGCCAAGGCTGCAGCACGCACTGGAAAAAGCCGTTGTCCGGATCCATCACGGTCAGGACAACGGCCTTGTGCCGCAAACCAGTGCGGGTCGTTGCGCCGCCGTAGCGGACGCAACCAATTCAAGCGGGATGCGTCGGCCCGAGCCTGCCGTCAGCGCTTCCCATCTCCGTCCAGCGCGCCGATCTTCCGGCTGTCTTCCTGCATTTCCAGCCACATGGCGTTGACCACCGCGAAAATCGCCGCCAGCGGCAGCCCCAGAAGCCAGGCAAAATACCACATCGCTTGTTCCTTTCAGGTCAGTACAGGGATGAAGAATGTTCGGTGACGTTCGCCTCGGTCACCTTGCCCCACAGCACTTTGTAGACCCATGCCGTATAGGCCAGGATCAGCGGCAGGAAGATCACCGTGGCGACCAGCATGATGAACAGCGTCAGATGCGAGGATGAGGCGTTCCATACCGTCAGCGAAGACCGCGGATCGGTGGAGGAGGGCAAGAGGAAGGGGAACATCGTCAGCCCCACCGAAGAGATCATCCCGAAGATCGCCAGCTTGGAGGCGAGCAGCGTTGACACCTCGCGCCCCGCCCGCAGGCCAAGGAAGGCCAGCAACCCGCCCAGAACGCCCAACGCCGGGGCGATAGCGATCCAGGGCCGCAGGCCATAGGCGGCCAGCCACGATCCGCCTTTGGCCACCTCGAAATGCAGCGGGTTGGACGGGCCATCGGTGACAAAAGCCCCCATGATCTGATAGCCGTCGATGCCGAAGGCCAGCCAAAGACCTGCCAGCGCGTACCCCGCCACAGCCACAAGCGCGGCAACCGAGCCTAGCGCGCGGGCGCGGGTCTTGACCGCACCATCGGCCTTCACAGACAGCCAAGCCGCCCCATGCATCACCAGCATCGCCACCGAGACGACGCCGGTCAGCAGAGCAAAGGGGTTCAGAAGGCTGAGGAATTTCACATACCAGACCCCCTCGTAGATCGAGCGCAGGTCCTCGTCGAAATGGAACGGCACGCCCTGCAGCACATTGCCGACCGCCACGCCGAAGATAAGCGCCGGCACGAAGCCGCCCGCGAAAAGCGCCCAGTCCCACGTTGACCGCCACCGCACGTCGTCGCGTTTGGAGCGGTACTTGAACGCCACGGGCCGCACGATCAGCGCCGCCAGCACCACCCACATCGCAAGGTAAAACCCCGAGAACGACACCGCATACAACGGCGGCCATGCCGCGAAGATCGCCCCACCGCCAAGGATGAACCAGACCTGATTGCCCTCCCAGACCGGGCCGACGGTGTTGATGGCCACCCGGCGTTCGATGTCGGTCTTCGCGACGAAGGGCAGCAGCGCCCCCACGCCCATGTCGAAGCCGTCGGTCAGGGCAAAGCCGATCAACAGCACACCCATCAGGCCCCACCAGATCAGGCGCAGCGTCTCGTACGAGATCATCTCATGCAGGATCATGGCTTACTCCGCAGGCTGGGCGATGGCGTCGGCGGCCTTGCGACCCGACAGACGGCTGTTGTGCAGCCGGGTCCAGACCTCGGTCTCTTCGACATCCTGGAAGGGACCCTTGCGGATGTATTTCAGCATCAGCTTCATCTCGACCACGAAGAGCACCGAGTAGAACACCACGAACCCCGCCAGCGTCAGCGCCACCTCTGTCATTGACAGCGACGAGACGGACATGGCCGTGGGCAACACTCCGTCCACCGTCCAGGGCTGGCGGCCGAATTCGGCTACAAACCAGCCCATCTCAGCGGCAATCCAGGGCGCAGGGATCATCCAGACCGCCAGATGCAGGGCAGGGCGCGGGAAGTTCATCCGCTTGAACGAAGCGCGATAGAAGAAGTAGATCATCGTGCCGATGAAGCCGAAGCCAAGCCCCGCCATGATCCGGAAGGCCCAGAACAGCGGCCAGACCGTCGGCACCGTGTCATTCGCGGCAGCGGCAATCTGCGCCTCGGTCGCGGTGCGCGGGTCATCGACGTATTTCTTCAGCAGGAAGGCAAAGCCAAGGTCGGCCGAGTGATCCTCGAAGGTCTTTGTCACCTCGGCCGGCGTTGCATCCTTCTGCGCCCGGATCGTCAACAGCGCGTCATAGGCAATCAGCCCCGAACGGATGCGGTCTTCCGCCAATGTCACCAACTCGCTGATGCCCGGGATTTCGGTGTTCAGCGAGCGCGTGCCGATCAGCCCCATCACATAGGGAATATGGATGGCGTAATGCGTCTCGCGCGCCTCTTGATCTGGGAATCCGAAGGCGGTCAGCGGGGCAGGGGCGGGCTCGGTGTGCCACATGCCCTCAATGGCGGCGAGTTTCATCTTCTGGTTCAGCGTCGCCTCATACCCGGACTCGTCGCCCAGCAGCACGACCGAGAAGGCCGAGGCGAGGCCGAACGCCGACGCCACCGCAATCGACCGACGGGCCAGTTCGGTATGGCGGCCCTTCAGCAGATACCAGGCAGATACGCCCAGCACGAAGACCGACGCCGTGACATAGCCGGCCGAGACGGTGTGCACGAACTTGGCCTGCGCCACCGGGTTGAAGATCACGGCGTAGAAATCGGTCATCTCCATCCGCATGGTCATCGGGTTGAAGGCGGCGCCCACCGGGTTCTGCATCCAGCCATTGGCGATCAGGATCCACAGGGCCGAGAAGTTCGACCCGATGGCCACCAGCCAGGCCACGATCAGGTGCGCGGTCTTGGACAGCTTCTCCCAGCCAAAGAAGAACAGCCCGACGAAGGTGGCCTCCAGGAAGAAGGCCATCAGCCCTTC
>CANBRQ010000112.1 GCA_947371955.1 Paracoccaceae bacterium | reverse complement strand
ATCCTGCACGTAGTCGCGCAGAGCAGGATTGATCGCGAGCTTGCTGATCTTTTGACGCTTGGACGAACGATCCGCATGCCACTGCGCGGCAATGGCCGGATAATCTAACTCTCCACCGCGTGTCGCCGAGTTGCGCCTGATCTCACGAGAGATCGTGCTGGGCGATCGGCCCAGCTTGCGCGCGATTGCCCGCACGCCGGTGCCCCGAGCATGTTCGAGGGCTATCTCCTCGCGTTCCGGGAACGAAAGGCTACAGCTCTTCGGCAAAGGAGCCGATGGCGCGAGATGTGTAGGACGCATTCCGCCAGAACTCCGAAACCATCGGGTTCCGACAGGTGCAGACACTCCTGCTGCAACAGCGGCTTCCTCGCTGGACAGCCCTGCCGCAATCTGTTGCCAGAACCGGCACAGATTCTCACGTTGCCAGACTGGCGGCCGACCTGGCGAGGACAATTTGCGTCGCGTCGAGCGCTCCGACTTCCGTCTTCCTGTCGTCATCACCACCTCCAAGATCAGGGTGTTGCGACGACCGGTTGAATCCGCCCAATATCTGTCCAACAAATACACCGAGCGGCTGGCCGAGGCAGGCATCGAACCGTCCGTGGGCAGCGTTGGTGACAGCTATGACAACGCGTTGGCCGAGACAATCAATGGCCTGTTCAAAGCGGAGGTCATCCACCGTCGCGGCCCGTGGCGCAGCTTCGAAGCCGTCGAATACGCAACCCTCGAATGGGTCGACTGGTTCAACAACCGCCGCCTCCTCGAGCCCATCGGGAACAGCCCGCCCGCAGAAGCCGAAGCAAACCACTACGCAGCACTGGAAACTGAAGCCATGGCCGCGTAACTAAGATCAATCAGCACCCGGTAGACCCGGCGCGGTTCAGAGGTCTTCTCAAACAAGGCATTCAGTCTCATCATCTCGTCGGTCATCGGGGTTCTCCAGATCAAGCTTCATGGTTGCAACACGAACCTAACCGAGATCACCGATGACCACCCGCAAAGCCGCCCGCACCGCCAGCTACGTGAAAGCGCAGCGCGCGCGGCTTCGCTACCGGAGAGCTACACCACGTGTTGGGACACGATCTTCAGCGTCGTAGGAAGTCGATTGTTGCGCCAATCATTACATCGAGAATCTCGGGACCGGAGTTGACGTTGAAACTATGATCCATATCGGCAAGCCAGAGTTGCTGCCTGCCCCGATGAGCGTGAAGGAACGGGTTGGCAGCTTTTAGCAAAACGGCTGTGTCCAGCCGTCCATGAGTCACCAGCAGTGCACCGAGATAAGCTGCGATCTCCTCGGGCGGGTTTATCGCATGGACGCCGTCAAAGAAGGGCTGCTTCAAGGCGACGTCGCACCAAGCAAGCGAGATATTCAGGGGCGTATGTCCGCAGGCCCTGCCGCATTGTAATGGGACCCAAGGTGGCCGACATGCTTTCGACAGGGTCAGCGACAGCCGCCCAAAGCGCCACCGACCTTGGCAGATTGCTGCGCCCCGCCACTGCTGCCGCGACGAGCCCGCCTTGGCTCCACTCGATCAAACTAAGGCGTCCGGCGTCCACCTGCGAAAGCGTTTGCAGGAACCGGATGGCGGCAAAGCAGTCCTCGATCTGCCGTTCGTAGGTCATGTAGGCAAAGTCCCCGGCACTTTCGCTCTTGCCGCGAAAGTCGAACCGCAGGGTGGCCAGACCGTGGCCGGCGAAACAGCGGGCCGTACGCGCGAAAATCTGGTCAGTCGTTCCCAAAACCGACTTTTCATGCCGGTCGCCGGTGAAGCCGGACAGCGAAAGCACCACCGCGGACGGATCACCCCCGGCAAACAAAGCGTGCCGACAAGCGAAAGGCCGCTCGAGGAAAACGTGGCGGTACTTTCCCTCATCGCACAGCCCGCGCCAAAAGATCGACGCCCATCTGGGCCATCAAATCCATGTAGTCCAGCATCACCCAGTTTTCGATGATCTTCCCCTCGGTGCAACGGTAAAAGTCCATCACGCGCAGGGTCAGGGGGCGGCCATCGGCTTTCACACCCAGATAATCGCCTTGAAAGGTCATGGTCATCGACGGCCAGCCCGAGACGGCGGCATAGTCGCCATCGCCGATCCGGCAGTAGTGGTTACCGCCCTTGCGGTCGGGGAAAGCGCGCAGGAAGGACTCGCGGTGATCTTTCACGAAGCCCTCCCAGCGGAAGTTCGATCCGATGCCGGCTGGGCCGTACCACATCATGTCTTCGTGCCAAAACCCGCCGCGCCCGGTCTGGTTGGCAGAGCCGAAGGTCTTGGGATCAAAAGCGTGAAGGGCGCCCAGCATACCCTCGACCACATCCAGCGACGTCAGGCCGTTACCTAGGCTGGGCAACACGCCGTCATGCGTCGCGGGGCCGGGAAACAGGGTCTCCAGCCCGTAGGAAAAGGGGAAGGGCATGCTCCCGGCCTGCCGCATCAGGTCGGGCAGGTCCAGGATGATCCGTGCCTCGGCGATGCGGCCCTCTGACAGGCGGTAGAATTCACCGGCGCGCAGAAAGGCAAGATGGTCTGAAGGCGGGATGCCAAGAAACGGGGCAACGAAATTGCCGACGTAATGCGTGACCGAGGCCACCCAATCGCCGCCATAGGACCTACGGTTTTGCCCCCCGATGAAGATTTCGTCCCGGCGCGAGACATGCACAAAGGCGCGGCGCAACGGCATCAGGAACCCTTCTAGGATCGCCTCGGGTCCTTGAAGCGCCCCGATCGGATGCGACAGGTGAAAAACACAGTCGGGGGACAAGCATTGGCGCACCACCTCGGGCAACTCGGTGTCAGACGCCCGGATCATGCTGTTTAAGGAGGCATGTGCAGCGTTCCGAAAGGCAGTCATCCCGGTATCCTCCGCATTTTTGCAAGCGTATGCAGAATGTTCTTGCCACGAATCATGGCTTGGGTAAAGAAGAGATGAATACGAATGCAAAGGGCCGCTGAAAGCGCGGTTTGGGGCACGGATGGCGTCGATCGAACTACGCGGCCTGACCAAACGCTGGGGCGCTTTCATGGCGGTTGACGAGATGAGCCTGTCGATTGCCGATCAGGAGTTTCTGGTCTTCCTTGGCCCATCGGGTTGCGGCAAGACAACCACGATGCGGATGATTGCCGGGCTGGAGGATGCCACTTCGGGCGATATTCTGATCGGGGGGAAAAGGGTCAACGACCTTGATCCCAAGGACCGCGATATCGCCATGGTGTTCCAGTCCTACGCGCTTTACCCCAACATGAACGTGTTCGAGAACATCCGCTTCCCGCTGAAGGTGCGCAAAGTTCCGCAAGCTGAGCATGAGGCGCGGGTGCGTCGTGCCGCTGACATGGTGGAACTGGCTCCTTTCCTGCACCGCAAACCGTCAGAGCTGTCGGGCGGCCAGCGCCAGCGCGTTGCCTTGGCGCGCGCCATCGTGCGGCAACCTTCGGTCTTTCTGATGGACGAGCCGCTGTCTAACCTTGACGCCAAGCTGCGCGTCTCGACGCGGGCGCAGATCAAGAACCTCAGCCACGAACTGAAAGTCACCACGATCTACGTCACTCATGACCAGATCGAGGCGATGACGCTGGCTGACCGCGTGGTGGTGATGAAATCGGGGCTGGTGCAGCAGATCGGCACGCCGACGCAGATTTACGACCGTCCTGCCAATACCTTTGTTGCCGGTTTCATCGGCAACCCGGCGATGAACCTGATCGACGGGCAGATCATCAGCGGCACCTTTGTAGCCGAAAATGTGCGGATCAGCGGCCTCTCTGCGCCGGATGGCCCGGCGACACTGGGATTTCGGGCCGAGGACGCGCGGATTTCCCCAGACGCAGGCGCAATAGCCGCGCCAGTCTATACGATGGAGCTTTTGGGCGACAGCACGATGGTCACGGTCCGCGCCGGTGGGGCGTTGGTGGCCGTGAAGGCGCCCAAGGACTACCGAATTGAAATCGGCCAGCCGGTTTCGATCAGCCTGCCCCCCACCGCCTGCCACCTCTTTGATGCCAAGACCGGGGCGCGCCTTCTGGCGTGACCTTTCCAAACGGCGGGGCGAACCCCCGACAACCAGCACGGGGGTCCACCCCGACAACCAGGGAGACTGCAAGATGTATCTGCGCAAAATTGCCCTCGCCGGAGCAATCGCCCTCATGGGCTCCTCTGCGATGGCCGCCTGTGCCTTTCAGAATACCGTACCGCTGAAGATGCTCTCGGCCGGGTTCGAAGCGTGGAAGTCCGCGACCGGCGCCATGGCCGAATGCGGCAACTTCACCGCCGAACTAGACCAGGATTTCGGCAAGAAGCAGCCCGAAGCCTTCGCCGCCAACCCCTCGCTCTACCAGATCGGCGGCGTCTCGAATGGTGAGATCACGCCTCTGATGAACGCAGGCACGATTCGCCCCTTGGATGATCTGGTGGCGAAGTACGGCCAGAACCTGCAACCGAACCAGCTGATCAAGATCGACGGCCACATCATGGCCATCGCGATGCAGGTCAACACCCAGCACCTGATGTACCGCAAGGACATCTTCGACAAACTGGGGATCGCAGTTCCCACCACCTATGACGAACTGCTGGCCGCTGCCGAAAAGATCAAGGCCGCCAAAGTCGTGGATTACCCCCTTGGCGCCACGATGGGCGTTGGCTGGAACCTGGGCGAAGAAGTGAACAACATGTTCCTCGGCTTCGGTGGCCAGCCGGTCAACCCGGACGGCACGCCCAACGTGAACAACGAGATGGGCCTCAAGACGCTGGACATGCTGAAGAAGCTGACAGCCTATGAGGACCCGGAATACCTGACCTCGGACAGCACCTATGTCCAGCAGCAGTTCCAGCAGGGCAAGATCGCCATGGCAAACCTTTGGGCCAGCCGGGCAGGGGCCATGGATGATCCCAAGGAAAGCAAGGTTGTGGGCATGATCGAGGGTGCGCCCGCCCCCGCCGCGATGGCCGGTGGCAAGCCAGCGACGACGCTGTGGTGGGATGGCATCGTGATCGCCAAGAACATCACGGACGAAGAAGCCGACGCCGCCTTCCGCGTGGCGATGGAAGGCCTAGATACCGAAATGGTCACCGCCCACAACACCGACTCCGTCTGGCTGATCAAGGGCTACGTCCCCGGCCGTCTGGCCGCCGGCGCCTTTGCCACCGCCGCGCTGAACCCGCCGCCCTATCCGTCAACCTCTGCCATGGGTGTGATGCACATGGCGATGGACGGCGAAGTGGGCGCGTTCCTCAAGGGCGAGCGTTCCGCCGCTGACACGCTGGTTGCCATCGAGGCAAACTATACCAAGGGCGCCAAGGATGCCGGCATCCTGAAGTAATCCCTGTTGGCGGGCCGTTTGAGCGGCCCGCCATCCACCCCGAGCCAGAGAGGAGGGCGACATGAAGTTCAAGACCTTTGCCGCCTTCGTGGCTCCATCCCTTTTCATGATGCTGCTGTTCATCGCCGCCCCGCTGGTGCTGGTTTTCGTCGAAAGCTTCTACCAGACCAACCCTCGGATGGAGGCGGTTTCGGTCGAAAGCTGCACCCCCGGTTTCGGCACCCAGACCTGCACCACCCAGACCAAGATCCAGCCTGCCCTTGACGCCTCTGGCCATCAGGTGATGGAAACCCAGTTTGTCGGTCTGGACAGCTACCGCGCCGTACTGGAACCGCAGAAGCTTTGGGACAGTCTGCGGACGCTGGACTGGAACGGCATCATGCAGATCGACTTCTGGAAGGCTCTGCAGTTCACCCTTCTGTTCACCTTCGTTACGCTGCCGCTGGTCTTGCTGCTAGGTCTTGGCCTTGCGCTGGCGGTGAACAACCTGACCAAATCCCTGCGCGGCCCGGTGATCTTTGTCTCGCTTTTGCCCTTCATCATCACGCCTGTCATCGGGGCCCTGTCGATCCGCTGGCTGTTTGTCGGCGACGGCATTCTGACTCGCGCGATGGAGCACTTTTCGGGCACAGACATATCCATGTTCGCCCAGACCTGGACGATCGAGATCCTGATGATGTTCTACCGTGTCTGGTCTAACGCGCCCTTCGCCTTCATCATCCTTTACGCGGGTCTGCAGGGCGTCAATCAGGACGCGGTAGAGGCCGCAATGATCGATGGTGCCAGCCGCTGGCAGCGCCTGCGCTACATCATCGTCCCCTACCTGATGCCGCTGATCACCTTTGTCGCCCTGATCCACCTGATGGACGCCTACCGGGTCTTTGACGAGGTCGTGGGCCTGCGCACCCAAGGCCATGTCATATCCTTGCAGTACCTGACCTATCAATTCCTCATGCCCGACGTCTCTGGCAACCGCTCGATCTCGCGGGCCGAGGCGTCGTCAATGCTGACCTTGATCGGTATTGTCCTCCTGCTGATCCCCATGCTGCGTCGCACTTGGGCAGATCAGAAGGGCAGGGCGCAATGACAACCTGGCTCGCCCGCCGCCAGCCCTTCAGCCTTCGGACCATGTCAGCCCTGTTCCTGACCCTCTGGTGCCTGATCGCCGCCTTCCCGATCTTCTGGATCACGGTAATGAGCGTGAAGATGCCCTTGGACGCCTTTGCCGCCAGCCCTTGGGACGTGATCTGGGGGCCGTCGACGCTGGCCGAAGGCAAGGGGCTGAGCGTGCTGGATATTCTGGCAACGCTGGGGCTGTTGTGCGCAACCGGCTGGCTTGCGACGCGGCGCCTGCCACGCTGGGTTGCGGCCTTTAGTCCCTTGGGGTTCAGCGCCCTCGGCTGGCTGATTGCCGCAGCCGGTCTTGCCTTGGGGTTTGGCGTTGTGGGCGTTGTCATCCTTCCCGCTATCGTGGGCGGGCTGGATTCAGCCTTGGGCCTTCATCCCATTCTGGGGCTGACGACCGAGCATTACCGGGCGATCTGGGTGGAGCACGCCTTCTGGCACAACTTCCTGAACTCTGTGAAGGTCACCCTGGGTGTCACCGCGATATCGCTGACCGTTGGGACGCTTGCAGGTTATGCCTTGGCAAGGTCAGGTTCGAAACTGGCGTTCTGGATTCTGATCGCAGCCCTGATCTTCCGCGCTCTGCCCCATTCGGTGTTGGTCACAGGATACCTACCGATCTTCATAAACTCCGCCGCCATCCTGCGCCCGATCCTTGGCGATGCGGCGCCGACCCTTTATGGCCAGCCCCTCGCAGTGATCATGGTGCTTGTGGCCATCAACCAGCCCTTCACGATCTGGATGCTGCGATCCTTCTTCCACAACATCCCGGCAGATCTTGACGAGGCCGCCCGCGTCGATGGCTGCACCCATTTTCAGGCCTTCCGCTGGGTGATCATGCCGGTCATGTGGCCGGGCGTCATCACCACGGGCCTGTTCAGCTTTCTTCTAGGCTACAACGACTTTCTGGTCACATCGCTGCTGCTGGATGCCTCCAACCAGACCATGGTTCCGGCCATCGCAGGGTTCTTCAATCGGGAAACGACGATGACCGATCAGGTCGAGGCGATCGCCGCCGCCGTTTCCATCACCGCGCCGCTGTTCCTTCTGGTCATGGTTTTCCAGCGCCAAATCGTCAGCGGCCTTACTGCAGGAGCTGTAAAAGGATGAAAGGGTCAAGACCCGAACAGGCCGTGCTGACCAAGGGCACGGATATGAGCAAGACCGACGCCACCCGCGCCGTGATCGAGGGCATGGTGGATGGGCTGAACGACCATAGGATTGGCGATATCGGTGACTTCTTCACCGCGACCTTCCGCTGGATGGGCAATCAGGGCTGCGGGACCAAGAACGGGTTGCGCGAGTTTCAGGACAACTGGCAAAAGCCGTTCCAGGCCGCGTTTCATGACAAGGTCTGTGTCGATGAGGCGCGGCTTTTCATGGGCGAATGGGCGGCCGCCTTCGGCCGACAGGAAGCAACGCATGGCGGCGAGTTCATGGGCATCCCCGCCACCGGCAAGCGGGTGGAAATCCGCTACATGGATTTCTGGAAGGTGGTCGATGGCCGGATCACCGACAACTGGGTCATGGTCGATTTCCCGCATGTGATGGCGCAACTGGGCGTCGATGCCTTCGGCGGCCACGGCTGGGAAACCTATGACCGCGGCGAGAAGGTTCCGCCCAAGCCGGAACCCAAGGTGGGCTAAAACCCCACCCTACCCGAACGGCCCGTCGCGTGGGTTTGAACCCCACCATCGGCCAATAGCGTGCAGTGGAGGAAAGATGACGATCACCTATCTCAAACGTGGTAAGTCCGGTGCCGCAAGGGCCGAAGATGACGCCCGCGTGCGCGCCACGGTCGAAGAGGTGTTGGCCGACATCGAAGCCCGCGGTGACGCGGCCGTCCGCGATCTGTCGGCCAAGTTCGACAAGTATGAACCCACGTCTTTCCGGCTGACCCCGTCCGAGATAGAGGCTGCCATCAGCAAAGTCGCTCCACGCGACATGGCAGACATCCGCTTCGCCCAGACGCAGATCCGCCGCTTTGCCGAAGCCCAACGCGCTTCGATGACCGATATCGAGGTGGAAACCCTGCCCGGTGTCTTCCTTGGTCACCGCAACATCCCGGTGCAGTCCGTCGGCTGCTACGTCCCCGGCGGCAAGTTTCCCATGGTGGCTTCCGCCCATATGTCCGTGTTGACCGCCTCGGTCGCGGGCGTTCCGCGCATCATTGCCTCGGCTCCGCCTGTCAAGGGCGCCCCGCACCCGGCCATCGTTGCCGCCATGCATCTGGGCGGTGCGCATGAAATCTACGTCTTGGGTGGAATGCAGGCCGTGGGTGCCATGGCGCTTGGAACCGAGACCATAAAGCCGGTCGACATGCTGGTCGGCCCGGGCAACGCCTATGTCGCCGAAGCCAAGCGCCAGTTGTACGGCCGAGTGGGTATCGACCTCTTCGCGGGCCCGACCGAAACCCTGCTGATCGCCGACGACACGGTGGATGCCGAACTGTGCGCAACCGACCTGCTGGGTCAGGCCGAACACGGCTACAACTCCCCGGCCGTGCTGATCACCACGTCGCACAAACTGGCCGAAGGCACGACGGCCGAGGTGGAGCGCCTATTGAAAATTCTCCCCACCGCCGAAACCGCAGGTGCCAGCTGGCGTGACTATGGCGAGGTGATCTTGTGCGACACCTATGACGAGATGCTGTCGGAAGCCAATTTCATTGCATCGGAACATGTGCAGGTCATGACCGACCGTGACGACTGGTTTCTGGAGAATATGCACAGCTACGGTGCCCTGTTCCTTGGCCCGCGCACAAACGTGGCCAATGGCGACAAGGTCATCGGAACCAACCACACCCTGCCCACCCGCAAGGCCGGGCGTTATACCGGCGGCCTCTGGGTCGGCAAGTTCCTGAAAACCCATTCCTACCAACGCATCACCACCGATGCCGCAGCTGCAGAGATCGGCGCCTATGGCTCTCGCCTTTGTCTTCTGGAGGGTTTCGTGGGCCATGCCGAACAATGCAACATCCGTGTGCGCCGCTACGGTGGCCGCAACATCGCTTACGGAGCGGCCGCCGAATGAGTGCCCCTCTTCAAGACGCCAAAGCCCTCGTCCTTGCCTACTGGGCAGCGATCGACAGCGCTGAACCGGATCACATGCAAATCGCCTGCCGGGCGCATCTGCCGGGAAGTTTCCGCTGGCAGGGACCTGCACCCTACACTGAACTTCATGGCCCGGACGCTCTGGCCGCCGAATACCTTGCCCCCTTGAAGCGCGCGATTCCGGACCTGCAACGCCAGACGCATATCTTCATGGCGGGCGTGTCGAACGGGCGCAAGGATGGCACGGGTGACGGTGCCGTCTGGGTCGCGGGCACGGGCTACCTGACGGGCACGGCGGTCTCTGATTTCCTGACCATCCCCCCCGGCCCGCGGCCCCTGCGCCTGCGCTGGGGTGAGTTCCTGCGGATCGAAGACGGCAAGATCGTGCAATCGCAGTTCCTGCTGGATTTCGTAGACTGGTTCGAACAGATCGGCCGCCCGGTTCTGCCGCGTCCCAAGGGCGTGCCCTTCGTCTTTCCCGCCCCAACCGGCTACAATGGCCTTCTCACCACACCGCAGGATGATGCCGTCACGCAGGACACCCTCAACTTTTCGCGCACCTTTATCTACGGCGGGCTGAACCAGTTCGACAAATCCGACCTGTCTAGCATGGGCATGGCCAAGTTCTTTCACCCGAACCTGAAATGGTACGGTCCCGGCGGCATCGGCGGCTGTCTCTCGCTCAAGGAGTTCGAGGACCTGCACCAACGCCCCTGGCTGGTGGCCTTCCCCGACCGCCAGGTGCAGGACCTTGACAACCTGATTGCAGAGGATCGCATGGTTGGTGCCTCCAGCTTTCCAGGCGTTCTGGCCACTCACACGGGCGCCTATCAAGACACGCAAGCGACCGGGAACAAGATCGCCTTCAACGGCATCGACTTCTGGCTGAAGACCGACGGCCAATTCACCGAAAACTGGGTCTTCGTCGACATGATCGACCTGTTCCGCCAGTTCGGCATCGACCTGTTCGACCGGATGCGGTCGCAGGGGGGTGCTGCGTGACAGGGGCAGACCCCAAAAACCTGTTCGCCCCGCTGCAGCACGCCATGCGCGACTTTGCCGATGCGCCAGTGCGGGCGGCTTTGGATGGGCTTTTCGACGCCGAGGCCAAGGTACGGCTATGCCATCCCCTTGGCGAGATGACCGGTCCACAGGCGCTGTACGGTCATGCCTACGGGCCGCTTCTGCGCGCGATCCCCGATCTTGAGCGCCGCGATTGGATCGTCATGGCGGGTACGGATCAAGACGGTTGCCAGTGGCTGGGCGCAGGAGGGCATTATATGGGCACCTTTGCCCATCCTTGGCTCGACATTCCACCCACAGGCCATCTCGTCACCATGCGGTACCATGAATTCTTCCGGTTCGAAAGCGAGCGGGTAGTCGAAATGCAGGCTCTTTGGGACATTCCCGAAGTGATGATGCAGGCCGGGGTCTGGCCCTTGGCCCCCTCGCTTGGGCGAGAAATCTGTGTGCCCGGGCCGGCCAATTCGGATGGCCTGTCGGTGATTGCCGCTGACCCCAGTCTGACGGCGCAAAGCCTACGGATCGTGACTGAAATGCTGACGGCAATGGTGCGCCATCCTTCACAGGGCGGTCCCGAAATCATGGAACTGGAGCGGTTCTGGAGCCCGCAGATGAATTGGTACGGCCCTGCCGGGATAGGCTCCACCCGCGGCATCAAGGGTTTTCGCGACTGGCATCAGATCCCCTTTCTCAACGCCATGCCGGATCGTGGGCAGCGTCCGGATCTGACCAAGGCGCATTTCTTCGCGGAAGGCGCCTATGTTGCCGTCTGCGGTTGGCAAAACATGGCGCAGACCCTCAGCTTTCCTGGCTGGTTGGGCATTGCGCCGACCGGGCAACTGCTGACCCTGCGCAGCTTTGACTTCTGGCGGATCGAGGCGGGTCTGATCCGGGAAAACTGGGTTCTGATCGACCTTCTGGATGTGTTCCGTCAAGTCGGGATGCCGCCTCTGGACCGGATGCGTGAGTTCAACAAGGCTAGGCCGGGGTTTGACCCCGACACGGGGCGGAGCCTCTCATGATCCTGCCGAAAACCCCATCTTTCCGGCTCGACGGCAGGCGCGCCCTCGTCACGGGGGCCTCTTCTGGCATCGGGCTTGGTGCTGCGGCGGCGCTGGCCGAGGCTGGTGCAACGGTCTGGTGCGTGGCGCGCCGGGCCGAAGCTGTCGAGGCCAGCCGCGATGCCATCCGCACCGCCGGCGGCCTAGCCGAGGCGCGGGCGCTGGATATCACCGACCTCGCGGCCACAACGGCCTTTATCGCTGAAACCGGCCCATTCGACGTGCTGGTGAACTCTGCCGGATTGGCCCGTCATTCACCGGCTTTGGACACGAGCCCCGAGGACTACGACGCCGCGATGAACCTTAACCTGCGCGCCGCCTATTTCCTAACGCGCGAGGTGGCGCGGGGATTGATCGCGGCAGGGCGCGGCGGCAGCCTGATCAATGTTTCATCTCAGATGGGGCATGTCGCGGGGCCTGACCGGGCGGTCTATGCCGCAAACAAGCACGCGCTGGAAGGAATGACCAAAGCCATGGCCATCGAATGGGGGCCGCATGGCATCCGGGTCAATACCCTATGCCCGACCTTTATTCGCACACCTTTGGCCGAACAGACCCTGGCCAATCCGGAACGTAAGGCTTGGATACTGTCGAAAATCAAGCTTGGTCGGGTCGGCGAAGTTGAGGATCTGATGGGGCCGGTGGTGTTTCTGGCCTCGGATGCCAGCGCGCTGATGACAGGCACGCATCTTATTGTAGATGGCGGCTGGACGGCGGAGTGAGGGATGGCGGTGGAAAAGACAACTGAAAAGGTGACCTCGGCGGAAGTGGCGCGGCGTGCAGGCGTGTCGCAGTCAGCGGTGAGCCGTGTGTTCACACCGGGGGCCTCGGTTTCGGCAAAGACGATGGAGAAGGTGCGGGCGGCGGCGGCGGAACTGGGCTACCGCCCCAATGTTCTGGCTCGCAGCCTGATCACCGGGCGCACCCGGATCATCGGGCTGGTCGTGGCTTACCTTGAAAACCAGTTCTATCCGATGGCGCTTGAGCTTTTGAGCCGCGCACTTCAGGCGCGCGGCTATCATATCCTTGTCTTCATGGCAGAAAACTCGACCGAGCTTGTGTCTCAGGTCATGTCGGAACTTTTGGACTATCAGGTTGATGGCATCATAACTGCCTCGGTTGCCATGTCGAACGACCTGACCAGCCGGTGCGATGCGGCAGGGATTCCGGTGGTGATGTTCAACCGTGGTCAGGATGACCCGCGGCTTTCCGAGGTGACGTCCGACAACGTAAAAGGCGCGCGCGAAGCAACGGATTTCCTGATAAAAGCTGGGCACAGCCGCATCGCACATGTCATGGGCTGGCAGGGGTCTTCAACGGGGCGCGACCGGGCCGAGGGGTTCCGGCAGGCAATGGATTCTGCAGGGATTGAACCGTTCTCAATGCTGGATGGGATGTATTCCCGGGAAAAGGCTGCGGCCGTTACAATAGAACTTTGCGGCACAGGCGATCGTCCCGATTCAGTTTTTGTCGGCAACGATCATATGGCCTTCGCTGTGATGGATACGTTGCGGTTCCAGCTTGGCCTTCGAGTGCCCGAAGATGTCTCCGTCGTGGGGTATGACGATGTCCCTATGTCCGCCTGGCCGGCCTATAGTCTGACCACAATACGCCAGCCCTTGAACCGCATGGTTGAAGCAACAGTGTCGGCGTTGCTTGACCAGATCGAAGGTGGCAGTTCCGCGCCCAGCAAGATCAAGATCAACGGACCCCTGATGGTCCGCACCTCAGCCCGTATTCCAGAGGGATGGAAAGAATGATGCAAGGTTTTGACCCGAAATTCCGTGACTTCCCCGATTTCATCATCGGGATCACCAAGGAAATCTGGGAGGACCGCCATATCTCGGTCCTGCATCACCACTATTCCGACGACATCGTGGTGCGCTCTCCGGCATCGGTCGTGGTCGGCAACAAGGGGGTGATCGGGGCCACCATGGCCACCCTCGCCGAATTTCCCGACCGCACCCTGCTGGGCGAAGATGTCATCTGGTCCGGCACACCCGAGGAAGGTATGCTGTCCTCACACCGCCTGCTGTCGACCGCCACCCATCTGGGCGACGGGATCTACGGCAAGGCGACCGGCAAGAAGCTGCACTACCGCATCATCGCCGACTGCCACGCTATCAACGATCAGATCAACGATGAATGGTTGATCCGCGATCAGGGCGCCATCGTCCGGCAGATGGGCTGGGATCCGAAAGATTTCGCCCGCGATCAGATTGCCCGAGAAGGTGGCCCGCTGAACTGCCCACGCCCATTGACGCCCGAAACTGACAAGCCCGGCCCCTACAAAGGGCGCGGCAATGCCAACGAATGGGGCGCCAAGCACGCTGACCTGATCACCCGCATCATGAATGCCGAATTCTCCGTGATCCCCGCAACATATGACCGCGCCTGCAATCTTTACCTGCCCGGCGGACAGATGGGCATCAGCCACGGTGATGCCGACCGCTTCTGGATGGGCCTGCGCGCTGCATTTCCCGGGGCAAAACTGTCGATCGACCATGTCATTGGCCGCGAAGACCCGCTGATGCCGCCCCGCTCTGCCGTCAGGTGGAGCCTGCAT
>CANBRQ010000111.1 GCA_947371955.1 Paracoccaceae bacterium | reverse complement strand
CACCCCCGCACCCCCGTGGGATATTTGGGCCAGGATGAAAGGGGCCGCAAATTTTAAGCAAATGAGCGGGATCTGGCGCCTGCGGGGTCAGTGAAAGGCGCCGTGGGTGGTTTTGTCCCAGTAGAAGGGTTTGTGCAGCATCTCCCAGGCGGCCTTGTAGGCGGCGAAGGCTTGCAGGGGGAAGTAGAGGGCTAGCGTGGGGACCCAGAGCACGGAAATCTTGTGGCCGGCGCGGCGCAGGCCGAGGGCGCCTACGGCGATGTTCATCACCTCGCATCCCATGAAGAAGGCGGTGAGGGTGGTCATCAGAGCGGGGCTGATCAGGCTGGCGAGCGGGTGACCGAAGCCAAGGAAGAAGAACCAGAGCGACCAGAGGAGCGGGGCAAGCAGGGCTTGGGAGAGTGCGCCAAGGAACAGGATCTGGAAACCTGCGAAGGCTTTCGGGCCAAGCTCGCGGTAGAGTTTGGCGGGCGCACGCATATGGGTGATGTAGGTCATCATGTAGCCCTTGAGCCAGCGGCTGCGCTGTTTGACCCATGGGATTCCGTAGCAGTTCGCCTCTTCCAGCGTGGTGGTGGGCAGGATCTCAGTCCGGTAGCCGTGGCGGTGCAGGCGCATGCCAAGGTCGGCATCCTCGGTCACGTTATAGGCGTCCCAGCCGCCGAGTTCTTCAAGGATCTCACGGCGGAAGAACAGGGTGGTGCCGCCGAGGGGCAGCGGCAGGCCAAGGCGTTCGAGGCCGGGCAGGATGACGCGGAACCAGCCCGCATATTCGATGGTGAAACAGCGGGCGAGCCAGTTTTTCGTCGGGTTGTAGAAGTCAAGCGCGCCTTGCAGGCAGGCGACCTGTGGTCCGCGCTGTGCAAAGCGGGCGACGACCTTGCGGATCTGGTCGGGGTCGGGCGCGTCTTCGGCATCGTAGACGCCGATGATGCTGCCCCGGCACTGGGTCAGGCCGAAGTTCAGGGCGCGGGGCTTGGTCTTCACCCTTCCCGCCGGGGTGACCACCACGCGCATCCAGCCCGGCAGATCCGCGCGGGCGAGGGCCTTGCGGGTCATGTCATCCTCCTCCTCGACGACGAGGATGATGTCGAGAAGCTCTCTGGGGTAGTCCAGCATTCCCAAGCGTTTGACCAGTCGCGCCGCGATGTCGCTTTCGCGGTAAAGCGCCACCATGACCGACACCACCGGCAGGCGGGCGAAGTGGGCGGGTTTTGGCGGCTCCTCCGGCGGGGCGCGGAAGGAGGCGGCGAAGGCCGCAGCCTTCATCGCGGTGCAGAAGGCCAGCGAGATCACCGCCCAGAGCGTCAGCACGGCGAGGATGGGCTTGATGGCCAGAAGGGCCACGCAGGCGGCGGCCATCATTGCGTGCAGCGTGGTGCGGCTGGCCTTGCGGTAGCTGCGGCAGCTTTCGTGCAGGGCGACCATGGTTTCGGCGGCCCGCGCCATGGCAGTGCCGCGCGCCGACAGGATGGCAGCCTCGATCCCGGCGCTTGGGGCCAAAACGGGCAGGATCTGGCCGAAGGTCTGGTCAAGGTGGGCTTGGTGGCGGGTGAAAGCCTCGGGATCGGTGGCGGCGACGATGGTGGCCGAGCCGATGCGGCGCAGGGGCAGAATCCGCTCGGACAGGCAGAAGCCGGGGTCGAGCCGGTCGATCAGGCCGGGGTCGGGCGGCACCGACAGGTCCGCCGGGCCGATGCCGGTTTGCCGGAAGAGGGCGGCGTAAAGGGCGTCTTCCTCGATCAGAGATTGTTCCAGCAGGACGTCGATCAGCTTGCCGTCCGGACGATCTGACAGGCGCGCGAGGGCCTGCAGCAGGATATGGGGTGCCAGAGCGCCATCGCGCAGCAGGCGGATGGCAAGGCGCTGTTCGGCCTCGGGCAGGACAGGCGCGGGTGCGGGGTAGGGTTGCGGCTGATAGGGGTGCAGGATGCGCTGGCCCGGCACATAGGCCGCATCCGCGGCCGGCAGCGAGAAGTTGCGCGAGACGAGTGACATCCATTCCTCAGGGGCTTTGAGACGGCCAACCGGGGCAGGATCACGGGGGAAAGGTTAAGGGCGGTTTAACGGAACGTCGCGAATGAGAGTTGAATTGGCGGTTGGTTTGGCAATCTTGTGGATAAGTTCAGAAGGCTGCCGGGGGGAGCCCGATCTGCAGACTTGCGACAGTCGTGGATCAGACCAGCGGGCTTGGCAGAGTCGGGGCAAGCCCCGACCTACGTGGTTTGCACGCTGCTTTGTTCAGGCCGCGCGGCGGGCGCGGATGGCTTCGGCGAAGCGCTCGAACAGGTAGAAGCTGTCTTGCGGGCCGGGGCTGGCCTCGGGGTGGTATTGCACCGAGAAGATCGGCTTGCCATCGACCGCGATTCCGCAGTTGGAGCCGTCGAAGAGGGAGATATGGGTTTCCGAGACGCCCTTGGGCAGGGTCTGGCTGTCGACGGTGAAGCCGTGGTTCATCGAGGTGATCTCGACCTTGCCGGTGGTCAGGTCCTTGACCGGGTGGTTGGCGCCGTGGTGGCCGTGGTTCATCTTGACGGTGGTGGCGCCAAGCGCCAGCGCCAGCATCTGGTGACCAAGACAGATGCCGAACAGCGGCAGGTTGGCCTTCAGCACGCCCTGAATCATCGGCACCGCATAGGCGCCGGTTGCGGCCGGATCGCCGGGGCCGTTGGAGAGGAAGATGCCTTCGGGGTTCAGCGCCAGCACGTCGTCCGCCGTGGCGGTGGCGGGCAGGACGGTGACGTCGCAGCCCACGGAAGCGAGGCAGCGCAGGATGTTGCGCTTGGCGCCGTAGTCGACAGCCACGACACGCAGGCCGGGACCCTCGCGCTTGGTATAGCCCTCGGGCCAGGCCCAGCGCATCTCGTCCCAGCGGTAGGATTGGGTGCAGGAGACGTCCTTGGCCAGATCAAGCCCCACAAGGCCCTTCCAGGCCCGGGCCTTGGCAACCAGCCGGCCGATGTCGAAATTGCCGCTCGGGTCATGCGCCAAAGCCACATGCGGGGCACCTTGCTGGCGGATGGCACGAGTCAGGCGGCGGGTGTCGAGCGAGCCTATCCCGATGCGGCCCTTGGCCTCCATCCACTTGACCAGATCGCCGGTGGCGCGCCAGTTCGACGGCTCGGTCGGGTCCCATTTCACCACCATGCCGGCGGCGACGGGGGTGGCTGTCTCGTCATCCTCGGCTGTGGTGCCCGTGTTGCCGATGTGGGGGAAGGTGAAGGTGACCACCTGACCGGCATAGGAGGGGTCGGTCATGATCTCTTGATAGCCGGTCATCGCGGTGTTGAAGACCAGTTCCGCCACCGTCTCTCCGACAGCGCCAAAGCCGCGCCCGAAGAACAGCGTGCCATCGGCCAGGGCGAGGCAGGCGGTGGGTTTTTCGGCTGAGTTGGGCATGGGGCGACTCCCTGAGGGGTGGGTGGCGGCAAACGGGCGGAACCTAAGGGTTGGGGGGGGCGGGGTCAAGGGACGCTCTGTTTGGTAATCTCTTGGGATTCCAAGGGTTTGAAATTTGGCGCCTTGGTTGCGTGACAGAGGGATGACGGATATGGTCGCGCGAAGAGCAAAAAGGGGATGGACATGACGCTGCGCGACAACCTGATGGCGGAAATCAAGGATGCGATGCGGGCCAAGGCGGCCGACCGGCTCTCGGCGCTGCGGCTGATCCTGAACGGGCTGAAAGAGCGCGAGATTGCCCTGCGCGGCGAGGGCAAGGACGGCACGGATGCCGATGAACTGGCGGTGCTGGCCAAGATGGTCAAGCAGCGGCAGGAATCGGTGAAGGTCTATCTGGAAGGTGCCCGTCAGGACTTGGCCGACAAGGAAGCCGCCGAGATCAAGGTGATCGAAGAATTCCTGCCCAAGCAACTGACCGCAACCGAGGTCGAGGCCGCGATCGGTGCCGCCATTGCGGAGGTCGGCGCCACCTCGGTCAAGGACATGGGCAAGGTCATGGGCGTGCTGAAGGCCAAATACACCGGCAGCATGGATTTCGGCGCGGTGGGGGCACTGATCAAGGCGCGGCTGGGCTGAACTCGGACCCCCGGCGCGCCCGACATCCCGCATCGGCTCGCGCCGCCAGGTGTCGGTTCTCCTGTGCGATGGGACCGGTGCATTGCTTCTGACGAGCCCAAGCCTGCCCTATTTCATCCGTTCTCAAGTATCCCGCAGGAGGTCTGGAGGGCGCGAAGCCCTCCAGGGGGTGGGACAGGCGCAGCCTTCAGCGCAAGGCCGCAATGCGCGCCTCAAGGTCGGCCTTCAGCGCGATCCGCTCCGCCTCGGTCAGGAAGGCGCCCAGTTCCACCTCACGCCCGTTTCCCGACAGGGTCAGATAATTTGGCACCGGCCCTGCCTCGGGATGCAGGGTCAGGCGGACCCAATGCGGGTTTGCCTCCCAGGTCTGGTGCTTGCGGTGCGGGCCGGTACGGATGACGGCGATACGGTGCGGCTCCAGCGTCAGATCCTCGGTGATCGCGCGGTCGCGCTGGTTGCGGTCCAGCGCCCACCACAGGGCCGCAAGGGCGGACAGCAGGAAGGGCAAGAGGACCCAAAGCCCGGGATGGCCGATCTGCGTGATCAGGGGCAAAAGGAAAAGCGCCGCCGTCGCCCCGACGAAGCCGACAAAGCCCCGGTTCGTCAGCGAGCGATGCGCCCAAAGCGTGAGGCGTTGCGACGCAGAGGTAGGAGTGTCGGACCAGTGGTAGGGCATCCGGCTAGGGTAGTGTTGCTGCGGCGAAAGGGAAGGGGCCAGCGGGCAGGGATGTGATTTCGTTGGGATTGCACGCGTGCACTCACAGACAGGGAATTGATATCATTGGGCATCACGATTTTTCTTTAGAGTTCGTTCATCTTCTTCAAGCCTGCAAAGCGACAGAGGCTCGGCTGGGGCGCGAAGATCGACCCTGTCTCCGGCATCCGGGCGGGGCCGGATGCTTCCGCCCTGTCCGGGTGCGTAGGGTGGGGTTTAACCCCACCCTACCGGCAGTCTGCCAATGGCTCGGCCGGAAGGTCAGGGACTTGTCGGATGGGGTGATTGGTCCGCAACACGGGGTCGGGCCGAGAGGCCTGTTCTCGCAGCAGCCCTTCCTTGTCTTGCGCGACCTTGCAGGACTGGCGCGGCTTTGCGCGGCGCATGTCGCACCGTTGATGAGGGCGGTCTGGGTCTTGCACCTCGCTGTGGCGGAGGGGGTTATCCCGGGGCCGCGTCCTGCCGTTTTGCCGGTCCGACGCTTTGGCTTTCGATGCCGCGTGGCGGGCGATAGCGTGGCGGTACCTTAATTGCTGTGGGGGTTCGGGCGGGCCTGCGCTAGGCTGGGCCCGAACGGGCTTCTGGCCGGGAATGAGGAGTGCTGCGATGCAGGGTCTTTCGGAACATGACGTCTTGGCCCAGGTGCGGAAGGCCTTTGCGGCGGTGCCCGAGGCGGTCTCGTTTCTGGCCGAGTGGCCACAGCTCGGCCGTCACCGCGTGCTGGAGCCTGCCACACTGCCGGTCTGTCGTTGGCTGGAGGCGATGGGACCCGGCGGGGTGATCGGCACAATCAAGGCGGCTGCCGGGCAGATGCAATGGCGCCAGACCTATGGCGCGGGTGACTTCGGGCCGGACTTCCTGCAGGGCTATGGCTGGAGCGAGTTCATCGGCCTGCGCGGCCCGCTGTCCAGCGAGCGCATTGCCTGCGGCATCCTGCTTCTGGCACCGGGTCTGCATTATCCGGCCCATGCCCATGAGGCCGAAGAGATTTATCTGCCGATCCATGGTGAGGCGCTATGGCAGCAGGGGCAGGGCGATTTCGCGCCGGTGCCGGTGGGTCAGGCGGTGCATCATGCCAGCTGGGTCCCGCATGCCATGAAGGTCGGGGCAGAGCCCCTCGCCGCGCTGTACCTGTGGCGCGGCGGCGATCTGGCGGCGAAATCGGTGATTTTGGGCTCGCAGACCTGATGCTGCCTGCGGATGATCCGCACACTGTCCGCAAGCAGACGCCTGCCGGAGATCCCCAAGGCAGGCGTCAGGGTGTTCAACGCTGCCTTAGATGAAGTGGATCATGGCCGCATGGGTCAGATCGATGCCGACGAGCAGGATCGAATCCGTTCCCGTGCCATAATGCACGATCGTGTCATGCAGGCCGGACGCGTCGACCTGTAGATTGCCCGCAGGCAGATCGATCTTGTCTTGCACCACATTGAAGCCGTCGATCTGGTCCTGGCCATCCCCGGCGCGGAACACGAAGGTGTCACGCCCGGTGCCACCGGTCAGCGTGTCATTGCCGGCCCCGCCGACCAACCGGTCCGCCCCGCCGCCACCCGACAGCACGTCAAAGCCGACGTTGCCCAGCAGAGTGTCGTTGCCCAGTCCACCGTTCAGCGTATCGCGCCCGGTGCCGCCGTCGGCGAAATCCGCCCCGTCGCCCAGAAAGATGTTGTCGTTGCCGCCGCCCGTGTAGAAGCGATCCTTGCCCGACAGGTTGAACGGGATACCGTCCGACGATTTCGAGGTCGCCAGCAAGATGTCTGCCCCTGCGTTGCCGCGATAGGTCCAGCCCAAGGAGTAAAACAGGTTCTCAAGGGCAGGGCTGTTGGTGGTGGTGAATTCGTCATTTATGGCGGCTTGCAGGTCCGTGGCGGACAACGACATATTGGTGATCGAGGCATTGCGGAACCCTCCCACAATCACGTCCATCCCGGTCAGCGTGCCGCCGGTCAGATGGTTGCCGCCAACACTGCTGGAGGTGAACCCGGTTCCGGTGATCATGAAGAACGTATTGCCCAGCGAAAGGTCGATTTCGGTGGGGACGATATTCTGGATCTGCGCTTGCAGACTGGCCTGCTCGATCGCGCCATAAATGAAGGAAACGGAACTGGAAACGCCCGGTGCGAAGGCAATCGTCGGCATGATAATCTCCTCGTTTTCAAGAATGGTTGACCCGCAAACTGGCGTCACGATAGCGCAGATTTGAAACGATGCAACAGGTTCGCCATTGGCGCTCATGTCGGTCGCAGGCGGTCGAATTCCGGCATCCGCCGGTTGAGACCCGCCCTATTTGGGCCGGTCCAGCGGCAAGAGCGCGCTGATCACCGCATAGTCCTTGTAGCCAAGCCGTGCCATCGGGCGCACCTTGGTCAGATCGAAGCGGCCCTCGGTCAGGTATTCGTCGCGGATATGGATGCCTACGACGGTGCCGATCACCAGGAAATCCGCGCCGCCTTCCAGCGTCACCACCTGTTGCAGGCGGCATTCCAGCGTGGCCGGCGCCAAGGCCACGCGCGGGCAGTCGATCAGGTGGCATTCGGCTTTCTCGACCCCGGCTTGGGCAAATTCGTCCACCCCGCGCGGCAGATGGGCCGAGGTCTCGTTCATCTGCAGCCAAAGCGCCTCGGACACGACATTGGTGGCGAAGACCCCGGTGTCCTGAATGTTTCGGATGGAATCCTTGAGGTCTCCGGCAAAGATCACCTGCGGCGGGGTATAGGCGACGGCGTTGAAGAAGGAATAGGGGGCAAGGTTGTCGCCCATGGGGCCACGGGTGGAAATCCAGCCGATCGGGCGGGGCGCCACGATGGCGTTGAAGGGCGAATGCGGCAGGCCGCCGTTGCGCGGCGACGTGTCGGAGGGGCGGTAGAACATGGGCGCGGCCTTTGCTGTGACGCCTGACCCTAGGCAGGGGGCGCGGCAAGGGGAAGGGGGCTTTGGTCAAAACGCCGGAAGGCCAGCGCCAGATGGTCGATCAGCCGGCGGGTTTTCAAGGGCTGGATGCGGCTTGCGGTCACGGCAGAGATCGGGATGGGCGACAGCAGCCAATCTTCCAGCACGGGCCGAAGCTGGTCCGCCTCCGGCAGCGGATGGGTCAAAGCCTCGTCCACCAACGCAATGCCAAGGCCCGGGGCGGCCAGACGCAGGGGCATCGAAGGGCTGTTGGCCTCGATCCGGCTGGTGACGGCAGCGTCCTGCGTCTGGCCATTCCGGTGCAGCACCCGGGTCTCGCCGTCCGCACGCTGTGACAGAGAGCGGCATGTGACAGAGAGAGGCAGTCGTGTCGGCGGAGGTGTGACGGGCGTTGCGGCTGTCCGCGCAGGGCCAGATGATTGGCTGAGGCGTAAAGCCCACGGCGGGCTAGGGTCAGGCGGCGGGTGAACCTATAGGGCTCGGCGGGCATGCCCATCCGGATGGCAAGGTCTTAAGCGCCGCCCAGCATGTCGACCCGTGCGGGGCTGAGACCGAGATGCAGGTCAAGGCCGGGATGGGTCTGGCAGAAGCTGGCAAGCATCGGTGCCAGAAAGCTGGTGCCGAAATCCGGCGTCACCGACAGATGCAGCGTGCCGCGCGGGGTCTGGGTCAGGTCGCACAGGTCTTGCCGGGTGTGGCGCGCGGCCTCGACGATCTGCGCGCAGCGGGCGAGGAAAAGGGTCCCTGCCTCGGTCAGATCGACGCGGCGGGTGGTGCGGTGCAGAAACTTGGTCCCCCAGCCCCGCTGCAGTTCTGCAATCCGGCACGAGAGCGTGGAGGCGGGCAGGGTCAGCCGGGCCGCTGCGGCGGAAAAGCTGCGGGCGCGCGCCATGTCGGCGAACAGGGTGATGTCGCGCAGGTCGTCCATTATGCTGCCTGTGCAAGAAGGTGCGCCGATTGTCCGGATTTATGGCAAAGGGGGCAGTGTGCAGTCTGTGGCGAAGGTCACGTCGGACCCGCAGACAGGCGACGGATCATGCAGGAAGAGGATAGGCGCCACGGCCGCCTAAAGCCGGGGCGCGGGGGCGTCCGGACCGGCAGCGTTGCGGCTGCGGAACCGCTGGCCGCCCAAACCAAGGCTGGAGAGGTTGTCTTGAAGGACAATGCCGCCATCCTGCTGATCCACCATCAGGACCTGACGGTGGGCTGGATCGCCAGTCAGCCGCAGAAGATGGTGGTGGCCGATGTGCGGATGCTGGCGCGATGGGGCAGCGAAATGGGGATCCCCTTGCTCGTCACATTGACGACGAAAGACAACATCGCTAGCAATATCAAGGACATTCGGGAACCCGTTCCAGCGGCCTATGCGGTCCTTGTCAAGCGCGGCGGGACGCCGGACTGCTTTCTGGCCCCGGCCTTTGCCAAGGCGGTCAAGGGCTTCGGGCGCAAGCCGCTGATCATGACAAGGCTGACGACGGACATCTGCCTGTGCCACTGGGCTTGGGGCCCTCGCTGCGGGCTATCAGGTGAGGGTGGTGGCCGATGCCTGCGGGTCGATGTCGACCTTGGCCGATGAGGCGACCTTCGACCGCCCGCGCGCCGATGGGGCGGTGGTGACGGTGGGCAATCAGGCGCCGACCAGCCGCTTCATCGATTTCAGCGCGGCCGAGGGCCAGCAGGCCACGCAGATCAACCTACAGGAGGCCATGTCCAAACTTGGGAAACAGCTGTCACAACCTGCCGGGCCGGACGCCGAAAGGGCCGGTTCCGGCAGGCCTCTGCCCGTCCCTCGGGTTGCCCACGCGACCGGGATCCGCCCTGCCGCGACCAAGGGATTTGATCCTGACATGTGACCATGTTACCCGCGTTTCCAGATGATTCCCCCTCGGCCCGACGTGGAGACGCATGTACCAGCTGGAAGAAGAAACCGAGGCCGATTGGTGGGAGGTCGAGGCGCTGTACGACCTCTGTTTCTCGCCGTCCCGCACGGGGCTGTCGTCCTATCGGCTGCGCGACGGCGTGTCGACGGTGGCGGCACTGTGCCTGACGCTGCGGGCCGATGGCCTGCTGGTGGCCGCGATCCGCTACTGGCCGGTCGAGGTGGGGGGCGAGGATGCGCTGCTGCTGGGCCCGGTGGCCGTGCACCCGACCCATCAGGGCGAGGGCTTGGGCGGCCTATTGATCAACGAAAGCCTGACCGAGGCGCGGCGTCTGGGTTGGGAACGGGTGATGCTGGTGGGCGACGCGCCGTATTACCGCCGCTTTGGCTTTCGCAAGCTGGAAGGTGTCATCATGCCGCCGCCCACCAACCCCGACCGCGTCCTTGGCCTGCCGCTGAAAGCCGGTGCCTGGGATCGGGTGCAGGGTCTTGTGACAAAAACCACCGGCGCCTGACACGTTCCCGATCTGCCCCTCCCCGATCTGCCCCTCGGCTCCGGGTCAGAGGGTTCTTGCAATTGCCCCTTGCCCAAATACTCCCCGCGGAGCGCGTCCGAGCCGGTTGGCGGCACGCCAGAGGCGAGATAAAGGCAATGCGCGCCTGCGCGCTCTGCTGGATCAGGGGGTGCAGCCCGTACCGGCCTTGGGCGTGAAGCAGGAAACGGCGGCAGCACATTGCCCGCCGTGACGCTTTGCGGGTCAAAGGCCTTTGCGTTCGGGGCCCGCGCCCCCATATTCGGCACATGACACAGCTTCCCGCCCTTCTGACCCACGATCTTGACCTTGAGGCCACGGCTCTCGCGCATGCGCAGGCGAAGCTTGAGGGGTCGCTTGTTGCGCGCACGCGGCATCTGGGCGCGGGGCTCGAGGCGCAATGGGCGCGGATGCCGCTGGCCATCCGCCGGCAGGTCGAGGCGCACGTCGCGCAGACCTTGCTCTTCGGTCTTGGGCTGGCGGCCCGTGCGCCGAGGGTGGGGGTGCGCGGCCACCGCTGGCTGGTGATCGCCTCGGGCGCTGCCGGTGGGGCGGCCGGGTTGATGGGGTCCATGGCCGAGATGCCCGTGGCGCTGGTCCTGTTCCTGCAGGCGATCCGGGAGGAGGCGCGCGCTGCGGGTCTGGACCCCGACCGCGAGGGCGTGCGCCGCGCCACCGTCGACATTCTGGCCAGCGGGCGGCCGATTGCGGCTTCCGAGGTGCTGGACCCGGCCTTCGTATCGGGCCGTCTGGCGCTGGCGGGGCCGACCCTGTCAGGCTGGATCGCCCGCACCGCGCCACGTCTGGTGCCGATCTTGGGCCAGAGACTGGCGGCCTCGGCGGTGCCGGTGGTTGGGGCGATCAGCGGTGCGGTGTTGAATGCCGCTTGGCTGGGACATTACCGCCAACTGGCGCGCATCCGCTTCCGCATCATGGTGCTCGCCGAACATCACGGACCCGAAGCCGTGCTGTCGGCCTTCGCCCGTGCGCAGAAGCTTCCGGTGGTGGACTGAGCCCGTTGAAGGGCTGATCCGACGGGAGCGGGTGGGCACACCCGCTGCATCTTTTTGATGGTTGTCCAAACATGACTTTTTCTCAGGATCCTTCACGTTCGCCCGGCATACGCGTTGGAACCGGAGAAGCGCCTGTATTGCCGCAGACCGGGCTTTCTTCGTCTTTTCCTTGCGCCCGCCTCGGAATGCCCAGACATCCGGACAGGTCAGCGCCAGATGGCCATCCAGCACCACGATGTGCACGGCATCTGCGCTGTTGCCGTCTGCGTCGCAGGACAGGTCGCCGGTCCTGGCGTTCCAGATGACCCCGCCCGTCGTGCAATGGGCTGCGGTGTCGGCCCGGAACGCGTCGCCCCTTAGCGCGCCGACCGGGCCGAGGGATGCCACCACCGATTTGGTCAAGGGGATGTGATCGGTGCCGCAGGTGAAGTCTGTCACATGGTCGACACCGGTCAACAGGGTGAAGTCCCTATCGTCCATTTGTGTGTGCTTTCTTTCTGTACTTTCCGCGAAAGACAGGAAACATTCCCGTCATTCCCCCGGACCGTCTGCCATCAGGTGGGCCAGAATGGCGTCCGCCAGTTCCGACCCGAACGCGGCGATCATGGGGGCGGCGTTGGTTTCAAGGTAGACCAAGCGGCCGCTGCGGGGGCAGGTCTTTAAGTCAGAGGCGCAGAAATCCAGCCCCATCTCGTCGGTTAGGGCGAAGAGGCCTTCGCTCAGGTCGGCCGGCACGGGTGCGGCGCTGACGACCGCCGCCCGATCAGTCCGGTAGTCCAGCGCGTCGGAGCGGATGTGGAAGCCGAGGAGTTGGCCGCCGACGCGGTAGATGCGCAGGTCCGGCCCCACCAGCCGCTCTTGCGCGATGATCGCCGTGGCACCCGTGTGGGCGTCAGGCACCAGCGGACGGCAATAGTCGCCACCCTCAACGGGTTTGCGGATGGCCGGAGATTGGGCCGCGAAGGCTTGAAGACCCCGGGGATCATTGCCTGCCATGGTCAGGGGGATGGCAAGGCCGTGGCGGTGCGCCGCAGCGAGGGCGCTGAGCTTGTTGACCGAAGCCGAGCGGCCAAAGGCCATCGGATTGAGCCGCTTGATTTGAGGGTGGCAGGCCAGCCAACCGCGCAGCACGGCCGTCACCGAGGCGCTTCCTGCCCGCAAGACGTCATTGCGCAGGAAGGCCGCCCTGATGTCTTTGATCTCATGGGCATCCTGCCATAACGTCATCGTCAGGGGATCAAAGCTGAGGACAGCGGTTTCGGTCCAGATCTCAACGGTCTCGACCGCTAGTTTTTGCGCCACCCCGTGTATCGCACGAATGGACGGATCTGCCTTGCCCCCCGCGATCAGAAGGCGCCCGGCCATCCTTATCCCTCTGACAGCCGCAGGCGCGCCATGATGTCGGCGACCGAGGCGAGTTGATGTGTGGCGGCTGGCGCGGCGAGGAAACTCTGCGGTTCTGGCAGGATAAGCGGATTATCATCGATCTGCGTCCCGCTGCCGTCTTCTTCTTCGCCATGCGTCAGCGTTGTGATGACAGGGAAATGCCCGTCCTCCTCGCCAATCGCCAAGGTCGTCACCACGGTGCCACTGCCATCTTCTTCTTCGCCCCATGCCAGTGATGTCAATCGGGGCGGCGGGAATGGCGCAGGGCCGATTGTCACCGGAGTTGCCACGGTGACATGGAAGATCAACTGCGCAGTCGGAAAGAAATAGGGAGTGGCGTGTCAGATTGGCAAAATAGATAGCAGGTTACTAACGGAAGATTCAAAAGAGATATCTTGGGCGTTTCAAGCCTACCTCCCCCCCCCGCGAAGGACTTGCACCAAGGTGAACGGCCAAAAAAGGCCTTGGCAGCGCGGCACACTCGTGTTACTTAGCTTTATGGCTAAGTATGATCCTGATCTTTCGCTGATCTTTCAGGCCCTGTCGGACCCGACGCGCCGGGCGATGTTGTCTGCCTTGGGCAAGGGGGCGGTGCCGGTCTCGGATCTGGCGCGGCCCACAGGTTTGGCGCTGCCGACGGTGATGCGGCATCTGGCGGTGCTGGAGGAGGCCGGGCTGATTTCCAGCGAGAAGGCGGGGCGGGTGCGGACCTGCCGGATGCGGCCCGAGGCTTTGGAGGCGACGATGGGATGGCTGGCGGAACAGAAGGCCATATGGGAGGCGCGGACCGACCGGCTGGAGGCCTATGTGGCGGAGTTGATGAGGCAGGACGATGGCAAGTGACATGATGCCGAGGCAGGACCTTGACTTTGACCCCGCGCGCGATCTGCGGGTCGAGCGGCTGATCCGGGCGCCCATGGCGCTGGTCTGGCGCTGTATCGTCGAAGCGGAGTTGATGAAGCGCTGGTGGGTGCCGGCACCGGTCGTCATCTCGGACATGGTGATCGAGCCCGTGCCGGGCGGGCGGTTTTTCACACGGATGGTGATGCCGGACGGGGTGCAGGTCGGGATGGAAATGATGATCCTGCGGGCCGATATGGGCCAACGGCTGGTTTTCACCGATCTGATGACCGCAGGATTTCGACCGGTGGCGGAACCGATGTTCGGGTTCGTCGGCATCCTTGCCCTTGCCGAGGCCGAGGGCGGCACCGCCTATACCGCCACCGCCCGCCATGCCCGCGCCGCCGATGCCACGCGCCACGGCGAAATGGGCTTTCATGATGGCTGGGGCACGGTTGCCGATCAATTGGCGGCTCTTGCTCCCAGAATTTGACCCATTTTCAAGACAATAAGGAAGGAACCTGCCTTGACCCAGCTTGACCTTGACCCGGAACTTGACCTTGAACTCGTCCGTGACCTGAAGGCGCCGCGTGCGCTGCTGTGGGCCTGCTGGACCGATCCCAAGCATCTGGTGCACTGGTTCGTGCCCAAGCCGCACAAGGTGGTGGCCGTCGAGCAGGACCTGCGGCCGGGCGGAGCGGCAAACATGACCTTCGACGTGGGGGGCACCCTTATGGAGAATCCGGGTGTCTATCTGGAGGTTATCCCGGGCGAGAAGCTGGTCTTCACCGACACCTACTCGGTCGGTTGGAAGCCTGCGGCTGAGCCCTTCATGACCGCCATAGTCACTTTTGAGGACCGCGAGCCCGGCATCACCCGCTACCGCGCCGTGGTGCGCCATCGCAGCAAGGACGCCGCCGAGAATCACCGCAAGATGGGCTTCTTTGACGGCTGGAGTACGGTGGCGGGCCAGTTGGA
>CANBRQ010000110.1 GCA_947371955.1 Paracoccaceae bacterium | reverse complement strand
CCGGAGAATGCTTTGCTGCATATCATCCGGATGAATGACCGCCCGAAGTCGATCAAGGATCTGGCACGGCTGACCAATCGGGATGATGTGCCGAATATCCAGTACTCGCTGCGGAAGTTGCTGGGCGCGGGGCTGGTGCTGCGCAAGGGCTCGGGGCGGTCGGGGGTGACTTATGAGGTGACCGAGGAGGGGCTGCGGGTGACCGAGGATTACGGTGCGCTGCGCAGGCGGTTGCTGATGACGGCGATTGCCAATTTGCCGGGGTTTGCCGGGCGGTTGGCGGAGGCGACGCGGACGTTGAACCTGCTGTCGGGGATTTATGAGGAGGTGGCGCGGACGGCGGCCACCCACAGGCGCGCTTAGACGGAGGCTGCTGCGTTGCTGCGGACGAAGGCCTCGATCTCGGCGGCGGGGCGGGCGCCGGGGAGGCGGGCGACCTCGCGGCCCTTTTGCCACAGGATCAGGAGGGGGATGCCGCGGATGCCGAGGCGTTGCGAGACGGCGGGGTGGTCTTCGGTGTTGATCTTGGCGAAGCGGACGCGGCCGGTCAGGGCCTTGGCGGCCTTGGCGTATTCGGGGGCCATCATGCGGCAGGGGCCGCACCAAGGGGCCCAGTAGTCGATGAGGGTGGGCAGGTCGTCGGCGCGGGTGGCTTTGTCGTGGGTGGAGAGGTCGAATTCGGCCACCTTGCCGTTCATCAGAGGCTCGCCGCAGGAGCCGCATTTCGGGGCGTCGGTGAGTTTGGCCAAGGGCACGCGGTTGGCTTGGCCGCAGGTGGCGCAGGTCAGTCTGACGGCGTCTTGCATCGGTCCGGTTCCTGTATATTCGATCCATACTATATGAGGGCGCGGGCAGTGCATTCAAGGCGGGGGACGGGTTTTGGTTGCCAGAGGGCCGATTCTGGCTTTTGATGGCGGGATGTTGTGGCATTCTTTCTTCGATCTTCTGGCGTCGGCCCTGGCGTTTCAAGCCCTGCGGATGGGCCATGCGTCTTGGCTTTCCGGCGAGGACCTGCCCGCGTTCCGTCCCGCCTACGGTGTGGCGCTGGTGATCGGGGCGGGCATCGGGGCTTACGGGCTTGGCACGTTGAACCTGTGGCTGTCGGGCTTGCCGGGGATTGGGCGGTCGATCCTTGGGGCGCTGTGCGGGGCGGTGGCGGCGATCGAGGTTTACAAGGCGGTTTCGGGCGTCAAAGGCTCGACAGGGTTGATCTTTGTGCCGGCGTTTTGTGTGGCGGTGGTGGTGGGGCGGTTCGGGTGTTTTCTGGCGGGGTTGCCGGATCAGACTTACGGCATTCCGTCGGCGCTGCCTTGGGCGGTGGATTTTGGCGATGGGATTCCGCGCCATCCGGTGCAGCTTTATGAATCCGCCGCTATGGCGGGGTTTCTTGGGCTGGCGGTCTGGGCTGTGCCGCACTGGCCCTCGTTTCGCGCCGATGCCTTTTACCTGATGACGGGGTTTTATGCGGTGGAGCGATTTGGTCTGGAGTTTCTGAAGCCCTATGCAGCGCTTCTTGGCCCGCTGAATATCTTCCATCTCGCTTGCCTTGGGCTTCTGGCCTATTCTGTTGCAATGATCCTTCGGAGGCCCGATGTTTGAACGCAAGGCCGCGCCCTATCTGTTTCATGGCCAGACCACTTCGCTGTGTGATATCTGTCTGGCCCCGGTGCCTGCCAAGATCACGATCGAGGGAAGGGATGTCTTTTACCTCAAGCGCTGCAAGGTGCATGGGGTCAGGAAGGCGCTGATTTCGACGGATGCCGCCTATTGGAAGCAATGTCTGGACTGGTTGAAGCCCTCGGATCGGCCGCAGGTGGTGCAGACGCGGACCGAGTTGGGCTGTCCCTATGACTGCGGGCTGTGTCCGGACCACGAGCAGCACTCCTGCCTTGCGATCATCGAGGTCAATGATCACTGCAACCTGGCCTGCCCGGTGTGCTTTGCCAACTCTGCGCCGTCACGCGATGGGACGCGCAGCTTGGCCGAGGTGGAGCATATGCTGGATGCGCTGGTGGCTTCGGAGGGTGAGCCGGATCTGGTGCAGATCTCGGGCGGGGAGCCGACGCTGCATCCGCAGATCATCGAGATCCTGCGGCTGGCGAAGGCGAAACCGATCCGGCATTTGATGATCAATACCAATGGCATCAGGATTGCGCGGGACAGGGCGTTTGTGGCGGAACTGGCCAGCTTGAAGCCGAACTTCGAGGTCTATCTGCAGTTTGACAGCCTGAAGCCTGCGGCATTGCATACGCTGCGCGGGGCGGATTTGACCCGCATCCGGAGCCAAGCTTTGGAGAACCTGCGCGAGCATGGCATCTCGACGACGCTGGTGGCGACCATCAAGAAGGGCGTGAACGATGACGAGGTGGGGGCGCTGATCGACCATGCCTTGACGTGGGAGAATGTGCGGGGTGTCACCTTCCAGCCCATTCAGGATGCCGGGCGGAACGAGGGGTTTGATGCGAAGACCTCTCGGACGCTGCTGTCGGATATTCGCCGCTCGGTGATCGAGGCGGACAATCCCTTCACGGCGCATGACATGATCCCCTTGCCTTGCAACCCGGAGTCGATCTGCATCGGTTATGGCTTGCGCAAGGGCACTCAGGTGGCGCCGATCACCGGCATGATCCCGCGGGAGACGCTGGTGGATGCGTTGCCCAACACGGTGACGTTTGAGCGGTATCCGGAGTTGCGCCGCCGTCTGTTTGATTTCTTCAACCTCTCCAACACGCCCAGCAACGCGCCGGAGCGGCTGGAGGCGTTGCTGTGCTGCCTGCCGGATGTGCAGGTGCCGCAGAATATCGGGTATGCCGACCTGTTCCGGGTGGTGATCTCGGAATTCCTTGACCCGCACAACTTCTGCCTCAGCCGGGTGAAACGCTCCTGCGTGCATTTCGTCACCCCGGCGGGGCAGATCATCCCCTTCGACACCTACAACCTGTTTTACCGAGACCCCGAGGCCCGCGCCCGCGGCGCCGCCTCACGCAAGGCGCTGGCGGCACAGTTCGGGGAGGCTCCATGAAAACGCTTGGCATCGTCATTCTTGTCCTGTTGGCCATGTTCTTCGGCACCTGTGCTGCCACGGCGTGGATATTCACTTACATGGACAGCACGCTGTTCGTGGTTGGGTTGATCGCCGCCGGGCTTTGCGTGGCCTGCATTGCCGGCATCCGGGCGCTGAACCGGAAACCTGAGGCAGTGCCGATTGACCCGCCGCCCGCCGAGGATGATCAGCCGAAGTGAACCCGCAGGGGCGGTCATGCCGCCTATCCGGGACTGCATCGGGCCTTTCGCCTTGACGTCATGCGGTTCTTGCCGGACCCTTGCATCCAGACCATAGCTTTCCGCCTTTTGATCCTTGGAGACCACGTGTCCGCAGCGATAAATCTTGTGGCCTATAGCGATGTGCTGGTTGTTCTGGGCACGGCGGGGCTGGTGGTGCCGCTGGTGCGTCGCTTGGGGTTGAGCCCGGTTCTGGGCTATCTGGCGGCGGGGGCGTTGTTGGGGCCATTGGGTCTTGGTGCGTTGATCGGGGTGGTGCCGGTCTTTTACTGGATCACCGTGGTGGATGCCGACAATGTGGCCGCCATTGGCGATCTGGGCGTGGTGTTCCTGTTGTTCGTCATCGGGCTGGAACTGTCCTATGCGCGGTTGAAGGCAATGCGGCGGCTGGTGTTCGGGCTTGGCGGGTTGCAGATTCTGGTCTCGACGTTGCTGATCGGGGCTTTGGCCGGCCTTTTGGGCCAGGGTCTGGCGGTGAGTGTGATCCTTGGGTCCTGTCTGGCGCTGTCCTCGACCGCCATCGTGATCGAGGTGCTGGCGGGGCAGGGCCGCCTGTCCACCGGGGCGGGGCGAGCGAGTTTTGCCGTGCTGCTGGCGCAGGATCTGGCGGTGATCCCTATCCTGCTGTTCGTCTCGATCTTGGCCGGGGGCGCGGAGGGGTCGGTGCTGACCAGTCTGGCCTGGGCGCTGTTGAATGCGGTGGTGGCGGTGGGCGGGATTGTGCTGGTGGGGCGGCTGGCGTTCCGGCCGCTGTTCCGGCTGGTGGCCTCCGCCGCCTCGGCCGAGTTGTTTGTCGCGGCCACGCTGTTTGTTGTGATCGGGGCCGGGGTGGCTGCGGCGCTGGCCGGGCTGTCGATGGCGCTGGGGGCTTTTGTGGCCGGGCTGCTGTTGGCGGAAACCGAGTTCCGCAAGGCGATTGAAGCTACGATTGGGCCGTTCAAGGGGCTGCTGCTGGGTCTGTTCTTCTTCTCGGTCGGCATGAAGATCGACATCCGCGAGGTTTGGACCGCACCTTTGGCGATTGCGGCTGCCGTTCTGGGACTGATCGCGCTGAAGGCGGCTGTCTTGACCGGGCTGGCCCGTCTGTTCCGACTGTCGTGGCCTGCCGCGATCGAGACGGGGTTGCTGCTGGGCCCGGCGGGGGAGTTCGCCTTTGTCGGCATCGGGATGGCCACGACGCTGGGCCTGATCCCGGGGCAGGTGGCAAGCTTCACCCTGACCGCCACCGCCTTCACCATGGCGCTGATTCCGGCCCTGTCGGCCCTGTCACGCAGGCTGGGCGCGCGCCTGAAGGCCGCAGCGCCCCTTGACCCGGCCTTGCAGGTGCGGCCCGAGGCGGGGCACGACCATGCCGTTGTCGTGGGCTACGGTCGTGTGGGGCAACTGGTCTGTTCGATGCTGGATCAGCACAAGCTGTCCTATATCGCGGTCGACAGCGATGCCAAGAACGTGCCCGTCCAGCGCAGCCTTGGCCGCGAGGTCTATTTCGGCGAGGCGACGGACCCCGAGTTCCTGATGGCCTGCGGTCTGGCCGATGCGAAGGCCGTGATCGTCACCGTCTCGGGCGCTGTGCGGACCGATCCGATTGTGGCGTGCGTCCGCAGCTTGCGGCCGGATGTCGTGATCGTGGCCCGCGCCAGAGATGCGCAGCACGCCCAGCACCTGTATGCGATGGGTGTGACCGATGCCGTGCCCGAAACCTTCGAGGCCAGTCTGCAACTGTCGGAAGCGGCCTTGCTGGCGTTGGGGCAGGCGGCGGGGCGAGTCATCGCCTCGATCCATGACAAGCGCGACGAAAATCGTCGGACCTTGCAGGAGGCTGCGGCCCGGACGGGGGCCAAGCCGAACGTTCTGGCGCGCCGCAAATGAGGGCGAAGGCTGACCTTGCGACATTTTCGACAAATCGCCTGCGGCCCCCTTGACCTTGACATGATGGGAAGCCCCATCTTGAGTCAAAGGCGACGAGCCCGTAGCCCTTGAAAGGACCTTGCCATGCTTGACCTGACCATTCCCGACATGACCTGCGGCGGCTGCGCCCGTGGGGTGACGGCGGCGATCAAAGCCCTCGACCCGGCGGCAGAACTGGTGATCGACGTCGAAACCCACAAGGTGCAGGTGAAGACCACCGCCACCGCCGAGGCCGTCAAGGCCGCCGTGGTCGAGGCCGGTTTCACGCCCGACTGAGGTCCTGCTGCACATCAAGGCGTGCTCTGGGGCAATGTGAAAGACGACTCGGATGAAAGACATCACATCCCTTGGCTCCTCTGAGGCCATTTCCGTTCAGGGCATGACCTGCGCCTCTTGCGTGGGGCGGGTCGAGAAGGCGATTGCGAAGGTGGCGGGCGTGGCCTCGGCGTCGGTCAACCTTGCCACCGAGCGGGCCGAGGTGCGCTATGACGGCGCCCCGGTGCATGACGCCGTCGTGGCTGCGATCCGGAAAGCGGGCTATGACGTGCAGCCCGAGACTTTTGATCTTTCGGTAGAAGGCATGACCTGCGCGTCTTGCGTGGCGCGGGTGGAGAAGGCGATTGGAGGCGTGCCGGGGGTGGAAAGCGCCTCGGTCAATCTTGCAACCGAGAGGGCGACGATCCGGGTGCTGGACAAAAGTCCGGCACTGACGGCGGCCATTGACGCTGCGGTGCGCAAGGCCGGGTATGAACCCCATGGCATCGAAGCCTCGGGGGTTGGCAAGGCCGCCGCGCGCGAGGCCGAGCAGGCGCATCTGCGGCGGGATTTCCGGATTGCCGCTGCGCTGACCCTGCCGATCTTCGTGCTGGAGATGGGCTCGCATCTGATCCCGGCGCTGCATATGGGACTGATGATGACGGTGGGGATGCTGCCGCTGAACATCTTCTACTTCGTGCTGGCCACGGCGGTGCAATTCGGCCCCGGCCTGCGGTTCTACCGCAAGGGCCTGCCGACGCTGTGGCACCTTTCGCCCGACATGAACGCTTTGGTCGTGATCGGATCGACTGCGGCATGGGCCTATTCGGTCGTGGCGGCCTTTCTGCCGTTCCTGCTGCCGGCGGGGTCGGCCAATGTCTATTTCGAAAGCTCTTCGGTCATCATCACCTTGATCTTGATGGGCCGCTGGCTGGAGGCGCGGGCCAAGGGTCGCACCTCGGAAGCGATTACCCGGCTGGTGGGGTTGCAGGCCAAGACCGCCCGTGTGCTGCGCGATGGCGTGGTGGCTGAGGTGGCGCTAGAGGCGGTGAAGCCCGGCGATGTCCTGCAAATCCGCCCCGGTGACCGTTTGCCGGTCGATGGCGTTGTGCTGGAGGGGTCGTCCTATGTCGACGAGGCGATGATCTCGGGCGAGCCTGTGCCGGTGCTGAAAGCGGCGGGTGACGCGGTGACGGGGGCCACGATCAACCAGACCGGGGCCTTCACCTACCGGGCCGAGAAGGTCGGCGCGGATATGATGCTGAGCCGGATCATTCGCATGGTCGAGGCGGCGCAGGGGGCCAAGCTGCCGATCCAGGGGCTGGTGGATCGGGTGACGGCGTGGTTCGTGCCTGCAGTGATGGCTGCGGCCGCTTTGACATTTGGCGCATGGATGATTTGGGGGCCGCAGCCCGCGCTGTCTTTGGCCTTGGTCAATGCGGTGGCGGTGCTGATCATCGCCTGCCCCTGCGCGATGGGGCTGGCCACGCCGACCTCGATCATGGTGGGGACCGGGCGGGCGGCGGAACTGGGGGTGCTGTTCCGCAACGGGCAGGCGCTGCAAAGCCTAACGTCTGTCACTGTGGTGGCTTTGGACAAGACCGGCACGCTGACCGAGGGGCGGCCGGTGCTGACCGATCTGGTTCTGGCGGAAGGGTTTACGCGGCCGCAGGTGCTGGGGCTGGTGGCGGGGGCCGAGGCGGGTTCGGAGCATCCCGTCGCCGCCGCCATCGTCAGTGCCGCCAAGGCCGAGGGGCTGACCTTGGCCGAGGCCACTGGCTTTGTCGCCCTGCCGGGTCTTGGTATCCGCGCCACGGTGGGCGGCCAGAAGGTGGAGGTCGGGGCGGATCGCTTTATGGCGCAGATTGGGGTGGATACCGCGGGCCTATCGGCGGGGGCTGTGGCTTTGGCCGCCCGCGCCCGCACGCCGCTTTATGCCGCCATCGATGGCAAGCTGGCCGCGCTGATCGCGGTGGCGGACCCGGTCAAGGCCTCGACCCCGGCCGCTATTGCCGCCTTGCACAAGCTGGGGCTGAAGGTGGCGATGATCACCGGAGACAACAAGCGCACGGCGGGTGCCATCGCAGCAGAGTTGGGGATTGATGAGGTGGTGGCCGAGGTTTTGCCCGAGGGTAAGGTTGCGGCGCTGAAAGCCCTGCGGCAGGGCGGGCGGAAGGTGGCCTTTGTCGGCGACGGCATCAACGATGCGCCAGCCTTGGCCGAGGCGGATGTGGGGCTGGCTGTGGGCACCGGCACGGATGTGGCGATCGAGACGGCGGATGTCGTGCTGATGGGCGGCGATCTGGCCGGGGTTGCGCGGGCCTTCGGCATCAGCCGGGCCACGATGCGCAACATCGGGCAGAACCTGTTCTGGGCCTTTGCCTACAACGTGGCGCTGATCCCCGTGGCCGCCGGAGCGCTATATCCGGTCAATGGAACGCTGCTGTCCCCGATGCTGGGAGCGGGGGCGATGGCCATGTCTTCGGTCTTCGTCGTCTCCAACGCGCTGCGGCTGAAGCGTTTTGGCCGGACGGAGGCCACGCCATGAACATCGGGGAAGCCTCTGCCGCCACGGGCATTTCGGCCAAGATGATCCGGTATTACGAGGAGACCGGGCTGATGAGTCCGGCGCTGCGGACCGCTTCGGGGTATCGCAGCTATGCCGAGGCGGATGTGCAGACCCTGCGTTTCATCCGCCGCGCGCGTGACTTGGGCTTTTCGGTCAGGCAGATTGCCGACCTTTTGGCGCTGTGGCGCGACCGCAGCCGGGCCAGCGGCGATGTCAAGCGCATCGCCACCGACCACATCGCCGACCTGCAACGCAAGATGCGGGCGTTGCAGGAGATGGTCTCGACGCTGGAGCATCTTTCCCAGACCTGCCACGGCGATGACCGGCCGGATTGCCCGATCCTGACCTTGCTGGGGGATGACGGGCAAGCGGCCTGTCACCCGGTGACCTGACCATCCGCCACGGCGATCTGGCGGTGGCAGAGGGCTGCGATCTTCTCGTCATGGGTGGAGATGAGGAAGGTCGTCCCCTCGTCCTTGTTGATCTGCGCGATCAGGTCCATCACCTGCATGGCCGAGACGCGGTCCAGGTTGCCGGTGGGTTCATCGGCCAGCACCAGTTCGGGCTTGTTCATCAGGGCACGGGCGACGGCGACGCGTTGTTTCTGGCCGCCGGAGAGATGGGACGTGGGGAAGGTGATCCGGTCGGCCAGCCCCATGCGGGTCAGAAGGTCTGCTCCGCGCGCTCGGGCGGCGGCGGTCTCGCGGCCCTCGCGGATGGCGGTGGGGAACAGGACGTTTTCAAGTGCGGTGAAATCGGGCAGTAGGTTGTGGAACTGGAAGACGAAGCCGATGTGCAGGTTGCGGAACTGGGTGCGCTCGGGGTCTGACGCGGTGGTCAGGTCAACGCCCAGCATGTGATGGGTGCCAGAGGTCGGCTGCATCAGCGTGCCGAGGATGGTCAGGAGGGTGCTTTTGCCTGACCCAGACGGGCCTAGAAGGGCCGCCAGATCGCCGGTGCCCAGCGTCAGGTTCAGCCCGCGCAGGACGCGGGTTTCGGCCTCTCCGCTGCCAAAGGTCTTGACCAGATCGGTCACTTCCACCAGCGCCGTCATTGGCCGATGGCCTCAACCGGATCGACACGGGCGGCTGATCGGGCTGGCCAGATCGAGGCGAGGATGGCGCCGATCAGGGTCAGCAGGATGGCGAGGCCGTATGAGCCTTGGTTGATGTCTATGGGCAGAACGCCGGACTGGAAGTTGTCGCGGCCGGGGAAGGGCAGCAGGGCGAGGTAACCGATGCCCGCGCCGAAAAGCCCGCCCATCAGACCGACCAGGGCACCCTGCATCACGAAGACCAGCACGACGAAGCCTTGGCTTGCGCCCATCGCCCGCATGATCCCGATCTCGGGGCGGCGGCGGTAGGTGGAGAGGAGGAGGGCTGAGGCCACGCCGATCACGATGGTCAGAAGCGCGAAGCCTTTCAGGAAGTAGCCGGTCTGGGCTTGGGCCGACAAAGCCTCCAGCAGTTGCGCGCCATCGACGGTCCAGGAGACGGCGTTCAGGCCGGTCATGGCCTTGATCTGCGGGGCGATGGTGTCTGCGGCGTAAAGGTCGGCGAGCTTGATCTCGATCCGAGTCACACCTTGCGGCATGGCAAACAGGGTGCGGGCGGTGCCGATGCTGACGTAAGCCGTGCGGCGGTCGAAGCCGCCTTGGCCCATCTGGTAGATGCCGGTGACGGTCAGCACCATTTCGATCCCGTTCGAGGATCGCAGGCGCACCGATTGGCCCAGAAGCAGGTCCATGTCATCGGCCAGCCTTTGGCCGATGAGCACGCCCCCGGCGCCCAGCCGCGCCGTGCCTTGGGTGATGTAGCTGTCCAGCCGTGTGATGGCGGATTCCTTTCCCGCCTCCATCCCGTTGATGCTGACCTGCGTGACCTGACTGCCCCGGGTCATGACACCCGATCCGTTGATTTCGGGGGCAACGGCGGTGACGCCCGGCAAAGCCTCGATCAGCGGCACGAAGGCCATGGCGGTGGGCAGATTGGAAGCGGTCTTGGAGGATTTCTGCTGCACCAGCAAGGGTTTGCCCGGCAAGAGGGAGATGGGGTCCACCGCTTCGGCCTGAATGGAGATATGCGCCATGTCGCCTGCGGTGCGTGACAGGATCAGTTCCGCGAGGCCGCCGATCAGGGCGGACATGAAGATGAAGATGAAGACCCCTATGGCCACGCCAAAGATCAGAAGGGCGGTCTGCGCCTTGGAGGCTGTCAGATAGCGGGCGGCGATTTTAAGCGCGTAAAGCATCAGTTGCCCACCGGGGCTGGGGTCGTGGCCGCAGGGACCACGACGGCGGTTTTGACGGCGGTGCTGGCCTTGACCGCCTCGCCCTCCGTGATGCCGGTGGCGTTGGCGATCAGCACATCGCCGACCGATAGGCCCTTGGTCACGATCAGGCGGGTGGCGGGCCAGTCGATCACCTCGACGGCGGTTTTTACGGCCTTTCCGGATTTCAAAAGATAGACCGCCGGGCCGGTGATCATGGCGGCGCGGGGGATGGTCAGGGCCTTTGGCTCTTCCTCGACCACGATGTTGGCGGTGACGGTCAATCCGACCGGTGCCGCCATGAGCGTGTCGGGTGTGATCTTGACCTTGAGGCCACCGGTCGCGGTATCGACCCTTGGGGCTACGAAGCTGACCTTGCCGGGCAGCGTCTCGGTCGTGCCGACGCGTTGCAGGGTGGCGCTTTGGCCTTGGGTGATCTGGGTGGCATAGGCCTCGTCGACATTGGTTTCGATCACCAGCGAGGAAAGGTCAGACAGGGTGAACAGCGTGGTCGAGGGGTCGATATACTGGCCCGGATCGACGTTGCGTTCGGTGATGGTGCCAGAGATCGGCGCGGTGATCTGGTAGCGGTCCAGCTGGATCTGCGCCTGTTCCAGTTGGGCGCGGAGGGTTTCCACGGTCTGGCCAGCGCTGGCCAATGTCGTCTGTGCCGTCTCAAGGGCTGACCTTGTCGTCACGTCTGCCAGATCGCGCAGCCTTGCATAGTCGGCCCCGGCCTGGGTTTGCACCAGAAGCCCTTGGTCCAGCGCCGATTGCGCCTGCCGCAGGACGGCCTGCTGCTGGGTCGAATCCACCCGGGCCAGCAGCGCCCCGGCGCTGACCCTGTCGCCCTCTGCCGCCATCGTGCCCTGCAGGCTGCCGGACACGGCAGACCGGACCGATACGGCGGTGATCGCGGCCACTTGACCGTTGACGGCCAGCACCCGCTGGGTTGGCGCTTCGGCTATGGTCTCGACCGTGACGGTGGTGAAGGTGGTGCGAAAGAATTTCCACCAGACGAACCCGCCGGCCAAGACAAGGCAGAGGGCGAGGCCCAAAAGCCACGGCCATTTTGCTTTGGCCTTCGGGGTGTCGGTGTCTGGCATCTGGGTTCCCGTCGATGATTGCACCCCTTCTAGCGCGGGGTCGATAATGGGCACTGATCTAGCGCAAGGTCTCACCCAGATGGATCACAAGTTCCCCTCTCAGCTCGCTTATGGGCAGGCTGAGGCCTCCTTCGCAGGGCAGGGCTTGCCCGTTCAGCGTGGCCGAGATCACGCCCCGCCCCAGTCCGCCCCGGTTCAGAACCGTCACGAGGCACAGCGTCGGGCCGGGGTTCAGCCGCAGTTCGATCTGCGGCCAGTCTTTCGGCAGGCAGGGGTCAAAGCGCATCCGGTCGCCCTGCCGGGTCAGGCCCAGTATCCCCTCGACCCCGGCCCGCAGCATCCATGCGGCAGACCCTGTGTACCAGGTCCAGCCGCCCCGGCCCTCGTGCTGTGGGGAGGCATAGACATCGGCGGCCACGACATAGGGTTCCACCTTGTAGCGCTGTGCCTCGGCGGCGGTCAGGGCGTGGTTGATCGGGTTCAGGAGGGCGAAGAGGCTGGCGGCATGGTCGCCGTTGCCCAGTTTGGCCTCGGCGAGGATGGCCCACATGGCGGCATGGCTGTACTGGCCGCCGTTCTCACGCAAGCCCGGCGGGTAGCCCTTGATATAGCCGGGATCGGCGGTGCCGTGGTCGAAGGGGGGCGTGAACAGCAGGGCCAGACGCGGCTTGATCAGCCGGTCGCGCATCGATTGCATGGCTTGCGTGGCCCGCTCGGGCTCTGCCACGCCCGACAGCACGGCCCAAGATTGCGCTATGGAGTCGATCTGGCATTCCGGCGAGTTCGACGACCCCAAGAGGCTGCCATCGTCAAAGGTGCCGCGCCGATACCACGCGCCGTCCCAGGCGTTCTGCTCGATGGCAGCGCGGATACGTTCCGCATGGCCAGCCCAGAGCAGTGCGCGGGCCGGGTCACGGACCGATACCAGCGGCAGCATCTCGGTCAGGGTGGTGATCAGAAGCCAGCCGAGCCAGACGCTGGTGCCCATGCCCCCGGCCCCCACGCGGTTCATCCCGTCATTCCAGTCGCCGGTGCCGATCAGCGGCATGCCGTTGGCGCCGGTCAGGGCGATGGCTTGGTCCAAGCCGCGGGCGCAGTGGTCAAAGAGCGTGGCGGTTTGGTCGGAGAGAGAGGGGACGAAGAACTCATCCGCTTCGCCGTCAGCCAATTGGGGACCTTCGAGGAAGGGGATGACCTCGTCCAGCACGGAAAGATCACCTGAGACGGTGACATAGTGCAGGACGCAATGCGCCAGCCAGACCCGGTCGTCGGAAATCCGCGTCCGGACCCCTTGGCCGGAGGAGGGCAGCCACCAGTGTTGGACGTCGCCCTGCACGAACTGCCGCGCGGCTGCGCGCAACAGGTGGGCGCGGGTCATCGCGGGCCGCGGCGCCGCGAGGGACATGTTGTCCTGCAACTGGTCGCGGAAGCCATAGGCACCGCTCGCCTGATAGAAGCCGGCACGCGCGAAGATGCGGCAGGCGAGGGTCTGGTACAAAAGCCAGCCGTTCAGCATGATGTCCATCGCCCGGTCAGGGGTCTTCACCTGAACGGTGGTCAGAAGATCGGACCACCAGCGCTTGGCCTCGGCCAAGGAAGCATCAAGGTCCTTGTCCCGCGTTGCCACGATCAGCGCCCGCGCTTCGGCGGGTGAGGTGCATTGGCCCAGAAGGAAGACCACCTCGGCCCTTTGCCCCGGTGCCAGAACGATGCGGCGTTGCAGGGCGGCGCAGGGGTCAAGCCCCGGTCCGGTCCGGCCTGACAGGCCGGTCAGCCGTGCCGGGTTGGCCATCGATCCCATGCGGCCCAGAACCTCGCCTCGGTCGGCGCTGCGGCTGGTGACCTCTGCCCCAAGGTCGGCAAAGGAGATGCGACCGGGAAAGGCCGTGCTGCGCGGGTTGCGGGCGAAGATGGCGCCGGTTCCAGCGTCGACCTCGGTGAGGACCGAGGTGCTGCGTGAGGGGCCAAGGACCCATTCGGCATAGGCCGTCACCGACAGATTGCGCGCGCGGCCCGAGGTGTTGTGCAGCGTCAGGCGGGTGATCTTGACCGGGTCGGATGGTGTGACGAACTGGACCATTTCGGTCGCGATGCCGTTTGCGCTGTGCTGGAAGCTGGAATAGCCAAAGCCGTGGCGGGCGATGTAGGTGCCCTTGGTGCGGATGGGCAGGGCGGTGGGCGTCCAGGTCTGGCCGGTTTCAAGGTCTTGCAGATAGATCGCCTCGCCTGCCTGGTCGGTGACCGGATCGTTCGACCAAGGGGTCAACTGGTTCTCGCGGCTGTTTTCGGCCCAGGTGAAGCCGCTCCCCTCGGCTGACACGTGAAAGCCGAAGGAGGGGTTGGCGATGACGTTGATCCAAGGGGCGGGGGTGGATTGGCCGTCTTGCAGGATGGTGATGTATTCGCGGCCGTCGTCGGCAAAGCCGCCGGTGCCGTTGAAGAATTCCAGCTTGGGCAGGGGCAGGGGTGTGGGGGGCAGGGGGGCGGGGCGGATGGTTTCGGGATGCACTGTCACCGCCGCCATCAGGTCAAGCTGCGCCCCGATGCCGCCCCGGCTGGCCACCAGCACCACCGCAGCGGCGGCCAGCAGGTGGCCGCGCGCCTCTGGCGTGGTCAGATCCGCGCGCAGGATATGCACGGCGCCCCCCATGCGCCCGACCTCGACCGGGGCGGCGGCCCGTGTTGCGGCGTCAACCGCGTTCTGCAGGTCTTGCACGTAGGAGGACGAGCGGTCGTTCAGGATCACCAGATCCACCACCAGCAGTTTTGATCGCCAGTATTCCACCGCCAGCAGAACCTCTTGCAGGCGGACAATGTCCTCGGCCTCGGAAATCAGCAGCAGGACGATGGGCAGGTCGCCTGAAATGCCCAAGGCCCAGAGGTTGGACTGCGGCCCGGCCCCGGCCAGCACCTGCGCCGGACGGGCGCGCAGCCGGGCATCGGCGCGGATCACCATGCCGGCCA
>CANBRQ010000109.1 GCA_947371955.1 Paracoccaceae bacterium | reverse complement strand
CCGCGCTACTGGATCAAGGGCGACGACATGCCCAAGCTGAAGGCTCTCACCGATGCCCACCGGGACGAGGTGAACAGCATCCGCAGGGACGTCCACATCCAGCTGGGCCTCGGCGAGCCCACAGACAACGACTACGGGGCTCTGCCCATTGGTCTTGCCTCCGACGCTACGGATGATCCTCGCTTCAGCAAGGACGCCGCTTGGGCTGCCTTCGAGCGCAGCTCGAAATAATCGCTGAACCGGAAGACACCTTTCAAGAGCCGGGCTTACCAGCGGAAGTCACTCCATTGGGACACAAGCTCTGGCGCCGGGGCTGCCCGTCTCTTGCGAGGTGTCTTCATCAACCCTCAATCCGAAAGTCATCACCATGACCATTTCCAATGCGATTGCCGAAGCAATCGCCAAAAGCATGCTGCCGATCCGGTTTGCCACTTCAGTGCAGATCATGCGCGATCAGGAAGCTCTTCTGGCTCAAAAGGTCTACGAGCACCGCTGGTCGGCCGAGCATCGTGCCCTTATGGAAACCCTTCCTGATCATTGGCTCGATCTCGCGTACACCCTCAATGCCGTCACCAACCATGGGAAGTTCAACCTGAGCTTCGTTGGAGGAGCTATCTTCAACCACTTCGCCGGACCCGATGCGGTCTATCGCAGGTGGCCCATGGCGAGCCGGCATGAAAAGGCCAACGTCTCGATCCAAGACCCGGACCTGGCCGCCGATGTCCTGAAATATGCTCAGGCAGCAGAAGACCTGCGGGCCAGGATTCGGGAGGCTTTCGACGCAGCTGAAAAAGCGATCAAGGCCAGTGGCAGCCTGAAGAAGCTGGTTCAGGTCTGGCCCGAAGTTGCGCCCTATGCTGCCAAGTATATGGGTGTGGTGAAGCCGCAACTGCCTGCTGTCCGCGTCGACGTGCTCAACGCTATGTTGGGCCTGCCTGCGGAGGTGTCTTGATGAACGTCGATCTTCAGCGAATCTCGCTGGCCGCCAAACAGGTGGGCATCAGCAAGCCGACGATCTACCGGGCAGCCAAAGCCGGGTCGATCAAGCTCTTCAAGAAGCCGGGCATGACGTTCGTCAGCATGGCCGAATTGCAGGGTTGGATTGCAGGCGTAGATCCTAGCGCGCCACCAAAGGGGACCTAATTGGGGACCTGGGAGCCAAGCAAAAACCTAAGTTGTTGTTTTTGCTTGGAATACCCGGGCCGGATGGTGCGGATGAAAAGACTCGAACTTTCACTCCGATTAAAGAACAGCGACCTCAACGCTGCGCGTCTACCAATTCCGCCACATCCGCATCGATCCGGCTCAGGTGGGCGGTTATTAGCGAAGCCCAAGCACGAAGGGAAGAGGCTTTTTACACCAAGGCGTAACTGACCACTTCAATCTCCACCCCGTTCTCCTCGGTGAAGTAAAAGCGGCGGCCCGGTTCATAATCGGCGTGGTTTCCCGTGACATAGCCTGCCGCCTTGATCCGCGTCTCGGCGGCGTCTAGGTCCTGCAAGACAAGGCCGATGTGGTTCAATCCGGACTGGTGCAAGCCCGGGTCCACCGCCGCCTGCAGACCGCCCGGTGGAGTGTAAAGCGCCAGATACTGATCCTTCGTACCCACATGCACCGTAAAGCCGCCGCTCTTCGCCGGGCCCTGCCAGCGGACATGCCAGCCGAACAGACGCTCCAGCACGGCGGCGGTGGCGGCGGGGTCTTTCACGGTCACGTTCACATGTTCCAGAAGCGTCATGCTGTCCTCTTGTGTTGCACTGCGACTCAGGGTGTAATTCCTCAAGTTCACTTGAGATCAAGCACATTCATGACCCAACCCGCGCATGACCTGACCATAGGCGAGCTTGCCGCCCGTACTGGCCTAGCCATCTCGGCGATCCGCTTTTACGAAACCCATGGCATCGTGGCCCCCCTTCGGAATGCCGGAGGCCACCGCCGCTATGGCCGCGCCGACATCCGGCGGCTGTCCTTCGCCATGATCGCACAGCGGCTGGGTTTTTCCTTGGCCACGATAGCGGGCCATCTGTCCGCCCTGCCCGCCCACCGTGCGCCCGACCGCGCCGATTGGGCCCGCATCGCCACGGCCTTCCGGGCAGAGATCGCCGGGCGCATCGCCCACCTGACCCGGATGAGCGACCTGCTGGACGGCTGCATTGGCTGCGGCTGCCTGTCCCTGGACACCTGCGCGCTCTACAATCCCGATGACACGGCCGCAGCCGAAGGCCCCGGCCCGCGCCGCCTGCTCTGACGGGCAGGCCCGCAAGACGTCAGACGGACCGCCTCAGGGGGCCGCAGTGAAGGTCGGCAACGAGGCCTTGGTCGTCCCGTTCCCGGTCGAGGGCGCGCCACCCGCGCCGGTCACCAGAAACGCCGCCTTCTGCAGAACCTGCGCGCGGTCCGGCAGACCCGGAACGACAGCGGTCTCACCCGCCGCAATCGCCTGCAGGGCGGTGTCATACCAGGCCAGCGCCAGATCGCGCCGCTGGCTGGCGCCAAAGCCCAAGGCCAGATGGTGGCCCAGAAGTTCGGCATAGGGATGCTGGCCCAAGGCGGTCAGGATCAGGGCCGAGCCTACGGCCACATCCATGTTGTCGGTCGTATAGCCCACGCCCAGACAGATCTTCGCGGTCGCCGCCAGTTGCGCCGGGGCCATGCCGCTGTTCATTGCAAAGGTCTGCACGCCGTTCAGCACCTCGGCCTCCGGGCGCAGCGACAGGGCTGCGATCGAATCCTTCAAGACCGGCGCGAAGCCCGCGCATTGTTCGGCAATCTGCTGCGGGGTGAAGCCCTGCACCTTGGCCTGCAAATCCTCCGAAGCCGACATCGCGTAGGTCCGCGCCAGACAGAACTGCTCGGACAGCGCGAATTCCGGATCTACCATCGAATTGACCGTCACGAACCCGCCGTTGGTGTTGGTCTGCAGGCTGACCTTGTTGCAGGCAGATGCCAGCGAGATTTGCGCGCCTGTCGTGCCCATGAAGCTCGGCAAGGCGGTGGCAGCACCCTGCGCCGGCGGCGTTGCAGCGGCCAGCGCCCCCGGAGCAGGCTGGGCCGGCTGGGCTGCGGGCTGTGCGGGCGGCTGGACCAAAAGCTGCGGCTGCGTGCTGATCCCGGCCATCTCGTTGCGCTGCTGAAGCAGAAGCCCGCGGATGCCCTGCGGGTCGGTGGTCACGATTTGCGAGACGACCGGCCCGCCCGCCATGCCCCGGTGATAGGCTGACAGCAGGATGGTGCGCTGATACTCGGTCAACTGCCCGGTGATCGGCTCGCCCAACAGGGCCTGCAGATTGTCAATGGCACTGCGGGTGCGGCTGCCAAAGACGCCATCCGGACGCCCGACGTTGTAGTCAAAGAAGTTCAATGCCGTCTGCACCTCGACATTGGCGGCGCGTTCCGCCGAACTCGCGGTCGAGGTGTAATGCCTTCGGGTGCGGTGGGTGTTGGCGTCGTTGATGATGGCCGCGCCGATCATGCCGGCGATAAACCCGCCGACAACATCGCCACCATTGGCATAAACCGGCGCAGGGGCGGCCATAAGGGCGGCACAGACAAGTGCAACGGGCTTCATGCGCATTCCAATTCCCCCTCAAGACTAATATGGGGAAAGGCTAGCACAAGTTTCCCCGACGACGAGTCAAAAACTGAGCCTCTTCCCATGCCCCAGATCGAAATCCTGCCCGGCCTTGCGCCCTATGCCGAAACACTCGTCCGGATGGAGGCGCGCGTGGCCGAGATTTCTGCCGGCGCGGCACCTGAGGCGATCTGGCTTTTGGAACACCCGCCGCTTTACACCGCCGGCACCTCTTCGCGGGCCGAGGATCTGACCGACCCGGACCGCTTCCCCGTCTTCGTCGCCGGGCGCGGCGGCCAGTACACCTACCACGGCCCCGGCCAGCGCGTGGCTTACGTCATGCTGGACCTCAACACCCGCGGCCGCGACGTGCGCCAGTTCGTCTGCCATCTGGAAAACTGGGTGATCGGCACGCTGGCCGCCTTCAACGTCAAGGGCGAACGCCGCACCGGCCGCGTCGGCGTCTGGGTCGTGCGGCCCGATAAACCCGCCAACCCCGACGGCACGCTGCGCGAGGACAAGATCGCCGCCATCGGCGTCAAGCTGCGCCGCTGGGTCTCGTTTCACGGCATCTCGATCAATGTCGAGCCTGACCTCACGCATTTCTCCGGCATCGTTCCTTGCGGTATCCGCGACCACGGCGTGACCTCTCTGGTTGACCTCGGCCTGCCGGTAACCCTGTCCGACCTCGACGCCGCCCTTCTGGCCGAGTTCCCCAAACACTTCCCCGGCTGACCCTCACCGCACCCCAAGGTCTTCCGCAAAAGCATCTTTGGCCCGGCCCCCCATTCACACTGCCCAAATATCCCGGGGTCCGGGGCTGGCCCCGGCCGGTAGCACCGGACGTTCCGCCGGGCATCAGTCCTTGTCCGTAATCCGTTCCGACCCCGTCGGTGTCAGGGCGCAAGCCGCAGGTGTCATGCAAAAACAGGCCGGTCCGGACAGTCACCCCGCCCGGCCCCAAGCGTTAGCCTTGCGCCAGCCGGTGTCAGAGGATGAAATCCTCAAGTCCCAGCAGCGTTCCGTCGAACTTCGACAGGATGATCACCATATCTGCATCCAGCGTGCCGCCGTTGTTGACCTCGATATAGGCATCGCCGTTCTTTTCCTCGACCCGCACCTGACCCACGGCGCTGAAGGCCGCCGTCCCGATGAATTGGAGCGCGTTGTTGAAGGCCGTGGACGAATCCCCATCGATCACATGCACGTCGATCCGGTCGACAAAGCGGATGCCAGTCTTGGCCACCGAGAAGAATTCGATCGTATCGGCATCCGCTGCGGTCGTCCCGCTGTCGGTCAGCCGCTCGAAGACGAAGATATCTGCCCCGAACCCGCCGGCCATGGTATCGGCCCCGATGCCGCCGATCAGAACATCGTCGCCGCCGCCGCCCCACAACAGATCGCCAGCCCCCGGCGCGGAATGGAAGCGGCTGGAATCGCCCACCAGCGTGTCATTGCCCGAGCCGCCGTAAAGGGAATCCGCCGCCTCGCCGCCTTCCAGCGAATCCAACCCGCGCCCGCCCGACAGCGTATCCGCCCCGCGCCCGCCGTACAGCACGTCGTTCCCGGCGCCGCCGAGATAGGAATCGTCACCCTCGTCCCGGTCGCCGTGTGACCCGGCGATACTGTAGTAGCCGCCGATCGTATCGGCACCGGCCCCGCCGCGCACCACGTCATTGCCGCTGCCGCCCGCGAAGTTCAGCGTCTCGATATTGGTTGCCGTGCTCTGCACATCCCCCACGCCGAACGTCACGGTCTTGCCGCTGACATCCACCGTTACAGACTGGGGCAACCCGACAGGCATCGTCGTATAGTCCAGCGTCAGCGTGTCCGCGCCGTCGCCGCCATCCAGCACGAAGGCACCGGTCCAGCCCTTGACCGAAATCTGATCATCGCCCGCACCGGCCAAGACTTGCCCGCCGAAAGCGCCGGTCCGCGTGCCGTCGCCAAAGGTGAAATCATCGTTTCCGGCACCGCCCAGCAGCGAGGCACTGTCGACAGCCACACTCACGCTCCACGCCTCGAAGGCCGTGGCCTGCGCGCGCAAGGTGCCGTCCAGCAGGAAGTCGACATGGTCACCCGACAGCACCATCTGCAGGCTTTGCGGCGCCACCACGGTGTCGATCGTCGTCTGCGAGACGGCCAGCTGCAGCCGGTCCGCCCCGTCGCCGCCAAAGAAGCCCGAGACCCCCAGCGATACGCCATCCAGCACAGATGCGATCGTATCGTCGCCCGTGCCGCCATAAAGCTGCGCCGTGCCGGACGAGACGTTCTGCAGCAGGTCATTGCCCTCGCCGCCATAGCCGAAGTTCACCGTGGGCTTGGCTCCGCCGAAATTCCGGAACCCCAGCACGTCATCGCCCGCCCCGCCGCGCAGCGTATTGTCGCCGCCGCCGTCCAGAAGCGTGTCATTGCCGTCGCCGCCATCCAGCAGATCGTCGCCGCCATTCGACCGCAGGAAGTCATTCCCGGCGCGGCCGTAGAACACCTGGTCCTTGGAGCCAAGCGCCGAAACGGTATCGTCCCCGGCCCCGCCATAAGCCAGGTTTGATCCGGTGCCCGCGTCGATCTTGTCATTGCCGCCAAGGCCAAAGATCGTGTCATCGCCTGCGTTGGTTTGCGGTGCGGTCGGGAAAATGTCATCCGCATCAGTCAAATTGTATAAGGGCACGCCGGCAACTCCACATTGTTCCAATCCGCAAATTATAGAAATCAATGTGTAATCAGGTCAAGCCTTTGGGGCGTTTTCGTGTCCCTTCCTGACCCTGCGTTTCCGGCCTGCGTGCAATCGCGGCAGGGCTTGGCCATCGTGCCGCGGGGCGAGACAATCGGCCCTGCCGCGCAGCCACGGCCGCGCCGCTGCACCCGACTCAGTTCGCGGCCTGCAGGCACCCTGCCTTCCCTGTCAAACAAGCGCCCAATCAATCCCCAGAGCCGCATTTCCCTTTGCGTTTTCAGCGCTTCGGCACATATCCGCCATTGCCCTGCGTCCCCTGCCACACTAGAACCCCCACATGCGGGACGGGGGGCGACTCCTGCACCCAATCGAGGCAACGACAACGGGAGACGCCAATGGCCGACGCAGCCATCCATGGCCAGGATCATGGGCACGACCATGAGCAGAAAGGGTTCTTCACCCGCTGGTTCATGTCGACGAACCACAAGGATATCGGGGTTCTCTACCTCTTCACCGGCGGTCTTGTCGGTTTTGTTTCGGTTCTCTTCACCGTTTACATGCGGATGGAGTTGATGAACCCCGGGGTGCAGTACTTCTGCGCCGAAGGCCTGCGGCTCATCGCCGATGCCAGCACACCCTGCACACCCGACGGCCACCAGTACAACGTGCTGATCACAGCGCACGGCGTGCTGATGATGTTCTTCGTGGTCATTCCCGCCCTGTTCGGCGGCTTTGGCAACTATTTCATGCCGCTGCACATCGGTGCGCCGGACATGGCCTTCCCCCGCATGAACAACCTGTCCTACTGGATGTATGTCGCCGGCTCCACCCTCGCGGTGCTGTCGGTGTTTGCACCGGGCGGTGAAGGTGGTCACGGCGCGGGCGTTGGTTGGGTTCTGTACCCGCCGCTGTCGTCGAAAGAAGATGGCTACGCGATGGATCTGGCGATCTTCGCCGTGCACTTGTCAGGTGCCTCGTCGATCCTGGGCGCCATCAACATGATCACCACCTTCCTGAACATGCGCGCTCCGGGCATGACCATGCACAAGGTGCCGCTGTTCGCCTGGTCGATCTTCGTGACCGCATGGCTGATCCTTCTGTCGCTGCCGGTTCTGGCGGGCGCCATCACCATGCTGCTGACCGACCGCAACTTCGGGACGACTTTCTTCGACCCGGCCGGCGGCGGCGACCCGATCCTCTATCAGCACATCCTGTGGTTCTTCGGCCACCCGGAAGTCTACATCATCGTGATCCCGGCCTTCGGCATCATCAGCCACGTCATCGCGACCTTCTCCAAAAAGCCGGTGTTCGGCTACCTGCCGATGGTCTATGCGATGGTTGCCATCGGGGTGCTGGGCTTCGTCGTCTGGGCGCACCACATGTACACTGTCGGCATGTCGCTGACCCAGCAAAGCTACTTCATGCTGGCCACGATGGTCATCGCGGTGCCGACAGGCGTGAAGGTCTTCTCGTGGATCGCCACCATGTGGGGCGGCTCGATCGAGTTCAAGACGCCGATGCTCTGGGCCTTCGGCTTCCTGTTCCTCTTCACCGTGGGCGGCGTCACCGGCATCATGCTGAGCCAGGCTCCCGTCGACCGCATGTATCACGACACCTACTACGTCGTGGCGCACTTCCACTACGTGATGAGCCTTGGTGCCGTCTTCGGCATCTTCGCGGGGATCTACTTCTGGTTCGGCAAGATGTCTGGCCGTGAATATCCTGAATGGGCCGGCAAGCTGCACTTCTGGACGATGTTCATCGGGGCCAACCTGACCTTCTTCCCGCAGCACTTCCTTGGCCGTCAAGGCATGCCGCGCCGCTACATCGACTATCCGGAAGCCTTCGCCTACTGGAACAAGATCTCCTCCTACGGCGCTTTCCTCAGCTTCGCCTCCTTCGTGTTCTTCATCGTCGTGATCTTCTACTCGCTCTTCTACGGCAAGAAGATCACCGTGAAGAACTACTGGAACGAATGGGCCGACACGCTGGAATGGACCCTGCCCTGCCCGCCGCCCGAACACACGTTCGAGCAGCTGCCCAAGCGGGAAGACTGGGACCACAGCCACGCCCACTAAGACAGACAAAGGCCTCGGGAAACCGGGGCCTTTTGCTTATGAAGGATGGGCTTTAACCCCACCCTACAAAAGCCCGCCACGTCTTGTAGGGTGGGGTTTCACCCCACCTCTCCCATTCAAGGATTTCAATGCGCCGTTTGAGTGCCGCTCTCCTTGCCTGTCTGATCCCCCTGCCCCTGCAGGCAGATGCGGTGCACCCCACCCTAATGTTTCCCCAAAACCTCGCACCCGAGCTTCAAGGCCTGCCACGGCTGGCAGGAGACGACGCAATTGAACGCAAGATCAACGCATCATTGCAGACGGAAGACAAAGCCCTCCTGTCGTCTCGTCAAGACTGTATCAAGGAACCCGTTTCGGACTTCTCAAGCTGGTCCGATGTCACCCTGAGCGGTCCGGAATTCCTTAGCATCCGGCTCACTATCAGCTATTACTGCGGCGGCCCCCATCCTGACAGCGCCCAATCGGTCCTGCTCTTCGACCTCAAGACGGGCGACAGGCTGGACCCCATGACATTGCTCCCGCACAGCCTGCAGCCCGACACGCCGTCTGACAGCGCGTCAACTGCGACCGATGCCGCCTTGGCCGGCATCCCTGCCCTGACCGCGCTTTACCTCAGCCGCGCCACCCTGGACCCATCCACGGACGCTGACTGCTTGCACAGCCTGGCTTCCTACGACCACCTCAGCTTCCTTGTCTGGCCAGATGCCAAGGCCCATGCGCTGATGCTGATGCCCAACGGCATGGCTTACGTCGATACCCCCTGCCAGAACCCCGTCGCCATTCCCGTGGAACTCCTCCTCAAACTCCACGCCTCCCCTCGCCTGATCCTTTCCCTCGCAAGATGACCCCGTAGGTCGGGGCCTGCCCAGCCGTCCCTTGCTCCAAGTTAACAATCCCCTAACTTCAAACAACAAAATCATTTTTAATCAGAGCCTTACCCCCCATTGCACGCGTGCAATCCCCCACCTTTCACACCCGTAGACTCTCCCCCGCCCTCCCCCTATTCTCGGCTCAAACCACGACAGGAGCCCCAAATGTCCCCCATAATCGGCGTCATCGGCGGGTCGGGCGTCTATGAAATCAATGGGATCGAGGCCCCTCAATGGGTCACCATCGACACCCCCTGGGGCGCCCCCTCGGATGAGGTTCTGACCGGCACCCTGAACGGCACCGCCATGGCCTTCCTGCCCCGCCACGGTCGGGGCCATGTCCACAGCCCCACCTCGGTCCCCTACCGCGCCAATATCGACGCGCTCAAACGGCTCGGTTGCACCGACATCCTCGCCGTCTCGGCCGTAGGCAGCCTCCGGTCCGACTACGAGCCCGGCGACTTCGTCCTCGTCGACCAATACATCGACCGCACCTTCGCGCGCGAGAAAAGCTTCTTCGGCCAAGGCTGCGTCGCCCATGTCTCGGTCGCCCACCCGACCTGTGCAAGGCTGGGAGAGGCCATCACCCAAGCCGCCGCCGCCGCAGGCATCGCACTGCATCAAGGCGCCACCTACCTCGCCATGGAGGGGCCGCAGTTCTCCACCCTCGCCGAAAGCCGCCTGTACCGCCAATGGGGCGCCGATGTCATCGGCATGACCGGCATGCCCGAAGCCAAACTGGCGCGTGAGGCCGAGATGTGCTACGCTTCCGTCGCGATGGTCACCGACTACGATTGCTGGCACGAGGGCCACGGCGCGGTGGATGTGGCGCAGGTCATAGCCACGCTGACCGCCAACGCCACTCAGGCCCGCTCGCTTGTCACCGCCCTGCCCCGGCACCTCACCCGCCCCGAGCCCTGCCCCTGCGGATGCGACCGCGCCCTGACCTTCGCGATCATGACCGCCCCCGCCAAACGCGCCCCCGACCTTCTGGCCAAACTCGACGCCGTGGCGGGCCGGGTGTTGTAAGGCACGGCACCGCCCTGCGGCAATCCGCCTTGACGGCAGCCGATGGCCCGACGTCGCGGCCCTTGTGACGCTCTTCCGGCTCGTGATATCCAAGCCCGACGCCATCCGAGGGAAAGCGATGCAAAAGACCGGCCACGACAAGACCGTCAAGGACTATATCCGCACCATCGTCGACTTCCCGCATGAGGGGATCCTGTTCCGCGACGTGACCACGCTGTTCGCCGATCCGCGCGGGTTCCGCATCTGTGTTGACCAGCTTCTGGCGCCCTATGCCGGCATGCGGATCGACAAGGTGGCAGGGCTGGAGGCGCGCGGCTTCATCCTTGGCGGGGCGGTGGCGCATCAACTCTCGACCGGCTTCGTGCCGATCCGCAAGAAGGGCAAGCTGCCGGGGCAGACGATCTCCCAAGCCTACAAGCTGGAATACGGCGAGGCCGTGGTCGAGGTGCATGACGACGCCATGCAGCCCGGCGAGAAGATCCTGCTGGTCGATGATCTGCTTGCCACCGGTGGCACCGCCGAGGCCGGCATCAAGCTGATCGAGCGGCTTGGCGCGCAGGTGGTGGGCTGCGCCTTCGTGGTCGACCTGCCGGAACTGGGCGGCCGCAAGCGGCTGGAGGCTTTGGGCATGGAAGTCTATGCCTTGTGCGAATTCGCCGGGCTTTGAGCCGGTGCACACGGGCATTTGACTGGCATTGCGTTCGGGTTCGTTGCCGACGGGCCCGAATTTCTCCACGCTGACGCGATGAGAGATATCCTCAACCTTGTCGGCCGCCTGATGATCGCCGTGTTGTTTCTCGGCGGGGCCTTTCAGAAATTCACCGACCCCGCACCCGTGATGCAGATGATCACCGGGATCGGGCTGCCGGCGGTTCTGGTCTGGCCGGTGGCGGTCTTTGATCTGGTGGCAGGGCTTGCGCTGATCTTCGGGCCGGGAATCGCCGGATGGGCGCTGCTGCTGGCGGTCTATTGCCTGTTCACCAGCTGGTTTCACTGGCAGCTGCGCGCCGACCCTTGGCAGATCACGATCATGGTCAAGAACTGGTCGATCGCCGGAGGTCTGCTGGTGCTGGCCGCCCAAGGCCCGGGTCGGCTGACGCTGGGCTGGCTCAGGCGCAGCCGGACCTAGACACGGTCTCGTCAGGGGCGTCGTCTCCTTCACCTTCCCGCGAAGGGCATCGTGGATTTTGGCGGCCGTTTACCATTTGCTAACCCGAATCGGCATAAACCAGTCTTGTCCGGTTCACCCGACCGGATGGGCGCTGCTTGCAACACGTGACCCACCTACCCACCCCAGCGCCCTGTCGGATACCCGGCAGGGCGTGCTGGTTTTCTGCGCCCAGCCTGCTGCATCAAGGCCGGGAGGGCCTGCCCTCCCGGACCCACCCGGGATATTTGGGCCTGAATGAAGAGGGCAAGATCAGCGCAGGACCGCACCGGGGTTCATGATGCCCAAGGGGTCCAGCGCTTGCTTGATCGCCCGCATGGCTGCCAGCTTGGCCGGATCGCCATAGCGCTCCAGATCGGCGACCTTGAGGCGGCCTATGCCATGTTCCGCACTGAACGACCCGCCGCGTGCCACGACCATGCCATGCACAAGGTCCTGCACCGGGTCCACCAATGCCTTGTAGGCGGCGGGCTTTTCGCCCTTGGGCGGGAAGACGTTGTAATGCAGGTTGCCGTCGCCCAGATGGCCGAAGCAGTTGATCCGCCAATGGCCCAAGCGGGTCAGGGCCGGGCCGGCATCCCGGATGAAGCCCGCCACCTCTCCAAGCGGCAGGGAGATATCGTGGCTCGACACCGACCCCACGGCGCGGTTGGCCAAGGGGATCGTCTCGCGCACCTCCCAGAACTGCGCGCGCTGCGCGCTGCTTTGCGCGATCAGCCCATCCGTCACCAGACCCGCATCAAGGGCTGCCTCGAAAAGACCGGTCAATGCCTCTTCCGGCGAGCCTGTGGCGAGGCCTACGTCAATCAGCACCATCCAGTCGGGCTTGGCGGCAAAGGGCTGGCGGACTTGCGGCAGGGTTTCGGCCAGAAACTCCAGCCCCATGCCAGAGATCAGTTCAAAAGCCGAGACGCTTCCAAGCCGCGCCTGAGCCAGCGCCAAGAGGTGCAAAGCGGCGGCAGGGTCGGGCACCACCATCAGGGCGGCGCCCTCTGCGGCTGGTTTGGGGAACAGACGCAAGCTGGCCGCAGTTATGACGCCAAGTGTGCCCTCGGCCCCGATCAGGAGGCCGCGCAGATCATAGCCGGTGTTGTCTTTCCGCAGCCGCTTCAGCCCATGCCAGACCTCACCATCCGGCAAGACCGCCTCCAGCCCCAGACACAGATCGCGCGCATTGCCATAGCGCAGCACATTCACCCCGCCCGCATTGGTCGCCAGATTGCCGCCGATCCGGCAGGAGCCCTGACTGGCCAGCGTCAGCGGAAAGATCCGCCCCACCGCCTCGGCCGCCTTGTGGACATCGGCAAGGATCACCCCGGCCTCGGCCAAGAGCACGTTCTCCTCCGGATAGGCGGCCCGGATGCGGTTCATCCGCTCCAGTGACAGGATCAGCGGCAAGGGACCTTCGGTCATCACCTGCGCGCCCACCAGCCCGGTGCCACCACCCCAGGGCACGATGCCCACCCGTGCCGCCGCCGCAGCCCGGACGATCGCCGCCACCTCCTCGGTCGTGGCCGGGCAGGCCACTGCCGCCGCCGTTCCATGCCATTTGCCGCGCGGTTCCTCCAGATAACGCGGCTCCGCCGGGCGCAGGGTGCCGGGCGGCAGAAGGCCCTCAATGCGTGTCAGAAAGGCGGGGTCGGCGGGGTTGAGCATGTCGGGTCTCCTTGCCCCCGACATAGCGCCAAGTGCCGTCAGGGGAAAGGTTGCGGCGCCAGAACGTCGATCTCGGGGGCTGCAGGCAAAGTCGCCCGCGAGACCTCGATCTCGGGCCCTCCGACCACATGAGACGGGTAATCGGCCTGCATGTCGGTCAGGAACTGCGCCAGAATCTCGGGCGTGAACCAATGCATCGGCAGCACGATGCGCGGATGCAAGGACCGCACCACCCCGGCAATCGCCGCCTGATCCATGGTGAATTCGCCATCGACGGGCACCATCAGCACATCGACCCGGCCAATCCGGGCCAGTTTCCCCGCGTCCAGCACCTGATGCAGATGGCCCAGATGCACGATGCACAATCCCGCGACCTCGAAGATGAAGATCGAGTTGCCGTCCTGCCGCCCGCCCTCGCCAAAGGGCCCGCGCAGGTCCGAGGTGACATTGCGGATCCGCATCTCGCCAAGATCCACGTCAACCGCCGCAGGGTCCCCCGGCGGCCCCCAGCCGCGGATCACCACCGGAATCCGCGGGTCGGGCTGGTTGGTGTAGTGCGTGTCGTGATAGTTGTTCATCGTGACGATTTCCGGCACGACCTGCGGATTGCCAATCTTGCCGTTGTAATCAGTGATGGCCATCAACCCGCCCGGCGTTTCGATGGCGAACATGGCATGGTCGATGAACCGGATGCGCACCACGCCTTCGGGCGGCGGCGTGCCATAGCGGACCGGAACCACCTGCGCCCCGGCATCCGCCAAAGCCACGCAGTCCGAGGGCATCGTCTCGGCCCGCGCCCAGACGGGCAGCATCAGCAGAAGGGCCAGCAACCAGCGCATCGGGCAACCCTGCCACCGAACCCCGCACCGGTGCGATCACATTCCCGTCAACCCGCGCGCCATCTCCAGAATCGCGGTGGCCGAGCGCTGGTTGCGCGCCGTCATTTCCGCTTTCAGAAAGCGCGGCAGCTTTTCCGCAACAGAGGAGGTGCCAAACCCCTCCGGCGTATGCAGATAGAAGGCCCCCGCGCCAAGATGAAACCGCTCACCCTTGGTGGCATGGGCCTCCAGTCCCGGCTTCAGGGCCACGTCCCCTTTCAGAAAGATGACATGCACTCTGGCGCCATCCGCCTCCCCCTCCGCCGCAAAAGGATTGGCCGCCAGCACAGCAGCCATCTCCTCCAGCGTCAGCACGAAGACCGACACCTCCAGCCCGAAACCCGCCCGCAGCCCCTCGGCCACACGCGTCTCCGCGCCGCCACGCTCCCCCAACATCACCGCAGTGCCGCTCTGGATATAGGTCTTGACGCGCTCGAACCCCAAACCAGCTAGCATGTCACGAAACCCCGCCATCGCCAGCCTGTTGGCGCCAGAGACATTCACCCC
>CANBRQ010000108.1 GCA_947371955.1 Paracoccaceae bacterium | reverse complement strand
GGTTCACCTCGTCCTCGCGCGCTTCTGGCATCAGGGCCCAAGGCGTGCCCGTGGCGGGATCGAGGCTTTCGAACTGGGCCGCGCCGTCTTCGAAACTGCCGTCGATGTAAAGCTGGAAGCGGTCCATTTCAGTCCCTTATGCGAAGGCGGGCATCACATCGGCGATGAAGCGTTCCAGCGAGGCTTTCTTCCTCGCGAAACTCATGCCGGAATCGATCCAGATGGCGAACTCGTCGTAACCCATCGCCTCATAGCTCTTCACCCTCTCGATTACTTCGGCGGCCTCGCCCACGATGTGGCTCTTGCGCAGGACTTCGGGCGCATAGGTGGCGTTGGCTGCGATTTCAGCCTCGGGGATCGGCTGCATCAAGCCCATCGAGATCGGCTTTTCGTTGCGGAACCACGCCGCGAAATAGTTGAAGAACACGCTCAACTCATGGGCGGCCTGCATGGCGTCAGCTTCGCTGTCGGCTACGTAAGTGTGCCGCAGGACGAGGATTTTCGGCCGCGGCTGGTCTGCATACTTGGCGCAGGCGGCGTTGAATTTGTCCATCAGGGCCTGAACCTCGGAATCGTCCTGATGCATCGGGGTCACCTGCACGTTGCAGCCATTGGCTACTGCGAATTCATGGCTGTTGATATCGCGTGCGGCGATCCAGATCGGCGGATGCGGTTGTTGAACTGGAAGCGGGGCCGAGGTGGTCTTTGGGAATTGCCAGTGAACGCCGTCATGGGTGTAGTCGCCCTTCCACAATTCCTTGACGGCCGGGATCAGTTCCCGCATCTTCTGGCCCGCGTTCCAGGCATCCAGTCCCGGCGAAAGACGTTCATATTCAAACATGTAGGCGCCGCGCGCCACACATATCTCCAGCCTGCCGTCCATGATGATGTCGGCCATCGCAGCCTCACCGGCCAGCCGGATCGGATGCCAGAAGGGCGCGATGATCGAGCCGGTGCCAAGCCGCACATTCTTTGTCCGCCGAGCCAGATCGACAAGGTTCAGGAAGGGATTGGGGGCAATGGTGAAATCCATGCCATGATGCTCTCCGGTCCAGATGGCGTGCATGTGGCCTTCATCGGCGATGCGGCACAGTTCTACCATTTCTTCATAAAGCTGGGCGTGTGACGTGTCGGGCGACAGACGCTCCATATGGACGAAAAGCGAGAACTTCATTGGTCTTCTCCTGTCACTTTTGCCACGCGGCCCGAGGTCTGGTTGCCGAAATAGATGCCGTAGTTGCCCTGCCGGGACTCCTCTGCCAGCCGGTTCAGCATCACCGACATGGCGGGGTCGGTGACGTCGGTCAGGTTGGCCGGGGCAAGCTCGACAAAGGCGCCTTTGGCGGGCGAGCCGCCGGTGCAGGGGCAGCGGAAGGCGATGTGCTGGTGACCTTGGGCGGTGTCTTCGAACACCGCATAGATGAACCCGGGCGAGGCTTGCAGGTTCAGCGCGGCCAACAGCCTTTCCAAGGCTGCCGTGGCACCTTCGCGACCGACCTTTGTCGTGGGCAGCGTAAGGCCGCCCGTGCCGTCATCGGTCAGCAAAACCCCGCCCTCGCGTTCGATCACCGCCGTCACCACAACTTCCGGCCCCGGAGCCACGGCGGCGGAGTTGGCAGTGAAATAGCTGCCCCGGTAATAGCCAAGCCCCGGTGCGGCGTTGGAGGCGAAGGCCTCGACCCGGCCGATCAGCAGGGCATGGTCTCCGGCCTCGACAATCTGGTGGACCGAGCAGTCAAACCAGGCCGAAACCCGATCGATCACCGGAGAACCATGCGGGCCGGGCTGCCAGTCGATCGTGCTGAAGCGGTCGGCGACGGGCCGGGCGAAAGTGTTGGAAATCTCGCGCTGATCTTCGGCAAGGATGTTGATGGCAAAGCCCTTGGCGGTGGAGAAGGTCGCGTAATTGCTGGAACTGCGCGCGATGGAGACCAGAAGCAGCGGCGGCTCCAGCGAGACCGAGGAGAAGGAATTGGCGGTGAACCCCAGGGGCTTGCGCAAGGTTTCCCCGGAATGGCCGATGGTCGTGACCACGGTCACCCCGGTCATGAAGGTGCCAAAGGCATCGCGCAGGTGGCGGCGGGCGTCTGGGTCACTCATGCGCGTTTCTCCAGTTGGACAAGGGGAAGGCAAAGCCAGTCGGTCAAGGCGGCATTGACGGCCTCGGGGGCGGTCAGGTTGACCATGTGGCGGTGGTTTTCGATCACGACAGCCTGTCCCAGCGGCGCCGCTTCCGCCATCGCTCGGGCCATTTCGGCGGTGGAATTCGGGTCATCCGCGCCGGTCAGGAACAGGGCAGGGCAGGCGATCTGGCCCAGATCATCGGCAAAGGTATCATCGCCCAGCGAAAAGGCGTGGTAGGCGGCAGCATAGCCCGCCCGGTCGACGCCCATTAGCCAACTCGCCACATCGTCGCGAACAGCCTCTTGCCCCAGCTGAAACCAGCGGTTGAGCGGAGTTTCAATATCAAAGCTGCCGTCGGCAATCGCTTCGGCTCGCGCCACCACAGCGGCCCGGGCTGCGATATCCCGCCGGTGGACTCCGTTCAAAGCCGCCACCCGGCGCAACTTGGCCGGATGCCGGATGGCCAGCCCAAGGGCGATTAGGGCCCCCATCGAATGCCCCGCGAGATTGACCTCGGTCAGCCCCAGCCGCGCCAAGGCCCGCGCCGCCCAATCAACATAATCCGTCAGCAAGGCACCCGCCGGCAAGGCAGCACTCAGCCCATGCCCCGGCATGTCCAGCGCAATCACCCGTCCGGGCAAGCTCATCTGCGGCCCCCAGGCCTCGGCCCGCATGCCCACGCCGTGGATCAGCACCAGCGGCTCGCCGCCGCCCGCCTCGATCCAGCCGAAGGTGCCGTCAGACCCCCGCAGGGTTAGAGGCTTCATGGCCCAATTCCTCCAGATCCTTGTAGCGGTTGCCGATCCGGTGATGCGGACGCCCCCCGATCGAGGCGCCCAAGGCCACGACAATCTCATCCGCCGCCGGGGCATCCGGAATGGCGAAATGGATGGTCAAGTAATGCGACCGCGCCCCTTCATCCCCCTTGTGCATCAGGGGGATCATGATGGGCGCATTGGCCCCACCCCGTGTGTTGCAGAAACTCAGGTAGGATTTGGCCCCAACGGCAGTGCGGTAGTGGTTGCCGAAGCGCAGCGTGTGGATCAGGGCCGAGGCATGTTCGACCTCGCCATCCAACCCCACGACCGCGGATTTGCCATAGCCTTCAACGGCCTCGCCGCCACCCGTGCGCTCAAGGATCATCGCGGTCAGCAGTTTGCCCAGTTGCGGCGCCACATCGCGGATTTCCGGCCCCAAATCCTCGACAAAGCCTCGCCCGGCCCAGGGGTTCTTGATGACCGCTGCCGCCGCGATCAGCACCAGCGGGCGCGGGGCTGCCTTGCCCCCTTCGATATGCGTGGTTTCAACATAGGTCAGGGTTTTGCGGATCAAGGCGGGCATGATGTCCTCAGACTCGGGTCTCGGCTAAGTGACTTTGGTATACCATCAGACAACATGTCAAGAATTCTTGCAAGGGTTGCGAAAAATGGCTACTCTGACCCGATGATGACCGCCCATGATGACCTGAAAATCGAGCAGATGCCGCAGACCCTGCGCGAGATCGTCCTCGGGCGCATGCGCGGCGCCATCCTGTCGGGCCGTTTCGCCAGCGGCGAACGGTTGGTGGAACGCACCCTGTGCGATCAGCTTGGTGTCAGCCGCTCGGTTGTGCGCGAGGTGATCCGGATACTGGAGGCCGAGGGCCTGGTGGAAACCATGCCCAACCGCGGCCCCATGGTCGCAACACTCGATTGGTCCCGTGCGCGGCAAATCTACGACATCCGCCTGCTGCTGGAACAAAGCGCCGCCGCCGCCTGCGCCGAAAGCGCCGATGCCGCAACCAAAGCCAAGCTGACCGAGGCCCTGCAAGCCATCGCCGCCGCCTTTACCTCCGGCCAAAGCCTGACCCTTGCCGAGGCCACAACGGCTTTCTACCGGGTGATATTCCTGTCGGCGGGTCAGGATATCGCGTGGGAAATCGTCCAGCGTCTGAATGGCCGCATCAGCCGCCTGCGCGCCCTGACGCTCGCCACCTCAGAGCGTAACGTCTCCGGTCTGGCCCGCATGACGCGCATCCACGACGCCATCCTGTCAAACGACGCCCAAGCTGCGGCCCTTGCCGTCCGCGACCACCTTACCGAGGCTGCCTCCATCGCCGAACGCCTGCTCAAGTCCGAGGAACCCTGATGCCCGCCTACTGGATCGCCCACGTCACCGTCACGGACCCCGAGCGCTACAAGGCCTACCAAGCCCTCGCCCCGAGCGCCTTCGCGGCCTTTGGCGGCAGGTTCCTAGCCCGAGGCGGCGCGCATTCCGTGCTGGAAGGACCGGCGCTCGACCGCCACGTGATCATCGAATTCCCGAACCTTGAAGCCGCCCGTGCCTGCTATGCCTCGCCCGCTTACACTGCCGCACGCCAGGCCCGTGATGGCGCAAGCATCGCCCACGTAACCCTCGTTGACGGCCTGCCGCTTTAACCCCCCATTTGCTCCTTTGGAAATACTCGCGGGGGCTCGGGGGCAGACGGCCCCCGCTGCAGCCAAGGGCGACCGGCCGGACGCCTATCGCAATCCACTCGGCGCCATCCCGAACTGCGCCCGAAACGCCCGTGACAGCGCCGAGGGGCTGGAGAAGCCCGTCCGTAGCGCCACCTCCGCCAAGGGATGCCGCGTGTCGGTGATCATCCGCCGTGCCGCTTGCAACCGCAGCGAAAGCGCGAAGGCCGCTGGCGTGGTCTGCAACCCGTCCCGAAACAGCGTCTCCAACCGCCGCACCGAAAGGCCGATTGCCCGCGCCACCTCCGCCGCCGTCTCGGGCGCATCAATCCGTGCTTCCATCCGTGCCACCGCCTGCGCGACCCGAGGGTCCAGCCGCAGATCATCCGCCACCGGCGACACCTGAGGCTCGGACCCCGGCCGGGGTGTGGTCAGGAACGACGCCGCCACCTGCCGCGCCAGCGCCGGGCCGTGGCGGCTGCCTATCAGATGCAGCATCAAATCCGCCGCAGGCGCAGCGCCCCCCGCAGTAAACCGGTTCCCGTCAATCACCCAGCGGTCCGGCACCACCTCCACCTCGGGATGCGCCGCTGACAGATCCTCCAGATCCTCCCAATGCACCGTTGCCCTATGCCCAGCCAAAAGCCCCGCTCGCGCCAGCACCCAGGCCGCCGCATCAATCCCGCCCACAGCGGCAAACCGCCCCGCCATTCGGCCCAGATCGCGGATCAAGGGTGCCGTCGCCACTTCAGACTGGCGGAACCCCGCAATCACCACCAGCGCATCTGCCCCCTCCGCAGCCGCCAGCGGCCCCGTCGATGGCAGTTCAATCCCGCAGGTCAAGGGCACCGCCCCGCCATCCGGCGACACCACCCGCCAGCGATAGGCCTCATGCCCCAGATGCCGGTTGGCCGACCGCATCGGGTCTAGTGTCGAGGCGACCTCTAGGATCGACGACTGCGGCAGCACCAGCAGGGCCAGCGTCAGTGGCTCTCGCGAAGCCGTGAAGATTGATGCGCTTTTTGACATCTGGATTTCGTAAATCGCCAAGCGCGCCCGTGCAACCCCGCTATGGTGCCTGCAGCCCAATTGGAGGACCCCCATGCCCCTCGCCATGAACCGCGAAGTCTTCATCACCTGCGCTGTCACCGGATCGGGCGGCACGCAGGACCGCTCTCCCCATGTCCCGCGCTCGCCGGAACAAATCGCCAAATCCGCCATCGACGCCGCCAAGGCCGGTGCCGCTGTAGTGCATTGCCACGTCCGCGACCCTGAAACAGGCAAACCCTCCCGCGATGGCAAGCTTTACCGCGAAGTGACCGAGCGTATCCGCGACGCTGGCACCGATGTCGTGCTGAACCTGACCGCCGGGATGGGCGGCGACATCTACTTCGAAAACTCGGAATCGATGAACCGGATGGGCCCCCGGTCCGACATGGCCGGTGCGACCGAACGTGTCGCCCACGTAGTCGAATGCCGGCCAGAGATCTGCACCCTCGACTGCGGCACGATGAACTTCAACGAGGCCGATTACGTCATGGTCAACACCCCCGGCCTGCTGCGCGACATGGCGCGCCGGATGACGGCGGCGGGTGTGCGCATCGAGATCGAGGCGTTTGACACCGGCCACCTCTGGCTCGCCAAGGAACTGGCGAAAGAGGGCGTGATCCCCGCCCCGACCCTCGTCCAGCTTTGCATGGGCGTGCCGTGGGGCGCGCCGGATGACCTGAACACCTTCATGGCCATGGTCAACAATGTGCCAAGCGATTGGTTCTGGAGCGCCTTCGCCATCGGCCGCAACCAGATGCCCTACGTCGCAGCCTCGGTTCTGGCTGGCGGCAACGTCCGCGTGGGGCTGGAGGACAACCTCTGGCTCGACAAGGGCGTGCTCGCCACCAACGCGCAACTGGTGGAGCGGGCGGTGACCATCATCTCCAACCTCGGCGCCCGGGTGATCACCCCGGCCGAGGTGCGTGCGAAGCTGAAGCTGGAAAAGCGGGCGCCGCTGCCGAAGTGAGTGTCCTGACACGGGGGCGCGGGTGGAAGCTTGCGCCTCCGGCGGGGATATTTGGACAAGTATGAAAGGGGCAAGCGCCCCAATGCGAGAGGAATGACGGATGGCACGCACGGCAACCATCATCGGCGGCGGCGTTATCGGCGGGGGCTGGGCGGCGCGGTTCCTGCTCAACGGCTGGAACGTGCAGGTCTTCGACCCCGATCCGCAGGCGGAGCGCAAGATCAACGCGGTGCTGGCAAACGCAAGGCTGGCGCTGCCCGCGCTGTCGGATGTGCCAATGCCGCCAGAGGGGCGCTTGACGTTCCATGACACGATTGGCGAGGCCGTCGAAGGCTCGGAATACGTGCAGGAGTCGGTGTTGGAACGGATTGACCTCAAGAAGAAGGTCTATGCCCAGTTGCAGCAGGCCAATCCCGGGGTGCTGATCGGCTCCTCGACCTCTGGTTTCAAGGCGTCTGACCTGCAAGAGGGCTCGCCCGCGCCGCACAACATCATCGTGGCCCACCCCTTCAACCCGGTCTACCTGCTGCCGCTCTCGGAAGTCTCCGGCTCCCCGAAGAACCAGCCCGAGGTGGTGGCCAAGACCGTCCAGATCATGAAGGACATCGGGATGTTCCCCTTGGTCCTGAAAGAGGAAATCGACGCCTTCATCGGCAACCGCTTCCTGGAGGCGGTCTGGCGTGAGGCTTTGTGGATGCTGGTCGACGGTGTCGCCACCACCAGCGAAATCGACGACGCCATCCGGATGGGCTTTGGCCTGCGCTGGGGTCAGATGGGCCTGTTCGAGACCTACCGCGTGGCAGGCGGCGAGGCCGGGATGCGCCACTTCATGGCCCAGTTCGGCCCGGCGCTGAAATGGCCCTGGACCAAGCTGATGGACGTGCCGGAGTTCAACGAGGCTTTGGTGGACCTCGTCGCAACCCAGTCCGACGCCCAATCCGGCGCCTACGGCATCCGCGAACTGGAACGTATCCGCGACCAGAACCTGATCGGCTTCCTGCGGGCCCTGAAGGATCGCAACTGGGGCGCGGGCAAAGTGCTGCGCGCCCATGACGAGGCCCGCGCCGTGGCCTTCCACGAGGCCACCGATACAGGGCCCAAATCGCAGCCTCTGGTGATGTCGCATTGCCAGGTGCTGCCGGGCTGGATTGACTACAACGGCCACATGACCGAAAGCCGCTACTACTTTGCCAACTCGGAATCCGTGGACGCCTTCCTCCGTCTGATCGGGGCGGGGATGGAGTATGTGGCAGGCGGTCACTCGTACTACTCCGCCGAAACCCACATCCGGCACCTTGGGGAGGCCAAGTTGGGCGACCGCCTGCGCGGCGAGTTGCAGATCATCAGCGCAGACGAAAAGCGCTTCCGCTCCTTCGTGCGGCTTATGAAAGGCGACGAATGCGTCGCTACGGTGGAGCAGCTTTGCCTGCACGTGGATATGGCTTCTGGCAAGACCAGCCCTGCGGCACCTGACGTTTGGGCCAACCTGAAGGCTATCGCGGACGCCCATGCGGACCTGCCGCTGCCCGAAGGCGCAGGCCGCGCTGTGGGGCACAAGAAATGAAAACTGTCCTCATTACGGCGGGCGCGAATGGCATCGGCCTTGTCATGGCCAAGGCTTTTCAGGCCGCAGGCTACCGCGTCTGGGTCACCGACGTCGACGCCGCAATGATCGCCGCCTTGCCGCCCGGAATCCGGGGCTCCCACGTGGATGCGTCCCACGAAACTGGGATGGAGTCGCTGTTCGCTGACATCGGTCAGGTCTGGGGCGGTCTGGACGTGCTTTGCGCCAATGCCGGGATCAAGGGGCCGACGGCGGCCATCGAGGATATGCCGCTGGAAGGCTGGCACCAGTGCCTGAACGTCAATCTGGATGGCGCGATGCTGGCGGCCAAATATGGCGCGCGGCTGATGAAACCGGCAGGCAAGGGGGTGATGATCTTCATTTCCTCCACCTCGGGCCTTTACGGCACACCCTACCGCGCGCCCTATGTGGCGTCGAAATGGGGCGTGATCGGCCTGATGAAGACCGTGGCGATGGAGCTTGGCCCCTTCGGCATCCGGGCCAACGCGATCTGCCCCGGGTCGGTGAACGGGCCGAGGATCGACCGCGTGATCGAGGCCGAAGCGGCAGCCAAGGGCCTGACCCCTGACACGGTACGGCAGGGCTATGCCTCGGGTACCGCGATGAAGCGCCTGACCGACCCGGAGGATGTGGCCGAGATGGCGCTGTTCCTTGCGTCCGACGCGGCCCGCATGGTCTCGGGCCAGGCGCTGGCGGTGGATGGCATGACCTACAACGTTGACCCCCAATAACCGGAAAGCGGAAAGCCATGGATTTCGGACTGACCGAAGAACAGCAGATGATCGTCGACGCCACCCGCGCCTTCGTCGAGAACGAGCTTTACCCGCATGAAAACGAGGTCGAACGCTCGGGCCACCTGCCACTAGAACTGATCCGCGAGATCCAGAAGAAGGCCATCGCGGCGGGGCTTTATGCGGCCAATATGCCGGAAGAGGTCGGCGGCGCGGGTCTCGATACCATGTCTTGGCTTTTGTACGAAAAGGAACTCGGCCGCGCCAATTATGCCTTGCACTGGACCTGCGTGGCGCGGCCCTCCAACATCCTGCTTGCCGGGAATGCCGACCAACGTGAGCAGTACCTGATGCCCTGCATAAGGGGTGAAACCTGGGATTGCCTGGCGATGACCGAACCCGCTGCAGGATCGGACCTGCGCGGCATGAAGGCCACCGCCCGTCAGGATGGTGATGACTGGGTGCTGAACGGCACCAAGCATTTTATCAGCCATGCTGATCTGGCGGGCTTTGCGATTGTCTTCGTCGCCACCGGCGAGGAAGCCACCCCGCGCGGCCCCAAGAAGAAGATCACCGCCTTCTTCGTCGACAAGGGCACCAAGGGCTTCACTGTGCGCGACGGTTACCGCAACGTCTCGCACCGGGGCTATACCAATGCGGTGCTGGAATTCGACGACTGCCGCCTCAACAAGCGGCAAATCCTGGGAGAGGTCCACAAGGGCTTCGAAGTCGCCAATTCATGGCTCGGAGCCACCCGCCTGCAGGTCGCCTCCACCTGCCTTGGCCGGGCCGAGCGGGCCATGGGCCACGCGCTGTCCTATGCCGCCGAGCGCAAGCAATTCGGCCAGCAGATCGGCAAGTTCCAGGGCATCTCCTTCAAGCTCGCCGACATGGCGATGGAACTGAAAGCGGCGGAACTGCTGACGCGCGAGGCGGCGTGGAAATACGACAAGGGCAATGTGACCGAGGCCGACATGTCGATGGCCAAGCTGAAGGCCACCGAAGTGCTGGCGATGATCGCCGACGAGGCGATCCAGATTCACGGCGGCATGGGCCTGATGGAGGAGCTTCCCCTCGAACGCATCTGGCGCGATGCGCGCGTGGAGCGGATCTGGGAAGGCACCTCGGAGATCCAGCGCCACATCATCAGCCGCGAACTTCTGCGTCCGCTGGGAGCCTGAACCGACAGAGCGGGGGCCCGCCCCCGCACCCCCGGGATATTTATGGACAGATGAAAACGAAATGTTAACCAATTTGCGCGAATCTCAGAACACGGTACAGGCGGGGACGCCGATGACCGTGACGGGTGAAACCCTGCTCCGTCTACTCACCGGGGCAGGGCGCCCGGTGTCTCTTTCATCTGTCCACAAATATCCCACGGGGGTCCGGGGGTGTGAAACCCCCGGCGCTGGCAACCAGCGCGGAGGTCGGACATGACGAGCCTTGACCGCTTGATGCGCCCGAAATCCATCGCCGTTCTGGGCGCGGGCTGGGCGCAAAATGTCATCGAACAATGCCGCAAGATGGGCTTTGCCGGAGAAGTCTGGCCGGTTCATCCGACCAAGGCCGAAATTGGCGGGCTGAAGGCCTATACATCGCTGGCTGATCTGCCAGGCGCACCGGATGCGACCTTCATCGGCGTCAACCGTTTTGCCACCATCGAGATCGTCGCCGAACTGGCTGCAATGGGCGCCGGCGGAGCAATCTGTTTTGCTGCGGGCTGGACAGAGGCTGGCGAGCCCCGGTTGCAGGCACAATTGGTCGCCGCCGCGGGCGACATGCCGATCCTTGGACCGAACTGCTATGGGGTCATCAACTACCTCGACGGCGCGCTGCTGTGGCCGGATCAGCATGGCGGCATTCGGGTCGAGAAGGGTGTTGCGCTGGTCAGCCAATCCTCGAACATCGTCGTGAATCTGGGCATGCAGCAGCGCGGGCTGCCCGTGGCCTATGTGGCTTGTCTTGGCAATGCCGCCGTTGTCGGTTTGGCCGAACTGGCGGGGGCGCTGATTGATGACCCGCGTGTCACAGCTTTGGGCATGTATGTTGAGGGGATCGATGACGCCGTGGCCTTTGCCGCTTTGGCCGAACGGGCGCGGGCGATGGGCAAAGGGATCGTCCTCATAAAGTCGGGCAAGACCGAGATGTCGCGGACCGCAGCCGCCTCGCACACCGCCTCGCTGGCCGGCGGGGGCGCTGCCTCCAGCGCCTTCCTGCGGCAGATCGGCGTGGCGGAGGTCAACACACCGTCCGAACTGGTCGAGACGCTGAAGATCTTCCATGTCCATGGCACCGGGCTTGGCACGCGGATGTGCTCGCTCTCGTGCTCTGGCGGCGAGGCCGGGCTGATGGCAGATCTGGCCGCACCCCTGGGCATCGATTTCCCGCCCGTGACGGAGGCGACGCGGGCGCGGTTGTTCCAGACTTTGGGGCCGATTGTCACGATCAGCAACCCGCTGGACTACCACACGTTTATATGGGGTGACGGGCCGAAGACGACCGAAGTTTTCACCGCCATGCTGGAGGCCTATGATGCCGGCCTCTACGTCCTGGACATGCCGCGTGAAGACCGTTGCGACACATCAAGCTATCAGCCGGCGCTGGATGCCATTGTCGCGGCGCAGCGGGCCACTGGCAAGCCGGCCTTCCCGGTCGCCTCGATGGCCGAGAACTTTGGCGAGGCCCGCGCCGCAGCACTGATCGGGCAAGGTGTCTGCCCACTCTTCGGGTTGGAAACTGCGATGACCGCGGTCAAAGCCGCGCAGACCCCGGCGGGCCCGGCGGGATGGCGGCCATTCCCGGCTATGCCCCCGCGTGACACACGTCTGTTGAGCGAGGCCGAGGGCAAGGCTCTGCTCTCTGCCGCCGGGGTTGCCGTTCCCAAGGCTGTGACCGGCGCGACTTTGGCCGACCTCGCGGCAGGTAGGGTGGGGTTAACCCCACCCTACGCGCTGAAGGGTCTGGGCTTTGCCCACAAGACAGAAGCGGGGGCTGTGCGGCTCGGTCTGACCTCGCTGGAAGGCCAGGCGGACATGGCCGGCGCCACGGGCTATCTGCTGGAGGAGATGGTGACCGGCGCGGCAGCCGAGATACTGGTCGGGTTGCGGCATGATCCGATCTATGGGGTCAGCCTGACCCTTGGCATGGGTGGCGTCACCGCCGAGGTTCTGGCCGATACCGTCACCTTGATCCTGCCTGCCACCGAAGCCGACGTCCTGCAGGCGCTGCGCAAGCTGCGGCTTTGGCCTTTGCTGGATGGCTATCGGGGCCGAAAGAAGGCGGATGTGGCGGCGCTTGCTGCACTGGCGGTGATGCTGGGCCGGCTTATGGAAGCCGACCCGTCGCTGGATGAAATTGAAATCAATCCCGTGATGGTCCGCGAATTCGGTGCCGTCGCCGTGGATGCCCTGATCAGGAGAGCGTAAGATGGACATGACAAGCGAAGGCCCGGTCAAGACCCGCCGCGAGGGCGCCGTTCTGGAGGTCACTCTGGACCGGCCCAAGGCCAATGCGATTGACCTTGCGACCTCCCGGATCATGGGGCTGACCTTCCGGGCATTCCGGGACGATGACAGCCTTCGAGTCTGCATCCTGCGGGCCGCCGGGGAGAAGTTCTTCTGCCCGGGCTGGGATTTGAAAGCGGCCGCCGGGGGCGATGCGGTGGATGGCGACTATGGCGTGGGTGGCTTCGGCGGCTTGCAGGAGCTTCCCAACCTCAACAAGCCGGTGATTGCCGCCGTGAACGGAATCTGCTGCGGCGGCGGGCTGGAGCTGGCTTTGTCCTGCGATCTGATCCTGTGTTCCGACACCGCAACCTTTGCCCTGCCCGAGATCCGGTCGGGGACGGTGGCCGACGCGGCCTCGATCAAGCTGCCCAAGCGGATTCCTTATCATGTCGCGATGGATCTCTTGCTGACCGGCCGCTGGTTTGATGCCGAGGAGGCGCTGCGGTGGGGGATCGTGAAGGAGATTTGTTCTCCGGCGGAGTTGCTAGGCAAGGCGTGGGATCTGGCGCGGCTGTTGGAATCCGGGCCGCCCTTGGTTTACGCGGCCATAAAGGAAGTGGTCAGGGAAGCCGAGGCTTTGCGGTTCCAGGATGCTTTGAACCGGGTCACGAAACGGCAGCTTGTGACGGTGGATCGGCTCTATTCCAGCGAGGATCAGCTGGAAGGGGCGCGGGCTTTTGCGGAGAAAAGGGACCCGGTCTGGAAGGGGAAATAGGTGTGAAGCATTGGGATTGCACGCGTGCAATCCCATATAAGCCATTGATATAGATATATAAGACAAAAAATCTTCACATTCTCTTAACCATTGACGGCAGTGGCTGAACCTCGGCTCCGGGCCGTGGGGTCCCTAAGGCTCGCCTCGGGGAAACTGGCCTTTTGGATTGAAGCAGCCCGCATCGGTGCGACGCCGGGTGATGGCAGGTTGCGCGGCCTTGGGGTGTCTTGATCCAAGTAGGTCCCATCAAAACCCGCGTAATCGACCAGTGCCCGATGGTTTTTGAACACGACCTGACCGTTCTGGAAGGTCACCAGCCCTTCTTCCCGCAACTCGCGCAAGACACGGTTCACGTGGATGGAACTGAGGCCCAAGGCATCGGCAAGAAGATATTGCGACAGGGGGCAGGGATAGCCCGCGCTGTCGCCAATTCCCACCCGCCGCAGCCGCACGGCCAATTCAAGCAGGAAATGCGCCATCCGCTCGGCCGCCGAGCGGCGCCCCAGATCGATCAGCCGTTCCACCACCATCGCTTCGTCCCGCGACGCGGCCCAGAGAACGGCAGTGCCAAGCCGGGGCTTTTGCTGAAACCATGTCATCAACTCGGCCCAGGTGATCGGAGAGGCCTGCACGGACGTTATGGTTTCGACGCTGTGATCGGTGATGCGCAGCAGCATGGACCGCAAGCCCATGAAATCGCCGGGGATATGGAAGTCGATGATCTGCCGGGCACCTGATTGTAGAACCTTGTAGGACAGCGACCAGCCAGATTGGACGACATAGGCGCATTGGCTGGTCTGTCCCTGATAGAGCAACTCCTGCCCTGCCGGAAACTGTCGGCGGTGCCGTGCCAGATCGGACAGAGCCGTCAGATCCTCTGCCGTCAGGGTTCCAAGCGCGGACAATTTGCAGGCAAATGGATTGCCCCAGCCTGGGACCGAAGGGGATAGGTCAAGCATCGGGCAACTCCATAAACACGGGACAACCGCAAGAACACAGCGCCGGTTCCTCAGATTTAGCCAAGGATTGGCTGACCGGCTTTGATACAGATCAAACGGTTCCCGGGGGGCTGGCAGGCGCGCCCGATGCGTGGCGGGGTACCCCGTCAGGATGGGTAAGGTCGCGCGTCATCAGGGTGCGGTGCGTGAGGTCAGGTGCCTTGCGCTTCCTGGAAAGCGGGCGGTGCTGAACCGGCAAAGGTGCGTGATCTCACGCACCTTTGCCGGGAGCGGGCGGTGCTTGGACGCACGCACCCTACGTTTGTGGCGGGATGACTTTGCCGGGGTTCATCAGGTTTTGCGGGTCCAGGGCGGCCTTTACCGCGCGCATCACGTCCAGCGCCACGGGGTCTTTCCGCCGCGCCATTGTGTTCAGTTTGGACAGGCCGACGCCAT
>CANBRQ010000107.1 GCA_947371955.1 Paracoccaceae bacterium | reverse complement strand
CGCGAAATGCGTCGTTCAGAAGTTGCACTACGGTGCCGGGGGGCACATCCTCGGCCACAAAGGCCTCGCCGATGCCGCGGGCGAGGATGAAGCGCAGCCGGCCGTCGATGACCTTCTTGTCCTGCCCCATCAGAGCGACCAAAGCCTCGGCAGAGGGCAGGTCACCCGGGATGTCGGACAGATCGGTCTTCATGCCCATGGCTTTCAAGTGGGCGCGGACGCGGCTTGGGGCTTCTTGCGAACACAGGCCAAGCCGCTGGGAAAGTTCGAAGGCCAAGGCACAGCCGATGGCCACGCCCTCGCCATGCAGCAGGCGGTCGCCGAAGCCGGTGGCCTTCTCCAACGCGTGGCAGAAGGTGTGGCCAAGGTTGAGGAGGGCGCGCTCACCCTCTTCAGTCTCGTCGCGTTCGACGATAGCAGCCTTCATTTCGACCGAGCGGGTGACAGCTTTCAGGATCACCTCATGGTCGAAGCGGGCGAGAGCCGGTCCGCGGGCCTCAAGATAGTCGAAGAAGGCGGCATCGCCCAGAAGCCCGTACTTCACCACCTCGCCATAGCCCGCAAGCAGATCACGTGGCGGAAGGGTGTCCAGCACGTTGATATCGGCAAGTACCAGCGAGGGTTGATGGAAGGCGCCGATCAGGTTCTTGCCGTGGGTCGAGTTGATCCCGGTCTTGCCGCCAACAGAACTATCAACCTGAGACAGCAGCGTCGTCGGCACCTGCACGAAGCGCACGCCGCGCCGCAGGACGGCGCAGGCAAAGCCTACGAGGTCACCGACCACGCCGCCGCCCAGGGCCACGACGATATCGCGGCGTTCGACCTTCTGCTCCAGCAGCCATTCGACGGTGCGGGTAAACTCCGGCCAGGCCTTGGTGCTTTCGCCGGGGGGCAGTGCCATGGCTGAAGCATGGATTCCAGCGGCGACAAAAGCCTCCAGCACGGCCGGCAGGTGTTTTTGGGCTACGGTGTCATCGGTGACGATCGCCACTTTCTTGCGGCGCAAGAAAGGGCCTACTTCCGTCCCGATCCGGCCCAGAAGCCCCTCGCCAATCCGCACCTCATACGAGCGTGCGCCAAGGTTCACCGGAACCACGTTGACCATGTCAGACCGTCTCCACCACATCCGGCCTTGTGACCAAGGCCTGCGCCACCCGCTCGGCCATCGCCTCGACCGAGATGTCGGCCGCTGAATCCACCGTCAGATCGGCGGAGGCATAGGCGGGCAACCTGGCCTCGTAAAGCGCTTTCAGCGTCTCGCGCGGATTGGCCGTGCGCAACAGGGGCCGCGTTGTCTTGTGGCGGACGCGCTGCCAGAGAAGTTCCAGATCGGCGCGCAGCCAGACCGACACGCCATTGTCATGGATCAGCCCACGGTTCACCTCCGCCAGAAAGGCCCCGCCGCCCGTCGACAGCACGCAGGGGTCGCCATGCAGAAGCCGGTTCAGCACCTCGGTTTCGCGGGCGCGAAAGAACGGCTCGCCGTCGCGTTCAAAGATTTCGGCGATCGACCGGCTGGCGGCTTTCACGATCTCTTCGTCCGAATCGAGGAAGGGCACGGCCAGAAACCGTGCCAAAGCCGTTCCCACGGCGGTTTTACCCGCCCCCATCATCCCCACCAGCACCACGGTTTTCTTCAAGCGCAGCATGGTTCCCGACCGTTTCCCCTTCCGTATGCATGCGGGGCAGGATAATGCCGCCCTTGCACACAACTTTCCGTCCTGAATGGCGTGAAGTTGAAGCAAATGCCATATATATTCGCGCAACCGGAACAAGGCTCCGCAAGAGGGCTCTGGTTGAGGTGCAGGAACAGGCGATTAGAGGGCGATCCTTATGGGGCGACTGATCAAGGCGGTGCTGGTACTGGCCGTCGCGGGCTTTGTGGCGCTGGTGGGCTATGCCTATCTGGCTGACCTGACGCCAACCACAGCGCAGGTGACCCTGCCGGTGACGCTGCATGCCGACTAAGGGGTTCTTCCGTTGCGGCAGCCTTGCCGTCGTTCTGGCTGCCCTGCCGAGCCTGACCTTTGCTGAAGCGCCACCGCTGTCGGCGATCGACTGGTTGAGCCAGTCGCTGGTGACCCCTGCCGCGATGCCCAAGCCCGTGGAACCTCCGGTCGCCCAAGGGCTGGACCCCGAAGGCGTCACCGTCCAGCCCTTGGGCGATGCGACGACAGACAGTCTTGGCATCCTGCCCTCCACCGTCACCGGCCTGCCGCTGGGCTTCTGGGGCGCGGCCAAGGTCAGCGACATTTCCGGCCTGCTGGCGCAGAACGCCGCGCAGGACCTGCCCGCCCTGCAAAGCCTGATGCTGACGCTTTTGCTGGCAGAGGCCGACCCGCCCACTGGCACGCCCGCAGGCGAAAGCCTGTTCCTCGCCCGCGTCGACACGTTGATGGAGATGGGCGCACTGGATCAGGCCCGCGCACTTCTGGACACGGCCGGTGCTGCCCGCTCACCCGAGATCTTTCGGCGCTATTTCGACGTGGCCCTGCTGATCGGCGACGAGGACCGCGCCTGCGAGGCGTTGAAGGCCGCCCCCGGTCTGGCCCCGGCCCTGCCGACCCGCATCTTCTGCCTGGCCCGTGCCGGGGATTTCGACACGGCGGAACTGACGCTTGACACCTCCAAAGCCATCGGCACCGTCAGCCCGGAAGAGGCGGCCCTGCTGACCCGCTTCATGGACCCCGCCTTGGATGATACTGGCATCACCCCGATCATGCCCAAGCCCGTCACCCCCTTGGTCTTCCGCATCTACGAGGCGATTGGCGAGCCCCTGCCCGACACCACCTTGCCTGTGGCCTTCACGTATGCCGACCTGTCCGACCAAGCCGGCTGGAAGGCGCAACTGGACGCAGTGGAGCGTCTGGCGCGAGCGGGCTCGGTCGCCCCCAACCTTCTGCTGGGGCTTTACACCCAACAGAAACCCGCCGCCTCGGGGGGTGTCTGGGATCGGGTTTCGGCGTTTCAGGCCTTGGATGCCGCCATCACCGCCAAGGACACCAAGGCCGTCGAACGCACCCTGCCATCGGCTTGGGCCATGATGAAGCAAGCCGAGCTTGAGGTGCCCTTCGCCACCCTGTTCGACCAGCAACTCGCCGGACTTACGCTGTCAGGCGAGGCGGCGATGGTCGCGCGCGAGGTGCTGCTCTTGTCGCCCGACTATGAAAAGCTGACGCAGGGCCTGACGGCCAGCGATGCGCGGGGCAAGTTCCTGCTCTCTTTGGCGCGTGGCCAGATGGTGGGGGCCATGCCCACCGATGACATCTCCACCGCCGTCTTCACCGCCTTCACCACGCCCGAAATCCCCGCCGATCTGCAATCGCTGATCGACCAGGGCCGTCTGGGCGAGGCGATCCTGCAAGCCATGCTTCTGCTCAAACAGGGCGAGGCCGGCGATCTTCATGCCGTGACCGAGGGGCTTTCGACCCTGCACAAGCTGGGGATGGAGGATGTCGCCCGCCGCTCTGGCCTGCAACTGATCCTGCTGGACCGGCGCGGATAATGCCCGGCTCATCCCCTTTGGCCGACAGTCAGCGCTGGATTTCCACCTTCCTGCAAGCCCATGCCGCCGAACACAACGCCGCCCGCAACACGCAGATGGCCTATGGCCGTGACCTGATCGCCTTTGCCGCCTACCTTGCCCCCAAAAGCTTGGCCGAGGCGGAGCGCGACGATGTCGAAGACTACCTCGTGCGCTGCGAGGCCGAGGGCCTGTCGCAAAGCACGCGCGCCCGGCGTCTGTCAGCCATCCGCCAAGTCTACCGCTTTGCGCACGAAGAGGGCTGGCGCACCGACAACCCGGCCCTGCAAATCCACGGGCCGGGTGCATCCAGGCACCTGCCGAAAACGCTGTCACAGGATGACGTGACCGCCCTCTTGAAAGCCGCAGCCGAAACCGGCCGCAGCCCACAAGACCGCCAGCGCAACCTTCTGCTGATGGAACTGCTTTATGCCACGGGCTTGCGGGTCAGCGAGTTGGTGGAACTGCCTCTGTCGACCGTGCGCGGCAACCCAAGGATGATCCTAGTGAAGGGCAAGGGCGACAAGGAGCGGATGGCACCGCTCTCCGAACCCGCCCGCGTCGGACTGATCGCTTGGATCAAGCTGCGCGACACGCAGGAAGATGCCGCCCGCAAAGAGGGCAAGCCGCCCAGCCGCTATCTCTTCCCCGGATCGGGCGCCGACGGCCACCTGACCCGCCAGCAATTCCACGGGCTGATCAAGGACATGGCGCTGAAAGCTGGTCTTGACCCGGCCCGCGTCTCGCCCCACGTGCTGCGCCATGCCTTTGCGACCCATCTTCTGGCCAATGGCGCCGACCTGCGCGTCATCCAGACCCTGCTGGGCCACGCCGACCTTTCCACGACCGAGATTTACACCCATGTTCTGGAAGACCAGCTCAAGGATTTGGTGCTGAACCACCACCCGCTGGCCAAAACGAAGACCTGAGGATCAAATGGACTGGATCTACGCCCACGCCACCATCGTGCTGACCGGCCTTGCGGTGACGGGACTGCTGCTGCTGTCAGCCTTCTTCTCCGGCTCGGAAACCGCGCTCACCGCCGCCTCGCGCGGGGTGCTGAAGGCGCAGGCCGACAAGGGATCGAAGGGGGCCAAGGCCGCCCTGGAGGTGACGGACGATTCCGAACGGATGATCGGCGCGCTGCTTCTGGGCAACAACGTCGCCAACATTCTGTCCGCCTCGCTGACGACCGCGCTGCTGACCGACCTCTTCGGCACCAATGGGGTCGCCATCGCCACCGTCATGGTAACGGTTCTGGTGCTTGTCTTCGCCGAAGTGCTGCCGAAAACCGTGGCAATCATCTCTCCGGTCCCGGTGGCCATTCTGGTGGGCCCGGCGATCAAGGTCCTGATCCTGCTCTTCACCCCGGTCGTCACCACGGTCCGCGCCTTCGTCCGCCTGATCCTGCGGATTTTCGGCCTGCGTGCTGACCCCAATGGCCGCATCCTTGCACTGCGCGAGGAAATCGCCGGGGCGATTTCCCTAGGCCATTCCGAAGGTGCCGTGGAAAAGGAAGACCGCGACCGTCTGCTGGGCGCATTGGATCTGTCTGACCGGACCGTGGACGAAATCATGCGCCACCGCCGCGAGACAGAGATGATCGACGCCGATCTGCCTGCCGAGGAAATCGTCTCCCGCGTGCTGGCCTCCTCCCACTCGCGCCTGCCGGTGTTCCGGGGCAGCGACGAGAACATCCTTGGCGTCATCCACGCCAAAGACCTTCTGCGCGAGGTGGAGCGGCTGGACCATATACACGACAGCCACCAGAAGGCGATGGAAAGCCTTGATATCGTAAAGGTGTCGATGAAGCCCTACTTCATCCCAGACACCACGACGCTGGATGAACAGATGCGCGAGTTCCTCAAACGCCGCACGCATTTCGCGCTGGTGGTCGATGAATACGGCACCCTTCAGGGCCTGATCACGCTGGAAGACATCCTTGAAGAAATCGTGGGCGAGATCAACGATGAGTTCGACGTGATCGACATCAATCACAAGGTCAAGAAGATCGAGGATGGCGGCTATCTGGTCGATGGTGCCATGACGATCCGCGACATGAACCGCGCGACCGACTGGGCGCTGCCGGATGATGAGGCGAATACGGTGGCGGGTCTTGTCATCCATGAAGCGCAGATGATCCCGGCGCAGGGTCAGGCCTTCAGCTTCCACGGCTTCCGGTTCGAGGTGGTGACACGCCGCGAAAACCGCCTGACGCGGATCAAGGTGCGCAAGCTGTGACGGCGCGGATCAGACGATCAGCAGGGTCGAGTCCAGCCCGATCAGGCTGGTCAGGCCCGTCAAATGCACCTCATCGACACCGAAGTCGAACACCACTTCGTTGACACCGACATGGGCGAACTGGGCGACCACTTCGGCCGCCGTCTTCGTGCCGGTCCACAAATTGTGCGAGAAGCTGAGGCGGTCTTGATCCGCGATACGGAAATCCGTGATCACATCTACGCCGAAACGGCTTGCGAAGACAAAGGTATCCGCGCCCGCACCACCGCTCATCCTGTCATTTCCGGCACCTCCCGACAGCGTATCATTGCCGCTGCCGCCCAACAGGACATCGCGTCCGTTGCCGCCGCTCAACAGGTCATTGCCGCCAAGACCGGTCAGCACGTCATTGCCATCCATTCCGAACAGCTGATTGGCGCGAGAGTTGCCGGTCAACAGATTGGCCGCCGCATTTCCCGTGGCGTTGAGGTTGTCTACCCCCAGAAGCTCTGCATTGTTGATGCCCGAAATCAGCGTGATGTTGCCCGAGGTCAGGAACTTTGCATCATCCACCAGATCCAGCTTCACGTTGCCACGGCTCAAGTCGAGATTGACCTGAAAGGTCAGGGCACCCGAACTGCCAGAAACCAGTGTCGAGGCCGAGGTACCGGCCGCCACCGCATAACCGCCGGCTGCTGCTGAAACGCCCGTCACGGCCCCTACGGTGAAGGAGACACCGGCCTTGCCCTCCCCCATCGAATAGAACTTGTTGGCATCGCTGTCGGAATAGCAGACGCCCGTGACAAAGCGCGACGTGCCGGTGGTGCCAAAGTCCTCGGTCAGCATGACCGCGTTGAAGTTGGTTCCAGCTTGGTTATAGACCCCGGTTTCCGCCCCGATCCCCACCTCGCGGATGCCGCTGACCATCAGGTCGTTGCGGTGCACGGCGGACTTGAACAGCAACTGATTCATCTCTTCGATACTGGCTTCCACCGTTATCGCGGCGGACGAGCCTTTGATGGCCAGATTCTCGCCCCAGGGCATCGCCCTGTACCCCTGCGCCGCCATCCGTGCGCTGGGGTTCGATCCGCCCGCACCGGTGTGCGAGAAGACGTCCTGATCCAGCATCCACAGCGAGTGCCCGGTGGCCGCCGCTTCCAGACTAAGGTTCGGCGCAAGGACCTGCTTGGCCGCGGCCGAGATCGTGCCCCGTGCCAGCCCGTCGTTCAGGTCGATGCCGAAACGCGCCGCCTCGCCCGCCGGATCAAGGCGGGCGCGGTTCATCAGTTCCAGCAGGTATTGTTCGGCGTTCGAAATGGTCATTTGCAACCCTTGAGGGAATCAGACGAGGTCCTGTGGTGTCCATAGTCCGATTTAAAGGTGTCCAAATTTGGCTACCAGTTTGCAAATATACCCTGAGATTGTGTCTAATTCGTCAACTTTTACCAAATAGCCCGCCAAGAATGCCGCGCACCACGGCCTGACCGGTGCGGCTGCCCAATTGTCGGGCAAAACTCTTCGCAAAGGCATCCCCCAGCGAATCCGTGCGTCGCGCAGGCTCTCGCGCAGTGGGTTGCACGATTGATCCGCCCCCCACCGGCCCACCATAGCGGCGGGCATGTTGCAGCCCGTCATTCTGCGGCTGCGGGGCGTAACCGGTGCCCGTGGGGGGCAGCGGCGCCTGCTGGCTTTGCTGGGCTGCCGCATCGGCCCGGGCTTTCAGCCGCTCATAAGCCGAATCACGATCCACGGTGACCGCGTATTTCGCCCCCATGGGCGAGCCCGCGATGATCGCAGCCCTTTGCCCCGGATCAATCGGCCCCAGTTGCGTCGAAGGCGGCCGGATCAGCGTGCGCTGCACGATCCCCGGCACGCCCTTGTCCTGCAGGAACGAGGTGACGGCCTCGCCCGTGCCCACTTCCTGAATAGCCTTGGCCGTATCGAACGCCGGGTTGGGCCGATAGGTCTGCGCCGCTTGGGACAGGTCTTTCTGGTCCTTCGGCGTGAAGGCCCGCAGGCCATGCTGCACCCGGTTGCCCAGTTGGCCAAGGATCACCTCCGGAATATCCGCCGGATTCTGGCTGATGAAGTAAACGCCCACGCCTTTCGAGCGGATCAGCCGCGCCACCTGTTCCACCTTGGCAATCAAGGCCTTGGGCGCGTCGGTGAACAGAAGATGCGCCTCGTCGAAGAAGAAGACCAGCTTGGGTTTGTCGGGGTCGCCGACCTCGGGCATGGTCTCGAACAGTTCCGACAAAAGCCACAGAAGGAAGGTCGCGTACAGTTGCGGCGTAAGCATCAGCTTTTCCGCTGACAGCACGTTGATCATCCCCGCGCCATTGGCATCAACGCGCATCAGGTCTGCAAGGTCCAGCGCCGGTTCGCCGAACATCGCCACGGCCCCCTGATTCTCCAGCACCAGCAGTTGCCGCTGGATCGCGGCAATCGAGGTGGCCGCGACCAGACCATAGCGCTTGGAAATCTCATCGGCATGGTCCGAGACAAACACCAGCAAGGCCTGCAAATCCTTCAGGTCCAGGATCGGCAGTTGCTCCTCATCGGCCAGACGGAAGGCCACGTTCAGCACGCCCTCCTGCGTCTCGTTCAACTCCAGCATCCGGGCCAGCAGCAAGGGCCCCATCTCGGCCACGGTGGCGCGGATCGGATGGCCGTTCTTGCCCCAGATGTCCCAGAAGGTCACCGGAAAGCTGCGATAGACCAGATCGTGATGGATCGTGGCCGAGCGTTTCACGAAGGCATCGTTCAGCTTCTGTGCAGCCGAGCCTGCAACCCCCACCCCCGACAGATCGCCCTTCACATCCGCCATGAAGACCGGGACACCGGCGGCCGAAAAGCCCTCGGCCAGGATCTGCAGCGTGACGGTCTTGCCAGTGCCGGTGGCGCCCGCAATCAGGCCATGCCGGTTGCCATACTTCAACAGCAGGCTCTGCGCCTCGGCATAGGCCTCGCCGCCGCCGCCCACAAAAATGCTGTCCGTCATTGCCGCTCTCCCCGAAAAAACTTTGGCCAAACGCGTCTGGGCCTAACATGGCACAATACATTCTTAACCCTCTTGTGCCAGTTTGATCTGATCAGGCCTGCGACCCTTGGTTGCCGCCTGATACTTCCTCCCTGTCAGACTGGCCGCTCCCCCGGGTGCGGCCTTTTTTTGGGCTTTTTGCGGGGGTCCGCAGCGTCCGATTCCCAGCTCAATGCAATTTGATCAGCGGCTTGCAAAATCCCAGTTGACGATTTTGTGAAACCAATCTAGCGTCCGTTTCATCAAGTCGGCCAGTCCGACAGGGAGCAAAAAAATACAGTGAGAAAGGGCCGTGCCTCGGCCCTTTTTCTTTTTTTGAACAAGGGCTTGTCGTGGCTGGCCACAGGGTGTGGTGCGCAGGGTTTCGCCGGAATGCAGATCACCGTGATTTGAGGCCTGACGGCCCAGCCCCTGTCATGCTAAGGCACCGCCAAACCCTGTGTCGATCTTCAAGTCGACCCTTGGGCCGAACCCGATAAAAGCCGCATGCTGCTGATCAAGGACACCGATATGACCCGCACCCTCTCCCGCCTCGCTCTTGGCCTTTCCATCGCATTGTCCGGACTTGGGCCAATGGCCATGGCACAGACCACGACCACCGCCCCGGCGGCGGATGCAACCGCAGCACCGGCTGATCCGGCGGCGGCAGCGGGCGTTTCGCTGGGCGTGCCGGATGGCATGCCAAGCCAGGCGCAGGCTGCGGTGGGTGCGGTGTATCTGGCGGCCAAGTTCGACGCCTGGGAACAGCGCTGCGTGAAGACCGCTGATGGCGCCGACCCCTGCCAGCTGTACCAGCTGCTGAAGGACGAGGCCGGCAATCCGACCGCTGAAGTCAGCTTCTTCACCCTGCCCGATGGCAGCCAGGCCGTGCTGGGCGCCACCGTTCTGGTGCCGCTGGAAACCCTGCTGACCGCCAATCTGAAGATCGCCGTCGACCAGAACGTCGCATTGGTCTATCCCTATTCCTACTGCACCGTGTCGGGCTGCCTCGCCAAGACCGGCTTCACCGCCGATGATCTGACGTCGCTGAAAAAGGGCACCAACGCCAATGTCATCATCATCCCGGCAGCGGCACCCGACAAGACCGTGACGGTGACGATCTCACTGAAGGGCTTCTCGGCAGGCTATCAGGCGATCAAGGATGCAGCGGACAAGATCAAGAAGTGATCACGCAGCTTTCAGCGCCAAAACGGCGTTGAGGCCGCCAAAGGCAAACGCGTTTGACAAGACGGCCCCGACGCGGGCCGTCTTTTTCTTGGTGACGAGTGGGATGTTGCAATCCTCATCCGGCCCCAGATAGCCTGCCGTGGGCGCAATCGCGCCGGTCTGCAAGGCCAGCAGGCAGGCCAGCAGTTCCACAGCCCCTGCCCCGCCGATCAGATGGCCATGCAGCGACTTGGTTGAGGACACCAAGGCGCTGCCCGCGAAGACCCGCTCAATCGCCTGCGCCTCGCAGCGGTCGTTGGCCGCTGTGCCGGTGCCGTGGGCGTTGATATAGCCCACGTCAGCCGGCGCCAGCCGCGCATCCTGCAAGGCGCGCTGCATCGCCCGCATCGCCCCCTCGACCGAGGGCTGCACCATGTCACCCGCATCTGACGTCATGGCAAACCCCACAACCTCGGCCAAGGGCACAGCCCCCCGCGCCAGGGCATGATCGCGGTCCTCCAGCACGAAAACCGCAGCGCCCTCGCCCATCACCAAGCCGTCGCGGCCCTTCGAGAAAGGACGGCACGCGGTTTCCGACAGAACCCGCAAGCCCTCCCACGCCTTGATGCCGCCAAAGCACAACATGGCATCCGACCCGCCTGCCAGCATCACCGGCGTCATGCCGCTGCGCACCATCTGAAAGGCTTGGCCAATGGCGTGGTTTGAGGACGAACAGGCCGAGGCCACCGTGAAAGACGGCCCCATCAGCCCCAGATCCCGCGCCACCAAGGACGCCGCAGCCGAGGCCATCAGCCGTGGCACGGTGAAGGGATGCACCCGGTTCTTCCCCGCCTGATAGACGGCCCGGTAGTTGTCATCCACCGTCTGCAAACCGCCACCGGCCGAGCCGATGATCACCCCGGCTTCCGGCATGGCGGTAAACCCCGCCTGCGCCTTTGCCTGCCGGGCCGAGGCCACGGCATATTGCGCAAACGGGTCCATCCAGACCAGATCGGCGCGGTCAAAGTCGCCCTTCCAACCCGTCACCTGCGCGCCGATCTTGACCGATAGCCGGTCCAGATCGGCCAGCACCAAGGGGCCAATCGCCGAGCGTCCCTCGGCCATCGCGGCATAGGTCGTGGCCACATCATGACCCAGCGGGTTCACCGTCCCCGCCCCCGTGATCACCACCCGGGCCATCAGCCCTGCACCAGGGCCTCGACCGCCGCGACGACAGCGCCGATGGTAAAGGTGTCAAAGCTGCTCGCCCCGGGGTCTTGCGCGTTGAAGGGGATCGCGATGTCGAACTCCTCCTCCAGCGCGAAGATCGCTTCGACCAGGCCAAGACTGTCCAGGCCGATCTCCTCGGGCCGGGCATCCAGCCGCAGATCGGCCGGGTCGATCAACGCCTGCGCGGCGATGATCTGCAGGATACGGTCGCGGATCATTCCTCGGCCTCCGGTGCTGCCCCCAGACGTGCCTCAAGGGCGGCCAGCCGCGTGGACAGGCGCGGCAGGCGGCGCATCGCCTTCTGCAGGGCGATCTGGGTGTCCATCTTGATGGCCGGATAACCCAGCACCACACGTCCCGCGGGTGTGTTGGTCATCAGCTTGGACGCCGCCCCGGCAATGACGTCATCGCCGACAAAGAGGTTGTCGCCGACGCCCACCTGACCCGCCAGCACCACCCGGTTGCCAACCTTGACCGAACCGGCCAGACCCACCATTCCACAGATCAAACAGTCCTCACCCACGCTGACGTTATGGGCAATATGCGTCAGATTGTCTATTTTGGTGCGATTTCCGATGGAGGTTGACCGGATCGTGCCGCGATCAATGCAAGTGTTGGCACCAACTTCGACGTCATCGCCCAGAACAACAGCCCCCAGCGAGTGAATCCTGTGCCACTGTTGATGCCGGATTTCCCCACGTATTCCAAGGGTTGCGCGGATTTCTTCAACCCCCGACACATCGGGCGTGACAAAAGAGAACCCATCCGACCCGATCACGCAGCCCGGCAGCAGATTGACCCGGTCGCCGATCTGAACGTCATGTCCGATCTTCACCCCTTCAAGGATCAGCGCATCTGCGCCGATCACTGCCCGCGCGCCAATCGAGACATGCGACGCAATCCGCGCCCCGGGCCCGATCCGCGCGCCCGCACCAATCGACACGAAAGGCCCAATCGCCGCCCCCTCTCCGATCACCGCCGAAGGGTCGACCGCCGTCATCGGATGCACCCCCGGCGCAATCGACGGGCCATTGTCCAAGGCCTGCGTCAACCCTGCCATCGCCAGCCGGCCGCGCGGCGCGAAGATCGCAGCCGTCAGCCCCAGATCCCGCCAGTCCGCCCCCGGCCACAGCAAGGCGGCGCGGGCGTGGCCCAGTTTCAGCCCTTCGGCATATTTCGGGTTGGTCGCCAGCGCCAGATGCAGCGCCGAAGCCGAAGCAGGCTCGGCGGCGCCTTCGATCATAAGGCCGCCATCGCCCTCAAAGGGCGCGCCGATCGCAGCGGCAATACTCGCGATGCTGTGAGCCATCAGCGCCTCCGTCGAAGAGTCTGCGGGAAATCTACGACGACTGATTAGCTTTGAACGCCCGCCAACGCCACCCCGGCGTCTTTCAACGCGGCAAAAAGCTTCTCATCGCGGCCATAGATGTCGCGGCGATAGCCGATGCGGCCCTGATCATCCGGCCATGCGGTGAAATAGACCAGATGCACCGGGATCGGCTGATCCAGATTCAAGGTCGCCTCTTTGCCACCTTTCAGGTAGCTGGCGAACAGGGCCTTGGGGTCGTCGGACTGCCGGCTGAGCAGGAAATACGCCAGATCGAACGGCGACCCCACACGGATGCAGCCGTGGCTGAAAGCGCGGACTTCCTTGGCAAACAGGCTCTTGGTCGGCGTGTCATGCAGATAGATGTTGTAAGGGTTGGGGAACATGAACTTGACCTTGCCAAGTGCATTGCCATCCTCGGGCGGCTGACGCAGGGCGAAGGGGAAGTTGTTCGGGGTATAGGCCGCAAAATCCACGGTGGACCGGTCCACCACGCGCCCCGACCGGTCGAGCAGTTGCAACTGCCCCTGTGCCGAGGGGTTCTTCTGGAACTGTGGCAGGTATTCCTTGACGACAATCGAGCGCGGCACCGACCAGGTCGGGTTGATGACCATGAACTCCATCTTGTCGGAGAATTCCGGGCTTTGCGTGTCATGCCCGACCTTGCCAATCACGACGCGGGTCTGGAAGGTCGTGGCGCCATCGTCCACGACCTTGGCGGTGAAATCGGGCTGGTTGACCCAGATGTGGCGCGAGCCCAGATCGACATTGCCCATCCAGCGCAGCCGCTCCATCGCGACGACCACGGCTTTCAGCCGCTCTTCGGCGGGAACGTTCAGCGCCTCGACCGTGCCCTTGCCCGCGACCCCATCCGGCGAAATGCCATTGTTCAACTGGAAGCGCTGCACGGCGGCCTGCACATCGGCGTCATACTCTTGCGTAAACGCCCGGTCGAGATAGCCAAGGGCTACCAGCCTGTCACGCAGCGCCGTCACGGCCGCACCCGAGGCACCAGCCTTGACCTCTGCCACGGGAATCTTCGGGCCATAGCCGCCCGCGTTGATCAGATCTTCCAGCGCGAACTTCTCGGCCATGAGACGAGCGTATTCGGGTTCCGACGGCGGCAGGCTGGACAAATAGCCGGTGAAATCGGCGCTTTCGGCCTGTACCAAAATCAGTGCGGGGTCGGGCCGGGGAATCTCGCGCTTGATGCCATCGTCGATATTGACCGGCTCCAGCGCGCCCGAGGACAGATCATGCGCGAAGGTGATGAAGGCCACCGACATTGCGGCTTCCAAACGGCCAAGGTCGCCCTCGGTCTGGGCACCGGTGAAAGACTGACGCAGGGCCGCTGCGTCATAGCGCGGCACCGGCAGGCCGTGGTCGGCTGCGGTATCAAGGGCCGCCAGCAAAGCGGCGCGCCGGGCGCTGTCGGCCGGACCGGTCCACAGGGTGGCGTAGTTGCGGTCACGGTAGAAGGCTGAGACGACGGGATTCTCTCCGGCGGCCTGTGCCAGAGCTTGGGTGAATGCCGAAGGAAGGGTCGAGGCCTGCACCAAGCCCGCCCGCAGCGCTGCGCCGAAAGCCAAGGCAGAGGTCATCCCCCGCAACACGTTCCGCCTGCTTGTCGCAATGCTCATCGCCGCAATTCCTTTTCCGGGCGTCTTGCGCGCCCGATTTCATCTGCCGTTGTGATCAAAGTACCCGTAAACCAACGGTTTTGCAAACCTGTGCCCCGCCTGAACAGCGATTGGTCGGGGCATCTGTCGCAATTTGATCACTTCAACTTGAGACGCAATCTAAGCGGATTGTCGCCCTTGAATTCAGCGAACTTTTGCCTATCCGGCCCAAGGTTCAGACCTGCGACAGAATTCGCTGTTGGGAGGATGAAATTTCTATGGCAAGAGAATGAGGCGCTTTGGGGATGAAGCAGCAACAAAGCCGTCGACAAGACGGTGCAGTACGGCAAACGGGACAGGCTAAATCAATGATGGATACACAAAACGCAGGGGTTTCGCGGCG